>CASGCE010000031.1 GCA_949299935.1 uncultured bacterium | reverse complement strand
TGCCAATAAACGCAATTAATATAAGGAAAATTTCCCGTGGAGAAAGCTATTTTGACGGAGAACACTTTGAAGGACACGGTGATAAATGGGTGGCACTTTTTGGCAATACCGAAAAATTTGCAGTAAAAAACATGAAGAAATGCGTTACCTCCGGCGATATTATTTTTAAACAAGAAAAAATATTAAATAAAAAATTTGCAGGAATAGTCTATCCAAAAAATGAATTATTATCTGTGTTAAGTTTGATAGAATTAAAAGAAACTTGCAATGAATATACTTCCGCATATCCTTTATTAATAGGAATTAATAACGAGGTAAAACTTAAGGAAGACTATTGCTGGCAAAATGGTGGAGAAGGTGAATTCGCAGTCGAAGCGGGAGATGATAGAGTTATAAATTTCTTTGATCCGTTTTATGCGATCGATAAAGCCAATTTTAAAACAGATAAGACCCAAACAATATCACTTGCCGGACTTGCATATAGTTTAGATAAACTGAAAGAGCAAGAATTTGTTATTGATAAAGGCGAGTTCTATAATGTTTCCAGAGATGAGTTCTTAAAAGAGAATCCGGATAAAACTGAGCAAGATTTTGAACCGCCGGTTGTAAAACTCGAGGCAGATCATTTCAGGATGCTTATACCTAAACAATATGCCTGTGAATATGAAATAGCAACTCAAATTGAAAATATAAAATATTTTAAAATACTTGGTGAAGAAATTGCCCAATTAAAAGTAAATCTTGAACATTCTGATAATGAAAAATCTTTATATTGCTATATATATGCATCAAAACATGTTCTAGGCAAATACAAACCTCAAGTAGGAGATGGGATAAATGCCATTGTTTGGTTGAGTGGATTTTTTAACTAAGGAGTTGGTTATGACGAGATTGACACAATTGTATATTGATAAAATACAAAATTTATTACAACAAATAGAAAAAGACAAAGATATAAAAATTATCTTTGCAATTGAAAACGGAAGCCGTTCCTGGGGTATGGGAAGCAAAGACAGTGATTATGATGTCCGTTTTGTATTTTATCGTTCGGTAAAAAATTATATTTCACTAAGTCAGGAAAAAGATGTTATAACTGCTGCTTACGATAAAGATTTGCAGCCTTGTAATGTTCAAGGTTCTTTAATTGATATTAGTGGATTTGATATATTTAAATATTTGAAACTATTATTAACCTCAAATCCGACAACTATTGAATGGCTTTGTTCTCCGATAGTTTATTATGGTAATAACAACTTGCCGCTTCGAGAGTATATGAGAAATAACTTTAATCAGGAAAGATTATTTAAACATTACTTCTCTTTATTCAGAAACAACTATCGGGAATTTATTCAACAGGCTAAGGCAATAACATATAAAAAATATCTTTATTCTATGCGTGGACTTTTGAATGCAAAGTATGTATATGAGTTTGATAGAATTCCACCTCTTGATTTAAGACAGACAGTAAAGGAACTTGAAAATATTGTTCCGGTAGAAGTTTATAAAAGAATTCAAGAAGTAATAGAAATAAAATCACAGGGGTTAGAACGTGATGTAATTTTGCGAATACCTGAATTTGATGAGTTTTTTAACGTTGAGCTGCAAAATGAATACAGTAATTTCAACTCAAGAAAGCCAGATGTAGAAGTTTTTAATAACTTTTTACGAAAGCAAATCATACATCCATATTTGACATAGTACTTTGATAATATATTAATATCTGATACGGTAATCTCCCTACCAAGCCAACTGGCGACAGAGGGGTGATGGAGCCATCATAATCAGGCAAGCCGGTTGTTGTAGCCCGTAGATGCCAGACGGGCGGTGGACAATGCATTATGTATCCCTCAAGGGCAGGGTGGCGTCTGTTCCTCAACCGGTTTATATATTACTTAATTAACAGGCAAGTCAGCATGATGCGCATGGCAAAATCACCAAGAGTAAGCTTAAGGGGGCTTGTCTCTGGCAGATGCCGGAAACCAAAGAGAGCAGTTGGATTGATCATCTGAGTATCTCTTTCCCGGATTACTATAGCAGTGCTTAAATTCATGCCTGCTGTCGCAGATACCGGTTCATATATTATTTAAGGACGTATGATGTATTAGAAGAAGCACAATATAAGAATATTTTTTCAAATTCTGAATTAAATTTATGTTCAATCAATTTGTTATCAAAAGAACAATAATTTCCATTATATGAATCGGGAACAATTATTAATAAATAGCATTTTGAGCATTTTTTGTTATATGCTTTGATTTTCTTATTCTTCTTATTAATACAATTTTGTAATTCATTTATCGGATTAATTGAAATCAGTCCTGCATTATTGACATGACAATCATACTTTCCTGTCCAAGGACATACTATGGAAGCCATTGAAATTTGAAAATAATCGTTTTCTACTTGAATATATTCTTGAACAAGCAAGCCATTTTTTAATTTTTCTATATTATTTTTTAGAATATTTTGTATTTTTTGTTTAAAAAGTTTTGTATTTGGAAGATCTGAAAATCCAGGATTGTATGCCAAATCCAAGTGATCTTTCCAATAAATACTAAACTTTCTTTTATCATATTTGTCAATGAGTATATTTATACGAAGATTATACTCTTTTTCTGCTTCTCGACAGATTTTATTACCAATAGTGGTTAAAGCCTGCGAAAATTTGAGGTTTTTATTTTTTGCTATAAATTTGGTTATTTCCAATGCTATTATTTCATTATTTGGAGCTTTTATAATGAAATCAGGTGATTCAGATTTTTGATAATCAATAATACCCAGCTCTTTAAACCATTTTTCTCCTGGCTTAGTTGCAATAAACTTTTTGAGCTGTTCTAGTTCTTCTTGTTCTTTCATTTCTGTTTTATTCATATTACAAGTATACAATGAATTTTATATAATAAATCACATTCGCTATGCTTTAATATTTTCTAGCTATAGGATTAATTGCTTAAAATCTTTTGACGTAGTATTTAATCTGGCTTTTCTCATATACGAGCTTCTTTTTTAGGTGTTGTATTAAAGCAAGTTAAATCAAAAATTGAAGTTGTATTTGAATCCAATATGGTAATGCTTGATAATTATCTTTTAGAATTGTTCTAATGTTTTCTTCAATAGTATCTTCAGAAAATTTTTCATTTTTAAATATAGAAGTATTTAAAAATAATGCACATTCTCTAGGAACACCTAGCTCGATTAATTTTTTAGAAATATCGTTATAAGCTCCAGATTGCATACTTGTTAAAAATGTACTATCAGGATTTTTTATATCAAAAATAGGTTTTAATAATAATGGAATATTATATGATGCAGAAGTTTGTAGGATGTCTATAATTTCCTCTATTGTTTCTTCTGGTTTTTCTGCCTTTTTCAAATTTGTGGTTAAAATATCTGATAAAGGAGTACCAATTGCCCATTGATAACAGAGACCACACATAAAACTTCGAGCTTTCCCTTTTTGGTATTTTTTAGGAATATAATGATTATACATGGATTTTGTTCTTGTATTATCTCTTAAAAATTTAAGCATATTATTGAGTTTTGTTTTTGCACCACGTTCTAATGGGAAAGTCGGAACTTGATCAGTATAATTTTTATATATATAATCAAGTGCAAATGGATCCCAATATCTATTTTTATAACAAAGTTCCTTTGGTATCGTTAATTTATCTAATTTAAGTTTTATTGCAGCAATTTGTTCTTTTGTAAGAGATATTCCTACTTGTTCCATTTTTTGCTTTGCTTTATCACCATTTTTTAATATGTTTTGGCGGATATATATTTTTAAATCTTTATAGTGTATTTCATTTTTCTTTTCTTCTAATTCGGCATCAATATCTTCATTTAACAATACGTCTATTATTTCATCTTGATATTTTTCATACCGTTCACCATAATCGGTTGGCAAATCTTTAGTCACATTATTGAACAAATTTTCTTCTTCATATCCATCTACAACAATAAAAGAAGTTTCATCTAATACAAAAGTTCTGCCAATAAAGTCTTTTAGCAATCTTCCTGCTCTACCTCTTAAATTTGCCATTTCATAATTAGTTAATTCAACAGTCTTTTCTTTCTCACGTCTTATATACAAATTTGGATTTCTTATAATAATATTTTGTGCTGGTAAATTAATTCCTTGTAATAACGTTGTAGTACAAATAATATCAGTTATCCAATTTTCTTGCATGGCTTTTTCTAATGTTCGTCTAACATGGTGTGGTAAAAGCCTATGATGATAAGTTACACCTTTTTCTAGGACTTTACATAAAGAATAATTTTCATTTACTGACGCTTTATAATATGCAATTAATTCTCTTACATATTTATTTATTTTATTTCTTTTACTTATTAAACATGCAATTTTCCGTGCTGTTTTGGTAGTAGGTGCAAATATTATATTTTGATTACCAGATAAATTATTAAGAATCGAACTTAGATATCTTAAAAAATGAGAATCATATAATTTCTTACCATATCCTTTAATAAATGAATCATTTACTATATCAATAACTATTGGTTCTTTTATTAAACTACAATACTGTTTTAATTGATATTTATTATTTGTTTTAGAAATACTATATGTTAAATTTAATACAGGACTTTCATTTGAAGAAATTTTTTTTGCTTTTTGTCCAAATAATGCTGTTGCAACTTCATCAATTTTATTAATTCGTGGTCCTGATAAAATAATCTGTTTCATATTTTTTTTATCTCTTAACTCATTTAATACATCATATAAAACTTTTGAGCGCTCGTCGTTATCTTCTTTGATTCTTTCAATATTTTGAATTTCATCAATAACTAATATTGTATTTTTATTAAATTTGTTATTTTGCTCAGAAAATATACTTATAGTTTTTTCTTGGGTTAATACAAATATATTATTTTTATTAATATTATTTTCTTCGTACGTACTGATTATTTTACAATTCTTTATTTCTAACAATTCAGTATATTTATTAAAATCACTTATTACTTGATTGACTAAACTTAAAGTAGGTACAATATATATAATATCAAAGTCATTCCTTTTTAATTTTTCTAGTAGTTTTAATAGAATAACAAAAGACTTTCCCGCAGAAGTCGGTGCTGAAATACCTATTAATTTATCATTATCCATGCTATTCCATATATCCATTTGAAATTTAGTTAATATAAATTTCTTCTTGCCAACAGAAATATAATATTTTTCTTGATTTAAACTTGTAAGAAGTTCATCTATAGGGCTTTCTAAAGAAGAAAATTTGCAATTTTTCTTATCGAAATTATCATCTGTTATTATTGCAGAAGTGGCATAACCAATGCGAGATAAAAATTTAACTGCAATTTTTTGCAAATTATACTTAGAATGATCAATATATTCCCATATTAAAGCAAAAATTGTTATTATGTAGTTTATATCAGGATTCTCAGGCATTGTCGTTTCATAATCTAAACATCTTATAGTATTAGCCAAAAGCTCTTTGTTGACTTTTTTATTATTACCTGATATGAAACCTAACTTAAGTGCAACATTGTGACAATCAAGTTTTAATAATTCTTCTAAAATATTTTTCCTTAAATCTTTCATTTTATCCCTTAAATCATCTTTTGAAAAGTTTTTGCGAGTTCATCCAATTTCCATATAGGAAATACAATATATGTAATACGTTTTAATATAGTATTGGTCGCAACATCAATTTTATTTTTGTCAAAATTAGAATACTTGTTTTTAATTATATCATTAATTTTTTGCTTAATTTCTTCTTCGCTATTACCATTAATATCAGAGGTTTCATTGTATACAACAATACATGTCAAATGAACTTCAACATTTTTTAATTTATTATTTATGTATTGTTCAGCAATTTGATCCATTTCAGGAGTTAAAAAATCTTCATGTACATATAAATTAATTTCATTCCGGTGTTCTTTATAAGTTTTTAAAATGCTTTTTATGGATTCTTCAAAAGCTGTATTAAATTTGTATTTAGTTGTATAGGTTTTTGCTTCCCCTAAAATAATTATTGGCTTATTATTCTTGAATTTAAAATGGATTGCATCTGCTCCATATCGTTCATGTTCCGTTGAGGTTGTTATTTTCATCTTTCTTAATATAGGAATAGCCTTTTGTAATCTTTGTATAAAATGAAATAACAGTAATTCTCCAAGTTGTCCTTGGATAAGAATATCATCAGAGGTTCTATTTGACCTGAATTTACTTCTTGCTCGTCGAGAAATTTCCTCCGCTGCAGCGGCTTCAGTTTTTCCTCTATTTTGGGCTATATTTTTTAATTCATTAAATTTTTCACTATTGTACACCCAATCTACAATTGAATCATATAATTCATCCAAAAAATCTTGTCTTAATTCTTTTAAATCTTGATAATTAATACTTGCACCATAATGATTATGTGCATCGGGAATAATATCAAAATTTTGTTCAATTACATAGATATAATTAAATAATGAATCATTGTTTATTAAATGATTTTTTATATATTCTTCATCTATTATTTCACTCATCTCACTCCCTGTTCTCCTCAAAATTTTCAACTTGTTCCATAACTTTATTGAACACTTCTGGACTATATTGAGGCGGGTATCCGTTTTTTACTAAACAAATTTTTATATCAAGTTTTAATTGATTTCGAACATTTCTATTATTCAGCCAATCAGCAAAAGAAGACTTTGTATCAATTATTTCTTTAACTTTTTGTGCTAATGATTTACATTTATCATTAATCACTACACCATCTACTTCCTTATCTGTGCCATATTCGAAATTATGTTCATTTCTCAATGCAATCAAAATGTCATAGAATGCTTTTTCTTCAAATGTTAATCCTATTTTTCTAAAGCTTTCTCTACTTTCATTCATTTGGCTTAATATAGATAAGGCCTGTTCTGTTGCCGTTTTAATAATATCTTCAGAAGCTTTTTCTTGTGTTTCTCCTGCTTCTTCCTCACTTAAATGTTTACGGCGTTCATTATATTCTTCAAGCGTTTTTTCTAACAATTCTTGGAATGTTTTTGATGCCACTTGATTTACTTTTCCATATTCTTTTATTTGTTTACGAAGCATTTTTACAAGAAGCTCCAGTTTTGTTGCGGGCATTTTTACATCTGATAATTTTTCAAAATATTCAGGAGAAAAAATATCTTCTTCCTCGCTTGATTCAAGAATACTTTCAACTTGATTATATTTTAGAGCTTCTTCAACCATTTTGGAAACTACAATATTCATAGTTTCAGTATCAACTTCACTTGTTCCGCTCATTTTACGGACAAAACCTGCGATAGCCATAAAACATTGTGCAAGTGCTGATTCTTCTTCACCAAGTTCTCCTGATGGTTGACAAACGTCAAATGCTGTTCTCATTCTTTTTACAGTTTTTAAGAAATAAGTTTTAAATGAAACTTTTTTAGAACCATTTCTACCTTCTGTTTTTAATTCTTGAGTTGAGACAAAAACAAATTCAGCGGCTTTAGCCAGTAATCTGTATCTCATAGCAGGATCACATTGCGGATTTAAAAATGGCGATAAATCATAATCCCCAAATAAACTTTTCAATATTTCTAAGTTTTCTCTAAATATCTTAGTTGCCTGTTCAACATCATCGGCATTTGGTGCAACAGAAGAATCTCCGCCATATATTTTCATAGCTTCACGCATATTATCACGGATACCGATATAATCTATAATCATTCCGTAATCTTTGTCTGGATATTTTCTGTTTACACGGCTAATGGTTTGAATTAACAGGTGTTTTTTCAACGGCTTATCATTATACAAATATGTAAGTGAAGGAACATCAAAACCTGTAATCCACATATCTACAACTATTACAATTCTGAAATTAGATTTTTCTTTTTTAAATAAAACATCCAACTCTTCTGAGCGTTTGTCGTTTCTTGTTCCACCAAGGTAATCATACATATCCTTTTTATCATTACTGCCTACACTTGCAACCATTGCAATACAAGGCATAGGTTTTAGTTCATTAAGTTCTTCTTGAGTTGCAGAAACCCCGTCAGGAATTTTCTTTTCTTCAAACCATTCAGGATATTTTTCTTTAAATTTTTGCAATAAGTTATAGGCAATTTCTCTTTTAGAACAAACAATCATTGCTTTTTGTATTCTGTCAGGATCATTGTTGCACGCAGAGATATAATGGTCATGAATATCAACTGCAAGGCGTTCCAAACGAGAAGACTCTCCCAGAATAACTTCCATAGATGACATAGCACTCTTACTTGCTGCAATATCTTCTTCGGTTGCACCATCATCCGCACATTTTTTATAATAATCCTCAATTTCTTTAACCTTTGATTGATCAAGCAAAACTTTTGCTATACGAGGATGATATTTTATAGGAACTGTAAGTCCGTCAGCAACAGCCTGATCCATAGTATATCGGTCTATTTCATCACCAAATGTTTGATATGTTTCAGCAATAGGGGTACCTGTAAACCCGACAAAAGTTGCGTTTGGAAAAGCTTCTTTTAAAACTTTTGCATAAGGTTTCGAAATAAGAGCTTTCATATTCTCATCAGTATCTTTGCTGAACTTAATTTCTTTTGCATGTTCAATTTGGGTTCTGTGTGCTTCATCAGAAAAACAAATGATATTCTGACGTTCGTTTATCAAACCGATTTTATCATCTTTTCTGTCACAGAATTTTTGTATGGTACAAATATAAAAACCGCCGCTTTGTCTTGCTCCCAACTCTTGTCTTAATTTTTCCCTGCTTTTTACAATGGAAACTTCTCCAAGATTCAAAAACTCTTTGCTTCTTGTAAACAACTTAGCTCCTTGTTTTTGAAGATCTTCACGGTCAACAATCAAAATAATTGTTGGAGAACCGATTTGAGGAATATTTGTACACCTTAGCGCAAGTTGTCTTGCCAGAAATGCCATTGTATAAGTTTTGCCGCACCCTGTTGCTCCAAAATACGTACCGCCCTTGCCGCTGCCTGTCTCAACAGATTTAACGATACTTTCCTTTAATAATCCGGCAGCAAAGAATTGAGGATAGCGGCATACAATCTCTTGCTCATCCCTATCATAAATACTGTCTTGAAAATAAGTATAATCTCTGAATATTTCAAGAAAACGTTTAGGCTCATATACACCTTTTATCATTGTTTGAGTTTCTGCAAAGGGCAATGTAGAAATTTTGTCATCATGATTTACCCGACGCCAAGCGTAGAAATGTTCATAAGGAGTTCTAACCGTTCCGAGTCTTGTTTTTACACCATCAGAAATACATGCTAACGGACAATAATGCAATAAATGCGGAATATCTCTCCAATATCTGATATTAATTTGTTCCCAGGCCTCAAATATGGTGGCATTTGGATCTGTCGGATTTTTAAGTTCTATAATACAAAGAGGCATACCATTTGTATACAAGATAATATCCGGTCTTCGTGTCTTATTTTGTCCGTTATCCGTATATTCTACTGTTAATTGATTAACTACTCTAAAAGTATTGTTATTTGAATTTTCAAAATCAATTAATGGAATAATTCTTGTCATACCATTTTTAGGTGTAAATTGAATCCCGTCAACCATCCAGATATATACTTTATGTAATGTTGCAAAATCACTTTCGCTGCCCACAAGACGGACACTATCAAATATTTGTGTGATTTCGTCTGCTTCTAAATCAGGATTTGTCCTTGCTATAAATTCTTTGAAATCATCTTCTATTAAAACATCTCTTTTGTTTACACGTTTAACATTATTACCGGAAAGATATTCCCAGCCTTCATTATTTAAATATGCAATAAAAGCACATTCAAATTCTGATTCACAAAAAAGACCGTTATATTCTTTTAGTTTAGCCATCCTCATTCCTCAACTTGCCAGTAGCCGTTTTTATCTGCCCCAATACGCTTTATTAACCCGTTTTCCTGTAATTTTTTCATATTTGAAATTATATTTTTTCTTGCGATTCCTACAATACTTGCAAGTTCTTCCTGCGTTATAAAAGGTTTATTTTTTATAACATCAAGAATTTTTTGTTGATTTACAGTAACCTTTTGAGTAACCTTTTGAGTAACCTTATTTTCTGTTACAATGATTTCTTCTATTGTATTTAAAATTAATGTAAGCATAAATTCTATAAATTTAGTGCTATCGGCCGCACTATCGCTTACACCAAGTGCATTATAATATTCCTTTTGATTTTCTTTTATCAAAGTTTCAACAGGAAGCCAGGCAAAAACTTCTTTCCAATCTTTTAAAATTACGGTTTGCCACAAACGTCCCATTCTGCCGTTCCCGTCCTGAAACGGATGAATAAACTCAAATTCATAATGAAAAACACAACTTTTTATAAGCGGATGAACATCACTTGTTTTAAGCCATTCAAATAAGTCAAACATAAGTTCGGGCACTCGGTCTGCGGGAGGTGCCAGATGGACAACTTTTTCTCCGTCAAATATCCCAACACCATCGGTTCTGTATTTTCCGTTTCTGTCCACTAAATCCTGCATCATAAGTTCGTGTGCTTTTAATAAATCTTTTTCATTATAAGGATTAAGCGATAACAATAAGTCATATGCTTGAATTGAATTTTTTACTTCTTTTATTTCATTCGGATTTCCCAGAACCCTTTTTCCGTCAATTATTGCTGTAATTTGTTCTATGCTTAAACTGTTATTTTCGATGGCAAGGGAAGAATGAATTGTTTTTATTCTGTTTGCTTTTCTCAATTTAATTTGATGAGGACTATTTTGAAGTGAATTTATTTCTCCGATTTTTTCTGAGATTTTAGAGATAAGCTCGATTATTTTTGATGTAATTTCAAATGGCGGCTGGTACATTTTTACACCCCCTTTTTGCTTCTTCAATAGAACCTTTTATAAGAATAGGACAAATTTCTTTGATTTGTGCTTTTAATTTTTCATTAATTTCTTTACGTTTATTGTATGCATTGTAGATATTGACAATACTTTGTTGGATTTTTGTATCTGGAACTGGTATTTTAATTTCGTAAAAACGATCCATATCTAAGTTAGTTCTAATACTTGCATCGCTATAGAACCAACCTAGTCTATCAATTTCTTTACGAGAAAACCACATCATTATATATTCTGGAAGAACACTTTTATCTTGTGCTTCTAAAACGGTATATGCTGGAGATATTATAATAGGTTCTTCTCCTCGGTATAAAGCTATGCGAATACATTCATCTCTTCCAGTTTGCATTCCTGAAAATGCAAATTGTCCATTTTTTACTAATTTATATTTTGATAAATCCACTTCAAAAGTGTTTGCAACTGATGGCATAAACTGTTTTGTAATGTTTATACCTTGCACATCTTTTATAGAACCATCATTATTACGACAATCTATTTCATTTAAAATATTTCCTACTGCTATTTTATTTGCATTATGCTTATACTTATCAATAAGAACTTCAAAAGATTTTTTTAAATCATCCAAACCACGTTCATAGGTTTGTTGGTTTTCTACCATCGCTTTGTAAATATCAACATATTTTTGTTGAATAGGAAGTGGCGGAAGTTCTACATCTATATCGCAGAAGACATCCCAATCAAGATTAGAACGAATACTTCCGTCACTTAAAAAAGCTCCCAATCTATCTTTTTCTTTTGACAAAAAAGTTAAAAAGAAATACATTGGCAATACGGCATTGCTCGCAGTTATTTCAAAAGTTGTATATGCAGGAGAAACAATAATCGGTTCTTTTTTTGCATACATACTTATACGAATGCATTCATCTCTACCTGTTTGCATACCGCTAAATACAAATCTATTTTTTCTTACAACTTTATAATTTGTTTCATTTAAACCTTCTGTATTCGCTGCAGTTGGCATGAATTCTTTGTGTATATTAATTCCTTGAAACTCTTTAATATCATAGGAATTTCGTTCATCAATGATATTAATCAAATCTCCAATTTTAAACTTAGTCAATGCCATAGCCAATCCCCTTAAATGCATCTTCCAGCATTTTTTGAGATTCTTTTTCAGCCTTTAGAATATTTTTCATTTCAGACTGAATACGAGTCATTTCTTTTTCATAATCGATATCTAAGTCGTGGTCAATGAATTCGATATATTTACTAGGTGTGAGTGCCCAGTCTTTAGTTTCAATTTCTTCAATCCCCACACTGCGATATAATTCCGGCTCTTGGTAGTTTTTACCGTCTATTTCCTCGCCTTGCCAAGTATGGTAAATGTTTGAAGCTTTTTCAATTTGTTCGGGTGACAAGAATATTTTCTTTTTATTTTCACCCTTCACGGTGTTTTCTCTCCATTGACGCAAGTCCATAAAAAGAATTTCATTTTCACGGTTTCTTAAATTACGCCCGTGGTAGTTTCCGCCTTTTTTGTTCTGGTTTAATATCCAAAGAGTTACACTAATATCTGTAGTGATAAACAATTCTCTTGGAAGAACGACTATTGCCTCTACTTTATCTTTTTGGATAAGTTTCTTTCTGATTTCTAAAGTATCGCTATCGTTCAGAGCACCGTTTGCAAGTAAAAAGCCTGCAACACCGTCTGACGGCTTTAGGTGAGAAAGTATATGTAAAATCCAAGCATAATTAGCATTGCTCTCCGGCGGCGTTCCATAATCCGTCCAACGTGGATCATTTTTTAAATTATCATCATACCAACCTTTAAGATTGAATGGCGGGTTTGCCATAATATAGTCAAAATGTAATCCCTTATGCAAATCATGAGTAAATGAAGAATCATTTGTTTCTCCAAGATCATGACTAAGTCCGCGAAGAGCCAAGTTCATTTTAGCCAAACGGTACGTTGCAGCATCTTTTTCTTGACCGTAAATATTAATTCTATTTATATCACCTTGTCTTGCTTTTATCAGTTCAGAACTCTGTATAAACATACCGCCTGAACCGCAAGCAGGATCATATAAAGTGCCTTCATAAGGCTCTATCATTGATGCAATGAGTTGTACAACGTCATGTGGAGTGTAAAATTCCCCTTCTTCTTTTGTCGCATTTACCGCAAATTCCTTTAAAAAATACTCATAAACACGACCGATAAGGTCTTTTTCTTCTCCAAAAGCTTTATGGCTGATTTTATTAACTTCATCTACGAGCTTTTTAATATCATTAGGAGCTAAGTTGCGAGTGGTAAAGGTACCTTCTATAAAACAACCTTTTAATTGGCTAGAATTTGTTGCAATACTATGCAGTGCCGTATCAAGGGCTACATTCAATTTCGGTGCGGTAGTATTTATAATAGTAGACCAACGAGCTTCCGGCGGCAAATTATATGTTCCGTCCGTAAAAGTTGCATCATCAAAAAATGCAGCTCTAATATTTTCATCATCAGGGTCTAGTCCTTGTTGTACTAAAGTCTGACGTAACTTTTCAATACCATCTTCATATTTTTCGCCGATAAATCTTAAAAATACCAGAGTCAGCATCATATCACGTTTTTCAAAAAATGAACCTGAATTACGTGCTGCTCTAAGAATATCACGACATTTGAATAAAATATTATCCAGATTGATACCTTTTTCAACAGTTTTCTTTGCCATACAACCCCGCTTTTGTTAGAATAATCATACCATGAAAATATGCAAATAGTTGTTGTGTAACAATTTTGTGACAGCTCAATTGTGGCACAGGAGTATTCACACAGGAAATGTTAAACTTTTTGTACTGTTTTATCTTTTATTAATACACACACTCTTTTAAATAAAGTATTATAAAATCCGGCTTCAATTCGTTGAGCAACAACCAAAGAACCTTTTAATGATATTAATTCTCTGTGCGGTAATTCTTTAATATTTCTGCCATTCATTATTGCTTTAATTTTTAAAATATTTTTGATTGGAACTTTTCCTTCATTATTAGCAGATATACCATGACCGGTAATGATTTTAAAGTCATCAGGTTTATACCATTTTGTTTTCTTTTTCTTCAATATAAGACCTTGCTGTTTCATACGTTTTTCAACAAAATTATAAAATGATGTCGGTATAGTTTTTTTGCTCGAAAATGTTATATCATCAACGTAAACACTCATATCTATATCTAATTCTTGAGCTTTTTTATAAATATCTTCAAAAGTTTTTTCATAAGCAAAATATGCAAGAATAACACTAGTCGGAGCACCTGTTGGCAAATGTCCGTCAAAAGTTGTTAATTCTGTTAAAATTTTTGCAATATCATTTGGGATTTCTAAAGAATATTTGTAATACTCCAGAACTTTCTTGCTATTAGTACTTGGGTAAAAGCTATGTATATCAACGCATAATATGTATTTATTTTGCACATGCACAAGTGCATTATCTATAAAACTTTTTCCCTTTATACCAGAAAAAAGATATGATGGGGTTTCCAACTTCTGTAATTCTTTATTTAGTTTTCTCTGAATGGACTTTAATTGCTTTGCCGGAGCTTCAATAGTTCTTGTACCGGTTCCATTATGCTTCGGCTCATCATAAACCCTATACAAGTCATCATTGCACAAATTTAATAACTCTTTCCGAGTAATACCAAGATATTTGGCTAATTTTGTTTTATTTCCAATTTTATATAAAAAACTATTTTTCAACATCATTGTTAATTGTTATATGTTCAACTATTTGTAAAAATTTTAATATTTTATTTCGTATACCAATTTTTAAATCACTTCTGTCTTTATCCAATTCCTCTGAAAATAGCATAATTGCTGAAACTGAAATTTTAAATCTTTTTGAGTATTTTTCTATTAATTCTAAAGAGGGTTTTTTCTTTTGTGATTCTATTTCAGAAATATATCCTTTTGAGACTTTGAGTTGTTCTGCCAATTCATTTAATTTAACATCGTGAAAAACTCGAATTAATCTTAATGCTTCACCTAACATTTGAATTTCCTTTTATAGATAAAAAAGAGTATTCTAGCCTTACTTAAAATGCTTTAATAATTCTAAAACAAGAATTACAGCTCTAATAATGGTGTAAAGCAAACCAGTCCATTTTTTGATTCTGAGTTTCTTTCTCATTTCGCTTCTCCTTTCTAGCAGACTACTGCCTGGTTCCCCACCTAAAAAGGAGCAATTGGTCAGGATTGATTTGTTCAAATACTCTATTATCCGGATAAACAAGTTCCCCTTGTTTATCCGCTATAGGAGAAACGACATTTATATATAACCTGATTGAATATAATCAATAAGCATATGTACAAAACATCTATTGCACTATACAAATATTGCTATATGATTATCAAGGTACAAATATATATCGATGCCCCATCAGTTGAGTTGTTATTACCAACTCTCAAGAGTTTTACCTCTCATGTCAAAACGGGAAACTTTGACCAAATATATAATCTCAAAAACAAAAAAATTAGTCAAGAACTTTGTTAGATTTTAGAGAATTTTATTCACAATTGTTTACATTTATGTTTATACAATTTAATTTTTCAGGGAATAGGAGTTACTTTTTCTGCGTTCTTATATTATCTACAATGTGTTACTCTCTCCGTTTTTACAAACTTTTTGGTCGGCTCCACTGGCTTCACAGGGATATTTTAGCCTATATAGCAAATCTGCTATTAGAAGTAATAAATCTATGATTTACAGCTTCCTACACCTGTAATCTCGATCTCAAAGTTGATTCAATCTTGTTCTAACTGTTAAATTACAATGGCTTTTAGAATTTTCACCTGCGGTAAATCTGGTAAATGCCTGTTATAACTAGACATGCAAAATAATAATGTCTGACACGCAAAATAATAAATTTCAAATTTAACCTCTTTTAGGGGAAAAATTTATTATTTTGAATGTCTAGGATTTATTAAATTGCATGTCTAATTATTAAATTGTTTGTCTGACATTCATTTTAATAAATGTTTATAATTTTACATCTAATATATTAATATATATAATTAGTTTATTAAGAAAGCTAACGTTTTTATTGAATCGCTATAATTTGACTTGCAGTTTGAGAAAAAACGTCAGATGAAATAATCAATATAATTGTTGGGGTAGAAACCCCAACCTACGGTCTCTTGTGTCGAACACTTTATAACCAACACCACTTTGTGATAAATATTGAACTTATCGCCTAACTCTGCTATAATTTTCTTGTCAAAGGGTTCCAAAGTTTGGAGCTTCATGACATTTTTTAGAGGAGATATGAATACAACAAATCGTAATCGTTGTTTTTGGGTAAATATGAAAAATCCACTCTATATCGCTTATCACGATGAAGAATGGGGTGTTCCGGTGCATTCAGATAAAAAACTTTTTGAAATGTTAATACTGGAAAGTTTTCAAGCAGGATTAACATGGGAATGCATTCTAAACAAACGTGAAAATTTTAGAAAAGCTTTTGATAATTTTGATATCGAAAAAATAAGTCATTATAATACAGAAAAATGTACTCAATTACTCACTGATACAGGCATAATCAGAAACAAACTTAAAATAAACGGAGCTGTTACCAACAGTTTAATATTTAAACAAATTCAAAAAGAATATGGCTCATTTGACAAGTATATTTGGGGATTTACTAATGGTAGGGTGATTTTTGAGCCATGTAATCTTCGTACAACTTCTCCTTTATCAGATACCATTTCGAAAGACCTTAAAAAACGTGGCATGAAATTTGTAGGCTCAACCATAATTTATTCATATTTACAAGCAATTGGAATTATAAACGGGCATTTAAAAGACTGTTTTTTATATAAACAAGAATAAAAATTTGAACAGTTTTAAGGGAAAAATTTATCAAATTAAATGTCCGACACTTATTTTAATAAATGTTTATAATTTTACATCTATATAATTAGTTTATTAAGAAAGGGGTGCTTTATGAATAAAGAAGAATTAGTTTGTAGGTTGGGGTTTCTACCCCAACAAAAAGTGTTCTAAAATAATCAAACCATCTGTAACAAGAAATCAAACCATGTGTTCTTTTACACCTACGCTATACTCAAGAGGCTTAAGTTGCATGCCTGCAGGGATTATTTCACCATCTTCTGTGGTAACGTCGCTACAAGCTCTATAGCCAATAATTTGTCCTGCATTAGACACATTATCAATAACAATATTATGGTTTTCTATTGTCCATGCTATAACGTCATTTTCTAAAAATGATGAAATAGCTTGACTACTAAAAGCATTGTCCCTTATTTTAGCGTTCTTAAAATAAAGAGCGTTAAAAGATATAGGGTTTGTTTGTTTTTTGTAAGTTTGCCTATTTGTTGAAAATTGATATTGATTATTTATTCTCATAAGTTTTCTCCTTTAATTTTATATAGTTCTTATAATTTATTAATTAGTATTTTTAGATAGTTTTTTAGTATATTAAAGAATGATTTATTTTCTTGAAAATTTATTATAAAAGGTATGATATTGGGGTTATTATTAGCATCGTGTCCATATTTCATTAGCCCTTTTATAACCTCTGATAATTTTACATTTTGATTTTTTAATCTGTAAATTGCAGAAAAAAGGCCTGTTCTATCGGACCCTTTTCTACAGTGAATGAAAACTTTTTCTCTTTTGGCTCTAGCACAGTCTGTTATTTTAAAAAACTTATTAACATCATCTGAAGAAGGATTTATATTAGAACGCTCTGGTATCCAATAAAATTTTATACCGAGCCTATTTGCCCAATTAGCTTCATCAGGAATTTTTCTTAGATTAGGATTTTGTGAGTTATAGTTTGTACAAAAACTTATAATTGTGTTCACACCATTACTTTTTAATTCCTCAAGCTGAGACTCAGTAGGTTTTGCTCCGCGCATTAGAGTTGAATCAACCTTATGAAAATTTTTAATAGTAATTGGTAATTTAACACTATTATTTATTGTTTTTGTTTTTATATTTGAATTAAAATATATAGGTCTAATATTTTTTATTTTCATAATTTCTCCTATAGTATTTAACCTAAACCCTATAAAAATAAAATTTGCTAGCAAATCTTGATACAAACGAACAATTCAAATTTCTAAAAACTTCTTATATAGTTTTTCTAAAAACTTGTATTACTTTATAAGAACTCATATTCTTGGGGGTTGTTTATGCGGCTTGAGGCCCTAGCGTTTTGCGTTTGAGGGCAATTTCATAACAAAACGTGCAATTACTTTTACCTGTGCGTAAGATTGAATCCTATTCTTCCTCTATTTAAAAAGCCCAAGATATAAAGGTTTGGGCTTTTCTTATTATTTATTGTGCACATTTTATATGGCATCTGAAGAAGGTTTTCTGCAAAATTATAAGTAATTTCCAATTTTTCTTTTGCAAATTTCTCTGTTTCATTAATTATCTTAGCAAGTGTAAAATCTATATATTCAACAACATTTTTTATAAAGTTCGTTCCTACTTTTTCTTTAGGTGCGAATAGACCATAATTATCATAATACTTATTAACTTATGCATAAATTAGTTTTGTCCTTCGAATATTATATATTCCGGGCAGTTTTATATATTCAGTCTTTATATAAATAATAGAAAACAAAATTGTGATAAAAAATTATAGACAAATGTCTAATTGTATTGCTTCCTTTTTTTTGTTTTAATCTGTGATAATTTTGTAATTGCAATTTTGAAATAAGAATAAATTTAAACTTTTTAAAATTAGATTATTCAAGTAGAAACATATTTTATTTCTATTTAAACAGTTAACCTATATTTACAGAATTATTATTTTATAAAAAAGGTGATGTTATAAATTTTTCAAGGAAGTATTAAATAATAAAAATGGTTTTAACAGCAAAAAATAGAATATTAATATGCCATACAGAATATTTGCCCAGTATTAATAAAATAGATATTCATTTTGGAGCAAACTTGTTTATACAATATGTAGAGGGAGTAAATCTTTAAAATGAATAATAGTTTAGTTAATTTATACAAAAACATTGTAATTAAAAACCGTTTATTTAAGAATACAAAAACAAGTGACACAACGAGAATTGTAACCATTTTGGGTATACCTGTTTATAAATCTGAAGATAATGAGCAAATGAAAATTCAGAATATTTTGGGTAATTTTATCTGCACAGAGAAATTAAAATCTAAAATAAAAGAAATAAAAATTTTTAAAATTTTCGGAATTCCTATAGTCAAGCGTTTGGTAGAAAATGATTTTTGTTCATATTATTTTGCGGGGATTTTGATACAACGTAGGCATATAGCCGATTTGTTTTTTATAAATAACTTAAGAAATATAAAGTATGATTACGATGATGTGTATATTATGTATGGGAATAGCGGCGAAATATTTTTATTTTTTGCTTATTTAGCTAAAGCATTTTTGAAGAAAAATAATTCCCAAAAACCTTTGTTTGTTGCAACTCAAAAGTATCATATTGATATTTTGAAATTGTATTATCCGAATGCAAAGTACATTTATGTTGATAAATTGGTATTAAAAACACATAACAGCGTGTGGAAAAGGGCCAAACATACGTATTATATTTTGTTTTCAGGTCAGCATTTTGAAAATGTTGAAGTTGATATAAAAAATAAAAAAATTGGCAGTGTACATTATTTTAAAAGTATTCTTAAGACGCTAAATTTGACCGAAGAGGATTTTACTGTTCCCGAAGTTTTTGATGATGTTAATTTGCAAGATGAATTATTTGAAAAATTAAACGATATTAATTTAGATTTAAATAATTTTATAATACTTGCTCCTGAAGCAAGCACCTGCATAGAATTACCAAATACCTTTTGGACAAAGCTTGCAAATGATTTAAGAAGTAAAAAATATGATATTTATTTAAATACCATAAATCCCGCCAATGATATTAGTGAATGTAAAACATTAAACTTGAGCTATAGGGAGATGTATTTTCTTGCTTTAAAGGCAAAGGCGGTGATTTCTTTAAGAAGCGGTTTAACTGAATTTTTAATACCTACGGGTATTTTAAATATAGCACTTTATACAAAATTCAAAAAGCGAACAAAGAATGCGTTTTCTGTAGACAGGGGGATTCAAGGATTTTCAATGCTTAAATTACCGTTTGTGGACAACGAGAAAATTTGTGAAATAAACACGGAAAACTTTAAAAATGAAGGTTTACTTGTAAATGAGGTAATGAACTTATTAGATAAAATGTTAAATAACAAAACGGAGTGTTTGGTGTGAAAATAATAATACAAGCTGGTGGTAAAGGTACAAGAATGGGTCATTTAACATATAACAGGCCAAAATGTTTGGTTCCCGTACACAATAGACCTATACTTTTTCACCTGTTTAACAAATATAAAAACTCTGAATTTATTATAATTAGCGATTACAAATATGATATTTTAAAAAAATATCTTGAAACATTTGCAAAAGATGTAAATTACAAACTAATAAAATCTGTCGGAGAAGGAAATATTTGCGGGATTAAACAGGCACTTAAACATGTTACAGCGGATGAAAAATTTATGCTTATATGGTCAGATTTAATTTTATCTGATGATTTTAAGCCGGAAGAATTACCGAGCGGGAATTATGTAGGTATTCTAAAGGATCAAACTTGTTCCTGGAGTTTTGTAGACGGCAAACTTAGCAAAGTATCTTCTAATGAATACGGGGTAGCAGGTTGTTTTATTTTTGAAAATAAATCTGCTTTTTTAAATATTCCGGAATCCGGATCATTCACAACTTGGTTAGAAGGTAGTGATATAAAATTATTGCCTATGCGAATGTCAAAATGTCCCGAAGTTGGCACATTAGAAGCCATTATAAAACTAAAAGACACACAAAACCGTTGCAGACCTTATAACAAAATAGAGTTTACAAAAGATAGAGTTATAAAAACAGGTTTAACAGAGGAAGGCAAAAAATTAATCGAACGTGAAATAGTCTGGTATAAAAAAATGACAGAGTACGGTTTTACTTCAATCCCCAAAATTTATTCCTATGAACCTCTTACCATGGAAAAAATTGATGGTACAAATATTTTTCAGGCTGATTTAACCATCAGACAAAAATCAAAAATTACAGAAAATCTTATTGCTGCAGTAGATAAAATGCATTCGTATGAATCCAGACCTGCTGATAAAGACGACTTAGTGCAGGAATATTACATAAAAACGATAAAAAGATTAAATAGCATTAAACACGCAATTCCTTTTGCGGATAGTGCTGATATAAAAATTAATAAAAGAAAGTGCAAAAACCCGATTATTTATTCAAAAGAATTCAAAGCCGCCGTTGAAGACAAACTTCTTGACACAATTTTTTGCCCTATACACGGAGATTGTACTTTAACTAATACAATGGTTGATAAAAATAATAAAATATATTTTATTGATGCCAGGGGATATTTCGGTAAACAGAAAATATTCGGCGATATCCGTTATGATTGGGCGAAGTTATATTATTCAATGAGCGGGAATTTTGACAGATTCAATGTAAAAGATTTCAAATTAAAAATTTCAGAAAATGATGCACAATTTGAGATTTATTCAAACAACTGGGAGAATTTGACCGGTAAAGTACTCAAAAATATGAAAAATTGCAAAGTTGAAGATATAAAATTTATTCACGCAATTATATGGTTATCACTTGCAAGTCATTGTTGGGAAGATTATGACTCAATGTGTCTTGCATTTTATAACGGCACGTACTTAATACAAGAATTTATTTAGAGGATAATTATGATTAAAGAAAAAGAGCAACTAAGATTATCAACATTAAATCACACATGGGTATTGGATTTTGATGGAACTCTTGTTGAGCATAACGGTTACAAAACAGGTGAAGATAAATTTTTACCCGGTGCAAAAGAATTTTTGCAATCTATTCCCAAAAGTGATTATATTCTTATTTTAACAGCGAGAGAAAAGGAAGCTCGTGAAAAAACAGTTGAATTTTTAAAAAGAAATAATATTCATTATAACGAAATATTTTTTGAAATACCCATGGGCGAAAGAATCTTGATAAATGACAGTAAACCCTCAGGATTAAAATGTGCATATTCCATTAATCCTCAAAGAAACCAAGGGTTAGAAGAATTTGAAATTGTGTTGGATGAGAATTTGTAGGAGAAAATATGTTAATCATTGATACAATAGCGCATAGAACAATATGGGGTGGTGAAAGATTAATATCCTCCACGGAGGGTGAAAACAAAAAAATCGGTCATCTATACTCATTAATTTCCAATGGGGAACTGGAAAGCAAAATTCTAAACGGAAAATATAAAGGACAACTTTTTAAAAAATATTTTGATGAAAATAAAAATAAATATGGTTTAGAAAAATATAAAAAATTTCCTTTTGTACTGGCATTAGTAGATGCTACGAATGACTTAAGCATACAGGTTCATCCTGATGACCGTGTTGCCAAAAAGCTGGAGAATACGGATTTTGGTAAGAATGAATCGTGGTATTTTCTGGAGGCTCCTAAATCGGGTAAAATTTTTAACGGTTGCAAGGCAAAATCTTTTGAAAAATTAAGAGAAAAAGTTTTTAAAGGAAAGTATGAGGAGTTACTTGATTATTTACCTGTTAAGGTCGGAAGTTATGTTTATATAGAAGCAGGTACATTACACGCAATGACAGCAGGGAGCCTTGTTTATGAAATTGAGGAAAATTGTAATGCTACTTACCGAGTTTATGATTTTGACAGGATAGATAAAGATGGCAAAAAACGTCCGCTTCAAACGGAAAATGCTCTATATTCAATAATAGTTAACAAAAAATCAAAATCCGAACAATATGAAAATGGTATTGAAAAAAGAGAACGATTGTATTCTACCAAGTTAATAAAATGTGCAGCTGAGTACAAAAACGAAACAAAAACACTTGAATGTTTAACTTTTTTGAATGGCAGAAATGAAATTGAAGAATGCAAAATTCAAAAAGGTGTGACAATAATTCTTGAACCGAGTGAAAGTATAAAAATAAATGCTTCAGATTTTATTGTATCAAGAGCATTAATGATGGAGGAAATATAGATGGATATAAAATTATCGGCATCAATGATGTGCGCTGATTTTGCTTGTTTAAGAGATGAAATAAAAAATCTTGAAGAAGCAGGAATCGATATTTTCCATATTGATATTATGGATGGCAGCTTTGTTGATAATTTTGGTATGGGCTATCAGGACATGGCATATATTAAAAAAAATACTGCAAAACAAGTTGAAGCTCATTTGATGGTGAGAAAACCATACAATTATTTGGATATTTTGTTTAATTTGGGTATTGATATCATATATATTCATCCGGAAGTAGATCCGGACCCGGCAACTACTATCGAAAAAATACATCAGCACGGTGCCCTTGCAGGTATTGCAATTAATCCAGGAACGTCTGTTTCTACAATTGAAGAATTGTTGAATACTGTTGACAGAGTGCTTGTTCTTGGTGTCAACCCTGGTCATGCCGGAAGAAAATATCAAGATTATGTTGATAAAAAAATAGAAAAACTTTTACTGCTAAAACGCGAACGAAATTTCGACATTTATATGGATGGTGCGGTAACGCTTGAGAGGATAGAAAAATGGTCTGCATGTGGTGTGCAAGGTTTTATATTAGGTACTGCAACGCTTTTTAAAGGTGACAGAGATTTTAAAAAAACTATAATGATGCTCAAAGAGTTCGTTGCAGTTTAGGGTGGGTAAATGA
Organism: uncultured bacterium; assembly: GCA_949299935.1. Classification (GTDB taxonomy): domain Bacteria; phylum Cyanobacteriota; class Vampirovibrionia; order Gastranaerophilales; family Gastranaerophilaceae; genus SIG32. The sequence continues at coordinate 114,034 of CASGCE010000031.1, read as the reverse complement.
AGATTATCAAAATAATTAAAATTAAAACTAGAAGGTATAAACTCAAAAAAATCTATTTATTTGGGATTATCCCGTTGTTCCAGTATAAGATAATATATTGGAAAAAAACATTAAAATCTTTTTCCTTGTTAAAGAAATATTCACCTGCAAAAAATCAAAGGGTCTTCTATTTAAAAACACACAGATTACATAAAATGTCAACGGACTGTATTCAACATTGGGTTAATATTGCACATAAAATGAATGCATTTATATACATTGTGTGTGACAATCCGAAAATGCAAAAGGAAATTTCTTATAATGTAATATTTTGGAATGATAATGTAGAGTTCATAAAAAGCGATAAAAAAAGTATGAAAAAATATATAAACACTATTTTAAAAAGTGTTAGTCGTTCTGAATTGTGGCAAAGGATTGCTTTTTCAATGATGACGCCATTTACGCATGCTGCAAAAAATAATTACGAACTTTCCTACAATATAGATGCAGATGATATTATGATTCTGGCAAATCCCGAATTAATATCAAAAGCGCTTATTAAAGCGGAAAATTATTCCCAAGAAAAGAATCTTGATCTTTTTAATCTTGACATGTTTTTTTCAAAGACATTTGGCGTACATTGGAGTTTTGGGGTAGTAATTTGCCGTAATCCTCAAAGATGTATTGAAGTTGTGATGAAAAATACTGATTGGCGTTGGAATCTGAATTTAATCAAAAAATTTAATATTTGTTGGATAGATAAATATAATTTCAATGTAGACTGGTTATTCACATATATAAGAGATACAAATCAGTTAAACATGGGAACTTTTTATATAGATAATTCACATGTTGTCCATATGCCTGACAGAATTTTAGAACACGGTTGGGCATTTATGTTGCATTGGAAGGATAATAAAATAAATTTTCCGATTTTGTCTAATTTATATTTGCACAATTGTTGGGAAACCATGCTAATACCAAAGGAATGCCTGAAAATTGATATTGGCATAAATGATAATGAATATAAGCATTTTATAAATTCTTTTTATGACAATGATTTTTGTCTTGAATTTGATATGCTTAATTACGCAGTAGCAAGAAATCTTGTTAATTCAAATATTTACACTTCTTATGCGAAAAGTGAGGAATTTATCAAGAAAAATCAGCGCAGAGAAAAATGTTGGGAGAATTTATGATATGAAAAAAATTTTACAGAATATATTTTCCATAAAAAATAATCGAATGTACAAAATTATTACATTGTTCGGGATAAAAATTAAGTTTCTTAATTACAAAAAAATTATTTAGGAACTAATTTTGCGTGGAGAAAAAGAATACATGCTTGATACATTATTCATGGATATGCATTTAAAACTCAATGCGATTAATGCTACTGAAACTTTCGAGCCGGAGGAAATTTTTGTCAAAGAAGTTAAACCGTTAAATGAAGTTTATCTTGACGGAAGTACCACTTATATAGAATATTTATTTCCAAATCTTAAAGGGACGTTTAATAATAAACTTCCACTGGAAGAAAACCCGAATTTCTTTTATACATGCGGAATAAGCGGTTCCACGGAGCATACTCATATTTTGGCTAATGCTGCTATGCTTAATGAAAAAGTATATATAATTGAAGATTCGTTCTTCAGAAGTATTTTTTCGCATGTATATAATGGTAAGGTCGATGAAAAATACCATAAATCACTTGGTTTTACAATTGATGATATAACGCATTATATAGATGCTTCATTGCCTTCCAGACTGGAAAAAATGCTTAATGATAAAAATTTAGTTATTTCTGATGCGCAAAAGAAACGTGCAAGAAATTGTATTAACCGAATTTTGGAAACAAATCTTTCAAAATATAATAACCAACCAATATATACCCCCGATATAGGACGTAAAAATGTTCCGAAAATTCTTGTTGTAGATCAGGCATATGCCGATTGGAGCATTAAAAAAGGTGCTGCATCTGATAAAACATTTGAGGTCATGTTAGATAGTGCAGTTAAAGAAAATCCCACAGCTGACATCATTGTCAAAACTCATCCTGATACAATGTCCGGTGCCAGAAAGGGATATTATGATAATCTTGTTGAACACGATAATATTTATAAAATTTCGGAGCCGATTAATCCTTTATCACTTGTTAAATACTGTGATAAAGTGTATGTTTGTACAACACAGATGGGGTTGGAGGCACTTTTATGCGGGAAAGAAGTTCATACCTTTGGTCTCCCATTTTATGCCGGTTGGGGGCTTACAATTGATTATCAAAAGTGTGAACGCCGAACAAATTCAAGAACATTGGAGGAACTGTTTTATATAGCTTATATTATGTATTCTTATTTCGTAAATCCTGACAAAAAATGCAGGTGTGAAATTGAAGAAGCTATGGAATATTTGATAAATTTGCGTGATGCATATTTTAAAGGAGATAATTTATGAGGAACAAACTATTAAAAAATATCTTTTCAATTAAAAATACTAATGATAAATCGCATAAAGTGTTAACTGTTTTGGGTATAAATTTTAAATTTAAAAGAACTATAAAAAGAGATTATTCATTGAAATCAGGAGAACGCCAAACTGCTACAACATTAAAAAATATTAGACAGGACCATTTGAACAGATATAATTTGGCTATAAATGTTATAAAAAAATATTCAAATAATTTTAAAAAACTTTATGGTCTGGATATTTTTTGCGGCAATGGCTATGGTTCATACTTAATTTCGGAATGTCTGAATACATATATTGATTCATATGATGCATCAAAAGATGCTATTAAATGTGCAAATAAATACTATAAAAATACGGATGTAAATTATTATAATAAAATTTTCCCTTTTCAATTACCACGAAACAAATATGATTACATTATTTCAATGGAATCTATTGAACATATTAAAGATGATGACCTATTTTTAAACTTATTGTCAGATTCAATTAATAATAATAGTGATTTAAAACTTTTAATAATCAGTACCCCAAACGAAGCAATATTGAGTCATGAAAAATTTTGTAACAAATTTCATTTTAAACACTACTACAATGAAGAATTTATTAACCTGCTTTCAAACAAGGGTTTTGAATTATTGGAACTATACGGGCAAGATACTTATACATTAGACAATGATGGAGGAGTTAAAGGCTCTTTAAAGCCCGAAGAAATGGAGCTTAAAAGGGGATATAACGGGCAGTTTACGATTTATGTGTTTAAAAAACTATAAATAAAGGAGAAATTATGCCGAAGGTATCTGTAATAGTTCCGGTGTATAATTCACAGAATTCTTTGAGAAAATGTTTGGATAGTTTATTAAATCAAAAATTACAAGACATAGAAATTATTTGTGTAAATGACGGATCAACAGATAACTCTTTGAAAATACTTGAAGAATATGCACAAAAGGATTTTAGAATACGCATTTTAAATCAGAAAAATTCTGGCGCAGGTACAGCTAGAAATATGGGGATTAAAAATGCACGCGGACAATATATAAGTTTTGTTGATAGTGATGATTTTGTTTCTCCTGCAATATATATTTTTACAATTCCTATGGCGGAGAAGTTTGATGCAGATTGTATTCAATATGATTACAAAATATTGGATGAATATCAAAAATTGATAAAAAAAGTATATCAAAAAAATGAATACTTAAAAAGAAATATCATTCTTCCACAAAAATGTGTTTGTGATTATAAAGATCTTGGAAATACATTGATGACCTTTGATGCTGCACCTTGGAAACGTATTTATAGACGTCAATTTTTGCTTGAAAATGATATCTGGTTTGATGAATTTAAACCATGTGGTGAAGATGCCGGTTTTTCTTTAGAAGTTAGAATTCTTGGGCGTATTTGTTATGTAAACAAAATTTTATATAATTATACGATGAGAACTGATTCCATTTCTCATAATTCAAAATATATACTTCCATTAAAAGAAATTTTAAATAGTTTCAAAAAGCGTATACAAAAACACAATATGTTTCCCAATTTATATCCTCAATATTCTGCCGGTGTTTTACATTGGTGTTATTTTGCTTATAAAAATAAGAATCCAAATATAAATGATGGTACTTTTATACAGAATTTGAAAAAACTTATTGATGATAATTTGATAAGCGAGGGTCTATTGAGAGAACTAGAATATAAAATAATCTCTGAGAGAGTAAGAAGAGAAATAAAACAAGATTTATTAAAGGAATTTAAGATTACACCCAAAAAAATATTAAAGACAATTTTTTCAGTCGAAGATGAATTTGGGGGAATTAGTAAACATAAAGTGATTACAATAATTGGAATAAAAATGAAATTTAAAAAATAATTTAATAAAATAACTTAAATTATTTTTATTAGGCTTAGTACACCAATGTATAATATAGTTCAATTTAGAATAACGATTTCAAAGTTTAGGTATGCTGCAAATATTAACCACAGAAAATATGGTATTAAAAGATAGGCGGCAATTTTTGATGCTTTATGAAAAAGTACAATGTTTACTAAAACTGAAATTATAAGAAAAATAATTATGATAAAAGCTAATTTTATATCGTGAGAATCGAAAAATACAGGTGACCATAAAAGATTTAGAATTATTTGAATACTAAATACTGCCAAGGGTACAATTTTTTCCTGCTTAAAACCATCTTTGACATATAAGAATAAAGATATAGCTATCATCAAATAAATTATACTCCATACAACCGGGAAAACTTCTGCCGGTGGTGTAATAGGAGATTTATTTAATGAATAGTACCACAGTGAATCTTGCATAAAAAAATTATTGTAAAAATTCCCAAAAAATAAAATTGTCCGGTTTTACTATATTGAAAAAAAACGTCCTTAATAATTTAAGGACGTTTTTTATTTCTTCAATCTGAAATTTTAAAAAGCAGCAACAGGTTTCTTCTGAGCCGTAGCACCCGGTATAGACTGCCAGTTTGCAGCCATAATCTTCTTGAAAGATTTCAATGCGGTATCTTCTAATTCACCTAATTCTTCAGCTTCCATAATTAATTCTCTTAAAGGAAGTAATGCTCTTTGATCTCTCAAGACGCCTAATGCAGCGGCAGCACCGGCTCTTACCAGTTCATTTTCACTTCTATTTTTCATTACATCAATTAACGCCGGAACTGCTTTTGTATCATTTAATTTTCCCAATGATGTTACTGCATAAATTCTTACGTTAACCCATTCATCATATAGCATGTTAATAACCTTATCAACAGCCTTTTTGTTACCAATTTCACCGAGAGCACGGGTTGCGTCACATCTTACGTTAACTTTTTCGTGGTCAAGTGATTCAATTAAAGCATCTGTTGCAACATCTCCAATCTCAATCAAAGCATCTGTTGCCGTAATACATACTTGAGGATTTTCATCATTTAAAGCCTCAACAAGCGGTTCGACAACAATTTCGCCGCCTAACCTGCCTAATGCTCTTGCTGCACGAACTCTTACATCAACATTTCTGTCCTCACGTAAGGATTCTATTAAATGTATTGTTGCCTTTGAATCGCCAAGCTCACCCAAAGCACGTGCTGCGTATAATCTTACTGATCCGTTTTTATCATGTTTCAATACATCAATTAACGGTTCAACTGCTTTTGAATCACCCATCTCACCTAATATTCGTGCTGCATTGTATCTTATTTTTTCTGAATTGCTTGTTTTCAAATCCATCAATAATTCATCAAATGTCTTTTTTACCTGTTTTTTCTTGCTGTTCACACTAATTGTCATCATTTTCCTCCGACACTAAAGTAATAAATTCACACCTACATTTAATATAAAAAATTCGTGTTGAATTTAATTGCTTTTTTTGTAACTTTTTACTTAATTTTCTGTAACAATTCCTTTTACGATGTCTACCTGCTGTGAGAAAATAATAAGGGTAACACTCACACTTTATATTTACAATATAACATATTTTTTGAACAATTTCTTGGGTTAAATGTATTATTTTCAAAATTATAAAGATTGTTTTTTAAAACTTACGTATAATAAAGTAATAGCGGTGTATTTCGTGTTACAAAACTTAACACAATACTACTCACTACAGATAGTAATAATAAATTCGCTCCCCTGCCCAAGCTCACTGTTTACCAATATTTCACCGTTGTGACGCTCAATAATTTTTGTACATATTGCCAAACCAAGACCTGTTCCTATACCTGCTCCTTTTGTTGTATATCCGGCTGTAAATATCTTGCTAAGCTGATCTTTGGCTATTCCTTTTCCGTTATCTTTTATTTTTACGGTAAGTTTCTTGTTTGCATATTTAGTTGTAATTTCTATTTTACCTTTACCTGAAATTGCTTGACATGCATTAATCAAAATATTGGTGAAAACTTGATTTAGCATATTCGGATAGCACTTTATAAGCGGAATATTTCCGTAATGTTTTTTTATTTCTATTCGATTTTTTGTTTCATGGCGTATCAAATCTAAAGTTAAGTCAATTTCCCTATTAATATCTGCCTGTTGAAGTTCTGCTTCATCTAACCGAACAAATTTTTTGAGTGAAGTTACAATATTACTTATCCGCTGAATCGCTTCATAATCAATCTCATTAATTTCCTTTAACATATCAGCTATTTCGGTATCTTTAATTCTGGGGATAAATTTGTTAAGTATGGTATTATTTGATTTAATTGAAGCGATGGGGGTATTAATCTCGTGTGCTACACCTGCGATTAATTGTCCCAAAGATGCCATTTTTTCGGAATTTATCAATTGAATTTGTGTTTCTTTAAGTTCTTTTAACGTATTTTTTAGCTCATTAACTGTTTTGATGTTATTCTGGTAGAGTTCAGCTCTTATTATTGCGTTACCAAGCTGGGAAGAAATTGCCTCTAAAATTTCTAATTCTTCATTTAATTCACGTTTTTGATAGCTTAAAAGAACTATAATTCCTATTAATTTTTGCATATGGAAAATAGGAACAATTATTCGCATCACGGGTTGTTTAAACGGTTTTGCCCCTATATATTCAATCAAACAATGGCTTACGGATATATCACCGGAAGTTAGCTGATTATAGGTATTTTCATCAAATTTTATTTGAATATTTTTTTTATTTTTGTTTCCGTATATTTCTTTTACAGTCAAAACATTATCAAGATTTGAAGCATAATACACTTCATAAGCTCCAAACATTATTGCCAGTTCAGAAAGAGCTGAATTTAAAATTTTCGATATATCCATTGATTCTCTTATTATGTTAGACATTTTATTAATCAAGGCTATGCGTATAGCTTGAGATTGAGCTTTTTGTCGAATTTTTTGCAGATCCTGATTTTCTTCTTCAAGCCGGTTATATTTTTGCTGCAATTTTTCTTTTTGCAGTTTATAATTTTCCAATTCATTTTCAGCTGTTACATCTGTCAAAAATATTACGGTATATTTTTTCTTTTTTATTGCCATAAGGTTAAAATAAAGAATATTACTTGGAGAAAATTCAAAAGTAACGTATGCAAAAAAATCCTCTTTTGAATTTAACGCATGATATATTGGTGAATAAATTTCTATATTTTCACTATTAAGGGGGCAAATATCAAAATTTGTATAATGTGAAAATTTTTTCAAATCCGAAAAATTATGAAATCGACGTTTAAAGGCATTGTTCTGGAAAACGATATTACCTAGTTTATCGGTTACAATAACTGAATCGGGAAATTGATTTAAGAAGCTAAACCTTTTCATAATTATATTATATTAGACAGCATATTTAGTTGCAATTTGTTAAATAATTCAATATAAAACAAGTTCAAAGGCAAGATTTTCGATAATTGTTTGTATATTCATATTAAGTTTCAATTCTTTTTTAGCTTTTTCAATCATCTTAATATCATGCAAAAGTTTAGATTCGAGCTGTTTATTTTTGAGGTTAATTTTCAAGAAATTAACCAAATAATTTTGCATTTGCACGAAAATTTTTTCCGGAGGAGTTTCTTTAGTAAGATTTAAAATTTTTTCATTAAAATCGAAGACATCAGCTTTATCCAATTCCAAATAATTTTGCATAACATTTTTAACCAATTCAAAATTTTGGGGTTCAATTTTTTTAGATGGTACGAAAAAGCATTGTGAGCGTGAAACTATGGTAGGAATCATATCAGAAATATCATTTGTAAGAAAGAAGAAAGTTGTATTTGCTGGAGGTTCTTCAAAAGTTTTCAATAAGGCATTTGCCGCATCTGTTGAAAAGTTTGAAAAATTAAGCCCGCCCGGTTTACCTTCCGAGTCTTTATCGCAGAATATCAAAATTCTGTGATAATCTGACGTAACAGCGAGGTTATTTTTAATCATTCTTGCCTGTGAGATTGAAAACATAGTTTTCGAATCATCATCAGATGGTTTGTTGTCAATTTTTGAATAAGTTAAGACAGCGGGGTGGGAGTTATTTCTTATCCAGGTGCAATTCAAGCAATTACAATCTGTTTCGGCATTATTTTTACAATTTAAAATTCTTGCAATCTCGATAGCAATCTCATACTGTGCATCAATATCGTTTCCCCAAAACAGTATACAGTGAGAGATACTCTTTTCGGGATTTTCAATTCCTTTTGTAAAATAATCAAGCAAAAACGGATAATCTTTATTTAAACAAGACATTTTCCACCTCTTTTTCCGGAGACAAAGACTGACCTGATTTTATTTTAAATTCAGCATCGGTTAAATTTTGTTTCAGTTTAATCAAATCTGCAAGGCTTGTATTTTTAAGTTTTTGGAGGTTAAGTTTTATGACATATTCGTGTTGACCGGTAAGCTTTGCAAGTTCAAAAAAGGAGTATTCAAAAGCTTTTGCCTTCAGCATAATCCATTTTCTCAGCATTGTTTGCAATGCTGCAACAATTTCAAGGCAGGTTCTTTTTTCAAGCAGTTTTCTATATTCCAAAACAGCCTTATCTTTTTCATTCTGCATCAAATAATCGGAAAATGCGAACAAATCTTCATTAGAAATACAAAATTCTTTAACCATTTCTGTAGTAATTTGTTTTTCAGGGTGAATAAAAAGTTTCAGCTTTTCCAGTTCACCATCAAGTTGTCTTAAGTTATTACCTATCTGATTAATCATTGAAGAAGCTGCATCGGATGAAATTTCCAATTTTTTTAATTTTGCCTGTTTTCTTATCCAGTTTTCGAGCTCAGCTGTTTTGTAGACAGGAATTGACAAAAACTCTTTTGAATTATATTTTGAAAGCAATTTAAAAAATTTCTTTCTGCTGTCCAATTTTTTACCGTCATTGCGGGGAAGTTCAGCCAAAAACACTATATCAAGGTTTTCGTTATTATTGTCGAGTGCTTCTTCGATTTGTTTAATTTCCGTATCATCAAACGTTCTGTTAAAGTACTCATTTGATTTAATAATCACCAGCATTTTACCGAACATCATAGGTTGAGTTCTGAGTATCGGGATTAAATCCGTAAATTTCGGATTGTCAAAAGTTTTGAAGTTCAAATCGGAAAAATCTTTATCGAGATTTTTTTTCAACTTATTAACTTCCTGTTCAATATTAAATTCTTCATCGCCATAATAGAAATATATTGTCATATTTATATTATATAACAATCCAAATTATTTATTTAGAAAACATGCAGAATGGTGTTTTTGTTCGATTATAAACATTTGAGGAACCTCTTGTTTACAAATATCCATACAATAGTTGCATCTCGGATGGAATTTACAGCCGTGGATTATCTGGTGTATAGATGGCGGGTGCCCTTGGATTGTTTCCAGAAGTTTATTTTTATTAGAAGGTAATGCATTCAAAAGGGCTATTGAATAGGGATGGTTCGGTGTTTGAAAAAATTCGTTTGCGGGTGCATTTTCGATTATTCTGCCGGCATACATAACAGAAACTTCATCGGCATTTTCACCAACGAGTGCCAGGTCGTGAGTAATTAAAAGTATAGCAGTTTTCATTTGCTCCTTAATTTTTTTCAAAATATTCATAATTTGAGCTTGAATTGTAACATCAAGTGCGGTAGTCGGTTCATCTGCAATTAATATTTCGGCATTACAACAGAGTGCCATTGCTATAATGGCACGTTGTTTCATCCCACCGGAAAATTCATGTGGATATGATTTTAGTCTTATTTTCGGACATGGAATTTGTACCATCTCAAATGCGTCTACTGCCTTATTGAAGGCTTCTTTACCTTCAAGGTTTTGGTGGATTTTTAAAACCTCAAGCAATTGATCTCCTACAGTATATAGAGGATTTAATGATGTCATAGGGTCCTGTGGTATCAAGGCTATTTTCGCTCCGCGAATTTTTTGCATCTCTTTTCGCGTACAGTTCAAAATATTTTTTCCGTCATAAATAATTTCACCACCGGTTATTTTTGCGGTTTTGGGTAGCAATTGCAAAATGCTCATTGCGCTGATTGTTTTACCGCAACCGGATTCACCTACCAGCGCAAACATTTTACCTTTATCCAGTGAAAAACTTACGTTATATAATGCTTGTTTAAATCCGTTTTCGCAATTAAAGCCCAAGTTCAAATTTTTGACATCCAATATTGTCATGGGTTTATTATATCTGCAAAATGGGAATATGTGAATAGGGTAGTAAGGGAATAACTGCTTCATATTTCGTAACATTAATTAAAGATAAACACTAAATATACCGTTAACTTTTTTGTGTAGAAGTATATCTGTATATAAAATGTATATATTAAGTATTGTAAACTCAAATATTATGTACAACAAATGCAGATATAGCAAGAAATTAAGATATAACAAAAGGTAAAATTAAGGTTATGACATGCAATTTTAGGAACACAAAAACGTTTATTCTTATATCAAGAGAAAAAAGAGTACAAAATATAAATATGCCTTTAATGGCTGAAAGGATGTGAATGATGTCAGTGGACAAGGTGCAAAGCAAATTGTTAACGCGGGCTGAACTTAATCTATTGAGTGTGGAGGACCAACAAAGTTATCTTTTAGCGTCTCCACGAGAACGCAAACAATTAACCATTAATTTTAGAAATGGTCAGGGTTTACAAGCTAACTCTATTAGGGGTATTGACATTGAACACGTTGAAACTCCGCAAACGGAAGAAAAAAAGCGTGCACGAAACGAGGCAAAAGTAAGACAAGAACAAGAAATTAATCAACAAAAAGAAGAAGCAAAAAAGCTTTTTGCTCCTGAAGAATTGACCGAGTACCAGAGAGAAAAAATGAACGAAGTCATTAAGGAAGGTGATAAACCGCTTTACAAGAATCGTAAAGCTAAAAAAGAGTTGAAAAAGTCTTTGGAAAAAACGATTCAAGAGAAATATGAACAAAGTGGTGCATACCAACAATCAATAAAAAATGCTAAAGATAAAGAGCAAGTAGAAAAATTATACAAAAAAATGACGAAGCGTGGTGCCAAAGTTATTGCCGAGGATATTGCCATTGCAGACAGAGTAGAACATACAAGGGTATTTGATTCTCGCAAGGAAATGCGCGAGGAAAAGAAAGCTCTTAAAGGGGAGGCTGATGATTTAAGATTCAAAGTTCATAACAAAAAAATGTTGAGCCCCGAAAATGCAGCTCTTCATTCTGCAATGAAGGAAGATGAAGTATCCTCTCATGAAGCCCTTTATAATATAGCAAGAGATATTAGTGGCGACAGGACTTTTGATCCTAATGAAGTAGAGAATTTTGCTTCAAAAACATCTACCGTAAGAGCACATGATGCTGCAGCAAAAAAAGAGCTTAAAAAGCTGGGTTTTGATGTTGAAGATAATACTTGGGCAATTCTTGGAAAAGGTCTTTCTGTTGGTATATTATCGCAGGTTGGAACAGCAGCATTGCCTGCTACAATCAGTGCTTTTGCCGAAGCTCTGGTAAGTAATTCTGTCACAGGAGAGGTCTTGGCATATGATAGTGCTTCTGCAGATGTAAATTACGTTAACTGGAAAGGTGCAGGTATTGGTGCAGCAGTTGGTACCGCAGTAGCTGCAGCAATGTTTGGTAATTCCCAAGATGAAGATGTTCTTCATGGTATAGGTATTCAAGAATTGTTTAAAAATGACTCAAACGGTAAAAGAGTATATGAGAGTATGAATTTTGGTTCCAAAAATGATACCTTGAAGGTAAAGATTTTGTTACGTGCAATTGATGAAACAAACGTTTCTGATGAAAGCAAAACACAGTTTTTGATAGAAGCTGCAGGTGAAAATAGTCAAAGAATTTTGAGCAAAAAAGAACTTGCAATAGCTTATGTAAAGGCGTTTTTAGAACCTCCGGTTGAGATAGAAAAACCTGTTGAAGAAGAAAAACCTGTTGAAGAAGAAAAACCTGTTGAAGAAGCAGAAAATACCGAAAATGATGGACAGGCACAGATAAACGGTGATGAATCTAATGTTAATACTCAAACTGCTGTTGACAAAAATAAAAGTGTTACACCAAGTGGTTCTACAACATCTAATGGTCAAGTGTTAACTCAAGAGCAGACAAAAGTATTTATAAATAACAATGATACTTATAAAAAAATTGCAGATCGATTTGGTGTTGAAGTTGAGGAATTGATTCATCTCAATGAAAGTGTCAGAGGTCAAAAATCAGGTCATATTGATTGCCAAGAAGTTCAGCATAAATACCTTGTTGCAGGAAAAGAAATCTTGATTCCGCAAGGTGCTAAAGCTGATATAGTTGATGAATACACCAAAACATTTACAAAAGAGCGGATTAATGCTGACTATATTAAATCTGTAACAAGCGAAGCTTTTCTCGAGAAAAATAGGTATTGTTATGAAAATATTAAGGCAGCAGGTCCTGCGGCAGAAAAAGCATTCAGAGCAAAAATATTAAAAGAGGCCGCAGCTTGTAACATTCAAAACATAGATGAAAATGATTATAAAACTGCTGAGGATATTAAACGACTTATAGATGCTATAGATAACGCAAAAGAGAATAGCTAGTTCTTAGCCAAATTAGGAACTAAGAATAAAATCCAAACTGCGGTTTTGTAAAATCAAAGATCGTAAAAAATACAAAATATAGAGAACCCCTTGTATAAGAGGTTCTCTATATTTCTTTTATTCCGTATGGTATTGATTTTAAGTCATTTTTTGTCCAATAACCGTTGTGTTTTTTAAAATTTATGTTTATTCCAAAATATGTTGGACCTGAACCTGACATAACAGCATTCGGATATAATTTTTTTATGTATTGTAAAGACTTGTAGTCATTAATAATAGCCCATTCCAAATCGTTTAAAAATAAATCGCGATCCGAATTTTTTATTTTAGCAGAAAATTTGGTGTAGGCTTCTTTCGCACTTATTCCAAGATTTTTCGGTTTTATTAATGAAATTTTTAATTCTTGAAAAGATAATTTTTCTAAAATTTCTCCTCTGCCCGAAGTTTTTTGTTTACCGCCTTCTAAACATAAATTCAAGTCAGAACCGAGCCTTGCGCATAGCTCGTGTAATTCCTCGCGATTTAATGGTTCATCAAAAAGTTTGTTTAATCCGTATATCATTCCGGCTCCGTCAGTACTGCCGCCTGCAAGACCGGCTGCTACCGGAATGTTTTTTTCTATAAATACGTTTATTTTGCTTGGGCGGATGTTAGTTTTTTCTGTGAACATTTTCCATGCTTTATACACAAGATTTTTTTCATCATATGGAATTTCATTATTTGTTCCGCTTAATGAAATTTCATTAAGTTTACTCCGTTCGGTTGAAATTGTAAGATAGTCAAATAAATTAATTGTCTGCATAATACTGTCAATATCATGATAACCGTCCGGACGTTTGCCGATAACTTTTAGTGTCAGGTTTATTTTTGCAGGACATTGAATTTTAATTTTTTTCACAAAGTGCCTCCGATAATCTGCCCAACATTTCTATGGAAAGCTTCTCTCCTCGTGTATTTTCGTCTATGTCGAGTTTTGATAAAGCTGCTTTTATGGTATCATACTTATAACCGCTGTTTAAAAGACAATTCTTAATATTTTTTCGTCTCTGTGAAAATGATGCTTTAACCGTTTTTCTAAAGTGAGTGTAATCTGATAATTTCAATCTGGGCCTATTTTTGACTGTAAGCTTTACTAATGCTGAATTTACCTTTGGTGCAGGGTAAAATGATTTTCTGCTAACAAATTTTATAACTTCAACCTCTGCCCAAAATTGTGACAATATTGTTAACAGTCCGTATTGCTTTGAGGGTGATTTTTCATTCGCAGTCATCCTTCTGGCAACTTCATCTTGAACCATTAAGATTATTTCGGTGATTTTATTACGATTTTTGTTCTCTAAATCGTCAACTTCACCTAATAAATGCACAATTATCGGACTTGTTATATAATAAGGAATGTTCGCAACTACTTTGATTTTACCTTCGCATAACGTTGATAAATCAGTCTTCAAAATGTCTGCATGAATAATTTTAAGATTAGGCGCATTTAGTTTTTTAAGCTCTTTAATTGCTTCTTCATCTAATTCTATTGCTATAACCTCTTTGGCATATTTTATAAGCTGTTCCGTTACAAAACCAACTCCCGCACCTATTTCAACTATTGTGTCATCCGGTGTAATCTTTGCACTATCAACTATTTCCCGAATAATTTCTCCGTTAATTAGAAAATTTTGTCCGAGTCTTTTTTTTGTTTTAAAGAATTTTGCTCTGTCGAAGTAGTTCATATTACTAAATAATAATACCACACACAGGTAAATGTTTTAAAAAAATTTCTCTGATAGTTTTGATAGTGTTATAATTAGTTTACGAGGGAATATGTTAAGCTCACAAATTAAACATAGACTAGAAAAAGAAGACATTTTAAATTTATATAAAAAAGGTTTTAAAAAAACTGAAGAATATCTGGTAGGTGTGGAATATGAAAGATTACCGGTTTCTTTATCATCTTTTAAGTCAATTGACTATCAAGACGGCATATGTGATTTTTTAAGACAGTTCGCCAGAGAAGAAAATTGGGATTACATTACTGATGACTTTAATATTATCGGTCTGAAACAAAATCACGATACTATTACTCTTGAGCCGGGTTGTCAAATTGAATTGAGCATAAAGCCTGAAAAAACAATTTTTGACGTTCAAGAAAAAATCAGATCGCTGAATAAAAAAATCTTTCCGATTTTAGATAAATTAAATATTACACTTTTAGAGTATGGAATATCTCCTTTAACTACAAACAAAAATATCAATATTATACCTAAAAGACGATACAAAATTATGGCAAAATATTTGTGGGGGATTTTGTCAGATGTAATGATGAGAGAAACCGCCGGAATTCAAGGTTGTTTTGATTTCAGCAGCGAAGAAGATGCTGTGAGAAAGTTCAAACTTGCAAATAAGTTAGTACCTTTTATGACGGCTATGTTTGCAAATTCTCCAATAAGAGGTGGTGTTGAAACAGGTTACAAAAGTTTTAGAAGTCTTAGCTGGCTTAATACGGATAATGACCGTTGCGGCTTTGCCTGCTGTCTTGATGATGAGTTTTCTCTTGATGAATATATTAACAAGGTTATGCAATCTCCTATTATATTTTTAGAAAAAGAAAATAACCCTATTGAGATTAACGGCAGAATAAATTTCGTTGATTATATGGAAAAAGGATTTGAAGGTTTTGAACCGACTCTGAATGATTACAAATTGCATGCTAATTTGTATTTTCCGGAGGTAAGATTGCGTAATTTCCTTGAAATACGTAATCATGATTGTACAAATATGCCTTATGCTGTTTTGGCTATTTATAAAGGGATTTTGTACAATAAGTATGCAATGGAGCAAATTGAAGAATTGTTTAAGCCATTACGTCATAATGATTTTGCGGAGTTAAGGTATAATGTTCCAAAAAACGCACTTCAATGCCGTATAAAAAATTATGCGGTGCTTGATATTGCTAAAGAAATTTTAACTATTGCGGAAAAATCCCTGATAGAATCTGGCAAAAGTGAGGAAAAGTTTTTGGAGCCGGTGAAAGAGCTTGTTATTAACGGACTCTGCCCTGCAGACATTATCTTGAGAAGTTGGAACGGCATTTGGAATAAAGATATTAAAAAATTAGTAGACTATCTTAACAAAATTAGCCTATTAAATATTTGATGTACTTATTAACATATTTGGCAACAAATAGTGATGCTAAACTTAATGCATAATCGTACGCGAGTTTTAACAAACTTTGTGATAGTATCCAACCTTTTATAAAAGCTGTGCCTTCGTGTTTAATCGCACAAATAAACAGCATATATATTATTCCAATAAAATGTATCGTTACGACACCAATTAACGTAGCTTTCAGTATATTCTTAATTGAGAATCCGCAAGATAAAATGCTGCCGGCAAAAAATACCGCCGGGATATAAGCTGCTATATAACCAAACCCCGGTTCTAAGAGATATTTTATGCCACCGCCGAGAGCAAATACCGGTAAAAAAAACAATCCCGTTAGAATATAAATTAGAACACTTGTTATTCCAAGCTTCCGTCCTAAAACTCCTGCTACAAACATTACAGCCGGAATTTGAGGTATTATTGAAAATGTATACAAAAATTCTTTTTTTGTTAATGTGTGGTTTGAAATTATGTCGTGCGGAATTATGAAATGAGTTATGTTAAGCTGGATAAAAGTTGATATCATCAGTAAAAAAGAACAAAAAAGTACTAAAAGTATATTCAATACGGGGATCTTAAGTTTCTTCTTTTCTTTGCTTATCCTTTTAATTTTGGGTAACATAGCTTCATCATCTGACATTATCTTCTCCTGATATTATCTTTTCGTAATTCATTTTAAATTTATCGTAAAATATGTTTTCTGTCCACATTATTAAGGCATCTTCACTGTTGTCTTGATAATAGCCTTTTCTTGTTCCAAGCGATTTAAAACCGTATTTTTCATACAATTTTATTGCTGCATTGTTTGAAACTCGCACTTCAAGCGTAATATATTTGGCTTTGTTTGCATAACAGTCATTAATAATCTGTCTGAGGAGTTTTTCTCCTATTTTTTTCCTTCTGAAATCTGAAGCTACAGCAATATTTGTTATATGGACTTCTTCTAATATTTGCCAGCAACCGGCGTAACCAACAAGATTCCCGTCTGTATCAAATGCTGCGTAATATCGTGCAAGATCATTTGAAAGTTCGTTTAAGAAAGATTCTTTAGACCAATGATGTTCGCCGTAAGCTTGTTCTTCAATATTTATTACATTGTCCACATCGGACTTTTGCATACGTTGAATTTTAATTTCCATGTACTGATTTTAACATAAAATTTGTTAAATAAATGTTACAATTTTGATTTAGTAATGGTGCTGTGATAAACTCTTTTTAGAGAGAGGAGCATCGATGAGAAATATTGTTGTTTATACCGATCAAAATTCTTCGACTATTGCCGATGTGTTGGCTAAGATTGACGATACCAACGTTAGAATTGAAAA
Source organism: uncultured bacterium (assembly GCA_949299935.1). Classification (GTDB taxonomy): domain Bacteria; phylum Cyanobacteriota; class Vampirovibrionia; order Gastranaerophilales; family Gastranaerophilaceae; genus SIG32. Next base: position 96,641 of record CASGCE010000031.1, on the reverse strand, counting down.
TGCTGAAAATTTAAAAGATTATGAAACTTTAAATCCGGCAATTATTGTTATAGAAAGTGTTTCTAATATTAAAGATGTTTTAATGGTAATAAAATTTAAAGTGCCGGTTTTGTTTATCGGAGAAGTTTTTAAAGGCACTACGGTACGTTCTGTTGCTTTTGATTTTATTAAGACTCCTGTCGACAATGATGAACTTTTAATTCGTGCAAATTGTCTTTTGAAAATCAGAGATTTGCGTGAAAAGTTAAAGATTGTGTCTACAACAGATGAACTTACCGGTTTGCATAACAGAAAATATTTAAATGAACGTTTAGAACAGGAAATTTCACGGTCAAGGAGATACGGTAACAGTCTTTCGTGTCTTTTGTTTGATTTAGACTTTTTTAAAGTAGTTAATGATATTTATGGATACGAATGGGGAGATGTTCTTTTACGTTCCATTGCCGACAAATTGAAACAGCTAATCAGAAAAGAAGATGTTTTGACAAGATACGGCGATGAAGAATTTTTGCTCATTTTACCAAATACATCAGAAGATAATGCATTTTTATTCGCAGAAAGATTCAGACGTGAAATTGAAAGAATGGAATTTATTCCTGCCGGAGAAGAAGAAAGACACCCGATTACAATTTCAGGTGGCATTTCGACTTATCCCTGCATAGAAGGCGCTGAAGAAGATGCAAATACAATTATACGTTACGCTGAACATGCGTTATACAATGCGAAAAAACGCGGTAAAAATAAAATTGTTCAGTTCTCTCAAATAAACTTAGGAGAATAGAACATTAAAACAAGCTCCTTTCTGAGCACGAAAGTGTATATCTGGTTAATAGGCGGTGCCCTCCACCGCCTTTATTTTTTGTTGCAAATCATAAAAAACTATGGTATAATCAACCTGATAAAAGGAGGAAGTGAATGAAATTGAGCGGAAATAACGGGGGGGGGCGACTCCTCTAAGTAGAAAAGACAAGGGTTTTTACTTAATTGATATTAGGTATTGTAATTTAAAACACGGTTTAAGAAAAGGTTTTACATTAGCGGAGGTATTAATAACGCTTGGAATAATCGGTATAGTAGCGGCAATAACAATACCGACAGTCACCTCAAAAATACAGGAATTTGTATTAAAAAATCAGTTTAGAAAATTTTATAGCACATTTACACAAGCAGTATTTGGTATACAGACAAAAAATGGCAGACTTGTAAAATGTTATTATTGGAATAGTAAGAGGAATCCTTATACGGGTAAGTGTACGGCAACCTGTACAGACCGTAATGATTTTGGTACTTGTACTGTTTGGGCTTGTGCAGAAACAGGTGAACCTCTCCCGTCTGATTATACCGGTGCATTTAGTGAATGCACAGAATTTTATAATGAATTATTTTATAATACATTAAAAACAACCAAAATATGTGACAATAAAGCATATGAACAAGGATGTTTACCTAAGGATTTTAGAGGGGCAGATGTAGCCAATTCAGAAAAAAATCCTGATGAAAACTATGATCCAAACGGTGATTTTTCTGACAGTAAAATAAAAAATAGTTATTCTGTTGCAGTTTTATCGGATGGAACGTATCTAATTAAATATTCCAATAAAAACTTGTTGACGGCTACTCCTGTATTTACGGTTGACATAAACGGATTTAAAGGCCCCAACAAATGGGGATACGATATATTTTCTTTCCAATTTGTTGGAGATTTGAGCGGAGGTATTACAACTTTGAGTTCTTCCAATTACGCTACGGAAAAAGGTGGCAGAACGTTTCAGCAAATGTATGATGAATGTTTTAAATAATATCAAAATATTAAAAAGAGCCTGTTAAGGCTCTTTTCGTGTTATTCAACAATTTCTTTGTCGGTATCTTCACTTTCTTCAACAGAATCTGTTCGAATAGATTCTTTACTCGGAGTAAGTGTTTTACCTTTATATTTTTCTATTTGTCTTGCCAACTTGTCAGCTAATAAATCAATGCTTGCATACATAGATTCAGCAGCTTCTTCACAGCGTACTACGCCGGAAGCCATTTTGCAAGAAACCTCAGCAACATGTTTTCCTGATGCTGAGGGATTTTTTATTACCGACAAAACTACGTCGATTCCCTGAATTTGATCATAATGCGCAGCAACTTTGCCTATTTTCTCTTTTACATAAGCCTTGATAGCATCAGTAATTTCAATGTTTCTTCCGTTTACGTGAATGTGCATTTAAAACCTCCATTATTATACTGCTATTGCAGTATAACATAACAAAAGGATTTTTTAAAGGGGTTTTAATCTTCAAGAATAAATTGAGGTAATTCAACATTCGGCGTACCGATTACTCGCACTAATTCCAACACGGAAGCCTTCATTTGGCATTTTTGAGAAGATCCGCTAAAGAAATCTTTATAAAAACATCCCTCGCAATTACAACCTCTTTTATAACACTCCAGAGCGGTTGGTGTCCATCTTCTTACGGCAACAGCTCTACCCATATCTCTACTTCTAAACAATTTATGTAATCTCCAAATTAAACTATCTGCACACGCGATACAGACAACCAAGTTGTCTCTATCCCACCCCTGAGGTCGCTTGTATCAACTATCTCCGACCTGTTTATACTAACATTATAGGGAATAAGTTTTATTTTTCAAGGGGCGAACATGTTGTTATGAAGATTTGTAACAATAGCCTCAAATGCTTTTATACATAGTATTTAAAGGTGTTAGTTACATGTTAAATAAAGCTATATCATGCTCATAAGATTTTAAACCATGAAAACCCATGTTGCAGCATGGTTTTACATGGTTTAAAATTGTATTAAGAAATGTAAATTATTTATTAATATTTCAGGGTTTTGCACTTGTTGGCATGCCTTAAAATATTGTAATGATTGATTTTAAAGCAAGAAAAATTAGGATTATGCCACCTGTTACTTCCAAATACTTTTTATTGAATTTTTTCAGGAAGTTGCCGAACCAAAACCCGACCAAAGACATAAAAAATGACACTAAACCTATTAATACTGCAGCATTTAATAAGGGTGTATGTAACAGATTTAAATTTGCACCGGCGACGAGGGCATCAATACTGGTTGCAACGCCCAAACTTATTAAACATCTAAATTCTATACAGCATATTTCTTCTTTTGCGGTTTCAAATGCTTCAAGTATAAATTTCATTCCCAAAACGAAAAATATGCCGAAAGCAACCCATTTGCTATACGGTTCGACCAATTCATAAATATAATTTGTTCCTGTATATCCAATGCACGGCATTAAGCCTTGGAATAATCCCATTGTTAATGCTAACTTGAAGGAATTAACAGTTTTTTTCCCTCGAAGCATCAACCCTTGTGAAAATGAAACAAGTAGGCAATCTATACCAAGTGCTATTGCAAGTAATATTATATCAATTAAGCTCAATTTCCACCTCAAATAGCCTGTTCCACGGGAATTTATAATTAACATCTGTGTGCAGGCCAATTTTATTAAATACAATTTTTTCAAATCCAGACATTTTATCTTTAACGGATTTATTATCAGGCGATTGTTGTCGCACATTTGCTTGATATGCCCAATCATCCAAAAATCTTATAATTTCAAGTTTTTTAAATGCTGTGTCATTATAATTTTGTGCTAAGAATTTAATTTTTGCGGCACAAATAAGGCTACCAAGGCTATTTGCTGTGGTATTCCACGCAGAATATCCGTAAAAATTATTATCTAAATCATTTTTAAACAATTCTTGAACAAAGCAATTATCACTTCCGTTTGTAAAACGTATATCAGCTATCATATAAGGTTTATCCGGTTTGCACCAAGTACCTTTGAATGGCTCGGTATCGATATTCATTACGATTTCGCCCTGATGATTTTTGAAATTATTAATATAAAGTAAGATATCTGCATTTTCTTTATCAGAAACGTTACATCCTGCCAGATTAATTTGCTCAGTAACACTTTTCTGGACTGAAATATCCTCATAATTAGAAATAAGGTTTATGCTATCAGGCTCTAAAAATATCGGCGCAATATTTACATTGCCTTTAATTGCTTTTGCCAAAAGTGTTAGAGGAATTTCGTCCGCTCCTGTCTTGATTAGTCCTCCAAGATTTTTAAGAGCCTTAGCCTCTTGAACATTAAAACCGTATTGGGCACAGTCATCTTTTGAGAAAACAAGAGTTTTAAAAAATCTTTGATTTGCCATTTCAAGGTAGAGTTTGTTTATCTCAAAATTTCTTTTTCTTGTATTAAGATAATCCTTAAGAATTTGATCAGGGACTTCTTTTGTGCAAACAGTGCCATATTTATCCATGGAGTATGAGTAATTAAATATTTTTTTGCCCCATTTTGCCCAATAATCTTTTTCTTCTTCATTAATATTGTTGTTTGAAATTCTCATAATGCTTGAAAAAGCGTGTATTTGAGTATTTTTATTTGAAAGAATTTCTTTCAATTTTTGTATTCTGGATTTAATAATCTCAAAAGTATCCGAGGATTTTCTTGAAGGAATTAATCCGCCATAAGCAAGGGTATCAAGAGAAATTATAAGCGCATCAAGTTCCGGAAGATTATCTAACCATCGAAAAAGTTTTCGAATATCTGCATATCGGGTTAAATCTCCAAGCAGATTTCTATCCGGTATAAAAAGTTCAATACTATCGTCAATTGCCGCTATTTGTTTCGGCAAAGTATAACATACCGGACGATTATCTATTGGTATAAATCCTATTTTCATTCTTTAATTATAAAATATTATATTTTATAGGCAAAATTTTAACAAATTTTATCTAAAAAACTCTGTTTTTGCTGCCACCGTTGATAAAATCAGAAATTCCATCAAACGTTCTTGTTAGTATAAAATCAATAGCATCTTGTGATTCATAAGCAATATGAGGAGTGACAAAAACGTTAGGCATTCGGATTAATTCTTGAACAATTTTAGAATTTTGAAGACATTCAATAGAAGATTTTTCAATTTTCCCTGAAAATTTTTCGCAATCGATGTTATAATTACACGCAACGACATCTAAAGCAGCTGCAAGTATTTTTCCATTATCAAGATTTTCCTTTAAGTAAGTTGTGTCAACAAGCTCTCCGCGTGAAACATTTATAAAGTATGAGTTTTGTTTCATCAGATCAAATTCGTGTTTTGAGAACATATGATAATTATCACCTGTATATGGCACATGTAGTGTTATAACATCCGAGTTGCGTATTAGAAAATCCAGAGTCGTAAAATTAACATTGTATTTATCCTGCAACTCTGTCTTTTCAACCAGATCGTATGCAAGAATTTTCATTTTAAATGCATAAGCAAGTCGGCAGACGGTGGCTCCTATCGCGCCTGTTCCTATAACTCCAAGTGTCAGTTTTTCTAAATCCCTTCCTACAAAAGAGGTATTTACATAATCGTTATTTTTTACACTTATTACAGAATGAAAAATGTTTCTTACAATCCCGATTATTAACCCCATAGTGAATTCTGCAACGGCTGTTTCTCCGTAGTTTTGGACGTTTAAAAGAGCTATATTCCTTTGAATACAGGCTTTTTTATCTACATTGTCATAACCTGTCGAGCGCATTGCAATAACACGTAGATTTTTAAAACGATCGATAATTTTCTTTGTAAGTACCGAATTTATAAATGGACTTATAATAGCTGCTTGTTCAATATCTTCGTCAGACAATTTATTAATAGTTTCTTCATTTAGACTAAAATCAAAAAAACTTATATCATAATTACAAAACTTATTTTGACCAAAAAATTTATGTTCTGTTTCACGATACTCGAATACTAACATTTTTATTGCCATAATAGACCTCCTGGAATTATTATTTAATAAGTATGGATTAATTCTATTAATCAAAAGTGTATAATTAAAAAAAAATTATTAATCGATAAGAGAATGAAACAAATAAAAAAAAAGTTTATTTTGAAAAGGAAAGGAGTTTGCATGAAACACGATATAATAATAAGGGAACCGGAGCTTTATTTTGATAGTATTCATCAAGAACTGAACAACTTTTTAAGAGATACTCTTTTAACTAATCATTTTGCGAATCCGTTAAACATAAAAAAGACATCAATATGGAGACCTGCAATTGAGGTTAAACAAAATAAAGATGATTACAACGTAAAGGTTCAGCTTCCGGGTATAAAAAAGGATGATATTGAGATTGAAATCGATAATGATTTCATGACAATAACTGCGGAAATACAGGAAGAAAAGGAAGAAAAAGAAGAATCCGAGAAGAATGCACGTTATCACACAAGTGAATTTCGATATGGTAAATACAAACGGACAATATCTTTTGATCAACCTGTCAAAAGTACGCAAGCATATGCGAAATACAAAGACGGTGTTTTAAAAATAACGATACCCAAACAAGACACCGAAAATTACAAACCGCACAAGGTGGAAATTAAAGATTAAAACGGTGTCAAACCCGAATCAATCCCGGATTTGCTGGGACATGCAAAAATGCGGGGAGTTGTTTGTGAATAATTTTTCATATAAATATGCAGGTAATTCACATATAACTTATGATGGCACCGTCGGTTGGGTTCAGGGACAGCATGATTCCCTGCCGTTACAACCGAGAAAATGGGATAATATGTGTAGTATTATCCCATTTTGTTTTAACTTTCTATTAGTAAACTTGCCCCTATAACACCTGCAGTATTTCCAAGTTTTGCCGGAACAATTTCTACAGCTGATTCTGCAACAACCATTGCACGTTTTTTAATAGTTTCTCTTATAGGATTAAGTAAAATATCGCCTGCATCAGCAACTCCGCCGCCGATAATTATTTTTTCAGGATTTAAAAGGTTTACAACACTGGCAAGTCCAAATCCTATATATTCGCCAACCCTTGTAAAGATTCTTCTTGCAACAGGGTCACCCTGTTTTGCAGCTTCTGCAACAACAAAAGGTGTTATTTCGCTTCCGTTAGCGATTTCACGATACTTGGTTGATTTGCCGCCCATAATATATTCTTCTGCCATAGCAACAATCGAAGGTCCTGATGCAAAGGCTTCCAAACATCCGTAATCTCCGCAGCCGCATAAAGGGCCTTCATGCATTTGAAGTTTTATGTGCCCTAATTCTCCCGCAGCATTTGATGCACCTCTGACAAGTTTTCCGTTTATTACAATGCCTGAACCAATACCTGTTCCAACGGTCATACAGATAAAGTTTTCGCAACCTTTTCCTGCTCCGAAATTAAGTTCTCCAAGTGCTGCGCAGTGAACGTCATTATCAATTCTTGTGGGGATTTTGAATTCATCTTCTATAATTTTTGCTATCGGGATATTAACCCAACCCGGAATATTCGGAGCAAGTCGTACGATACCGTTTTTGTAATCAATTTGCCCCGGAAAATCAAAGCCGATGCCTTCAATATTGGTAACTTTTGTTTCAGACATCAAGTCACGTATTGCCTGCTTTATGTTGTTTACTGTGTACTCATAACCCATTTCTGCACGTGTAGGTACGGAATTTGAATACAAAATGCCGCCATTGTCGTCAACAAGTGCAATTTTAACATTAGTTCCGCCAACATCAATTCCAATTCTGTTTCTTGCCATAATTTCCCCTTCAAAAATCCTATATTTATATAATATGACAAAAATATAATTATGAAAAGACTGTTAGATTCAAATGAAATGTTTTTATAACAAGTTACTAAAAAAGTCTTTTCTGCAAAGGATTTTTTATTTATAACTGAAGCGGTTTATACTATTTGATTGTGTTTTGGAACAATACTGGTTTATATTTTTAGATTTTGTAATAATTTATAGAGGGTTTAATAATAACTGGCATGAGATTAAGATAATATTAAAATTTTAAAGCATAGCCTTATTTATAATATAATTGTAATATCGTAAAATTAAGAAGAGAGGTAATCATGATAGATAAAACAGCAGTCATTCACCCGTCGGCACAAATTGCAAATGACGCAATAATCGGGCCTTACGTAGTTATAGGTGAAAATGTAAAAATAGGAAGTAAGACAAAAGTTATAGCAAATGCTTATATTGAACATGCTGAAATTGGTGAGCGCTGTACGATTTCGCCATTTGCAACAATTGGTTCAGAGCCTCAGGATTTGGGTTATAAGGGCGAAGAAACAAAAGTTGTTATCGGTGATGATACTATCATAAAAGAAAATGTAACCATTCACAGAGGTGCCGCATGCGGCGATTTTACCACAAGAATCGGTAACAAATGTCTTTTGATGGTTGGTTCGCATGTTGCGCATAACTGTGTACTTGCTGATCAAGTTATTTTAGCCAACCTTGTAACATTAGGCGGTCACGTTCACGTTGGTTTTGGTGCTTTTGTCGGTGGTATGAGTGTATTCCATCAAAACATTAGAATTGGTGATATGGCGATAATTTCCGGCTTTTCAGCTTCTCGTCAGGATATTTTACCTTATTCAAAAGGTGAAGGTCGTCCTCCTGTTCCGCGTGGACTTAATGTCATTGCTATGAAACGCCGCGGAGTATCTCAAGAAATCAGAACGGCAACCAATGAAGCATTCAAATTGCTTATTTCTGAAGAATTGAACACAACTCAAGCTATTGAAAAAATCAAAGCTGAAATTCCGATGAATGAATATATTGAAAAGATGATTGATTTTATCCAAACTTCAAAACGCGGAGTTCTTTTAAAATCTCACAAGCACGGTTATCAATCTTTAGAGGGCGAAGAAGATGAATAAGACAGTTTGGGATAGATATGCTCAAGTTTTGGTTGACTATTCTACTGACGTTCAAAAAGGGGATTTGGTTGAAATCAGGGCGGAGAGTATTTACGCAAAAGACCTTGTAAGAGCTATATATAAGCGTGTTTTAGAGCGCGGTGGTCATCCGCTTTTAAGAACGGGTTATGGTGATATGGCGGAATTGTTTATAAGATACGCTTCTGATGAACAACTGGATTATGTTGATCCGATAACAAAACTTGAATATGAAACAGTTGATAAATTCATCTCTATAGGAAGTCCATTGAATACAAAATGTATGGCGCATGCTGATTTGGGTAAACTTGCAAGACGCGGGAAAGCTACGAAAGCACTTTCAGAAATGCTTATGAAGCGTGCGGCAGAAGGCTCTGCAAAGTGGGTTATAGCAGATGTTCCAACTCATGCTCTCGCTCAAGAAGCTAAAATGTCTTTTGATGAATATTCTGAATTTCTTTTCAAATCCTGCTATTTGGATCTTGAAGATCCTGTTCAAAAGCTGAAAGAACTTGATGAAAAGCAAACCAAATGGGCAAATTACCTGAACAACGTTAAAAAACTCAAAATAACCGGTGAAAAAACAGATATAACCTTCAATGTTGAGGGCAGAAAATGGATTAGCTGTTCAGGAGTAAACAATTACCCCGACGGTGAAGTTTTCACCTCTCCTGTAGAAGACGGTATAAATGGCGAAATATATTTTGATTATCCGCAAAATTATCGCGGCAATGAAGCGTTAGGTGTTCATCTTTGGATAGAAAACGGCAAAGTTGTTAAAGCTAAAGCTGAAAAGGGTGAAGAATTTTTGAATGCAATGCTTGATATGGATGATGGTTCCAGGGGAATCGGTGAGATAGCTGTCGGAACAAACGATATGATTCAAGAGATTACCGGCAATATATTGTTTGATGAAAAAATCGGCGGTGCAATCCATATGGCAGTTGGCGCTTCTTATCCGGAAACAGGCGGGAAAAACGTTTCCGGACTTCACTGGGATTTGATTAAAAACATGAAAAACGGCGGGAAAATATTTGCCGATGATGTATTAATTTACAAAAACGGCAAGTTTCTCATATAAAATTATTCTACGCTTTATATAACTGGTTAAAGATAAAATCGTTAGTAATCGTAGTATCTTCTGTGTCTTGGGGTTTCATGAAAATACTCGGATTGTTTTCCGGAAGTTTTTTATCCAGTTTTTGTATAATTTTACCTATATCGCCGTTTAAAACGGGTTTGATTGGTTCTGCCATAAAGCTCCTCAGTAAAATACACTTCTCATAATTCTATAAACGGATTTTTTTGAGCTAACTTTCAGCTTTTTATAAATTATTTACAATAAGTAACAAATTTATTTGACATGATTATTTGTAAATGTTATATTCAAAGTCCGAAGAAAGGTTGTTTATGGCAAAAGTTAATCCTATAGTTAGAAAGCTATCATCTTTGAAGTCCGATCAGATATTATCGGTTGCTATGGGTGATTACAAAAGATTTAAGAAAGCATCAATTGATTATGCAAAATTGGCTGTTAAAAATTTTGAATTGTTGCCGGAAACAACGTCCCAGAGTATAAAGGTCCCTTTGTTTTCAAAACTGGGTCTTAGAATGGCAAAGGTTTGGTTTTTAAATAAATTTAGAGTAAAAACTCCCGAGGAAAGAACGCTTAAAAAACTCATTAAAGAGTATAAAAATAAGCAAAAAATCTCGCAAATGATTAATAAAGTTTAGTTATTTTTCTGGCGGGTTTTTAATATATATTTGGCAAGCACTATCTTTTGTCCTTTTCATGAGAAATCTTGCCGGTTCAAGTTCCTGTGTAAGCGGTTCAAGAATTTCTTGCATTTTGGAGATAAGTTTGCCGATGTGAACAATTTCAGGCGAATAATACTTTGCCTCCACATATGCTTGCGCAAGTTCCAGATAGCTTATCATTTGCATTGTAACGTCTGATATCATTATCGCAAGTCTTTTCTCTTTTTTCGTTAACATTTTATCCCCAAACTTTCCAATTCCTTTTTGACCGGCAAAATAGCTTTCTCCATATCGTCTATTAACAATCCGATATGCAATAACTCTATCTTGGTCAGGTTATTTTCTATTATTATGTTTATTTCGTCTACATGTTGAGATAAATTTTTCAAAACATTATATGCAAGTTTGGTAAATTTTATATCTTCTTCGTTCATTTTATTCTCCATTGTAACTATATATTAAAAAATATGGCTTGTCAAGTTACCAATAAGTAGTTATACATACGGTAAAAGATTTTTTATAATAAATACGTTATTATAAGCACATGATAAAGAACAATTTTTCTGAATTATTAGGTATTAAAAAAATGGACAGGCGCGATGTCGTTAGAATAACGGGACTTAACAGTCATACCGTGCTGAAAATTTATAAAGATGAAACTAATGGTATAGATTTTGAAACATTGAACAAACTTTGTTTTGCACTGGATTGCACTACAAATGATATATTTACGTATATTCCGGATTAATTTAGCAAAGTCAGGTCGTTCTTTATAAGGTTATAAAAATACTCATCAATCGAATTATAATCGGTAAAATTGACTATGTAGGGCAGTTTGCTTTGGTCAAATTTGTATTTTAAATCTGAAATTATTTCGTCAAATTTGTCTGACTTGACAAGTATATCCAAATCAGAAAGTGCTGAAAAATCTCCCCTTACCCTTGAACCGTACGCGTAAAATTTGTAAGGGTAGTCTTTTAAAATATTTTGTATTATCTTGTATTCTTTGTCTGTAATTCCTTTAATCATTGCAGATTTTTGTCCAAATTTTTGACTAAAATTTCAGTATCTTTTATAAATGCAGGTATAATTTCCAAGAGCTTACGCGATTTTTCAAGGTTGTATTCGTGTGCTGTGTTATTTCGTTTTTCGTAATATTGCTGCCAATTTTCCCAATTATCTATAAATTTATATCCTTCCATAAATCGGAATGTGTTATTTACGGTTAATTCTTCTTCATTTTTGCCGTATATTTTTTTCAAAACACGCTTCATCGTTTTTCTTGCTATTTCTAACGTGTACTCAAATCTTTTTATGCACGAATCCTCAAGCATATCAACGAAATCACAGGTTTTGTTTTCGTCAAGTTTTTCCATGCTTGTTTTTAGTGTTTGCAGCGCTGATTTTAAATTTGTTAAGTCTATTTCCATACCCCGATAATAGCATATTTTTTATTTATGTGCAATAAAAAAGGAGACCAATGAGCCTCCTTTTTGTATATTCAAGTATTTGTTTTATGCATTAACCAATGACTTTGAACGTTCAAGTTGCAATGTGCAAGTTGTTACGTCACATACGCAAGATGGACCAAAGTATTGAACAGCACCAGGGAATAGGTATCTGTCATTCATTGCCCAGTCTTCTCTGTTTTCTTCCAATTCTTTGAAAACAGGACCGTCAAGTTTTACTAATGCTTTTTGGATAACCGGCTTCATTTCACCATGGCGTTTTTCCATGTTCATCATCATTGTTAACGGGATACCGCCTGCAATCCATTGATCGGCAGGTTGGGTAAGATTTCTTACTGATGAAAGGTATCCTGTCATGCCAAAGTTGATTAATGCAAAAGCATTGAAGCCCAGTGAATAGCAGTAATCAGCATCAAAGTTTGACGGGAATGCACATCTTCCTTCATAACCGAAGAAGTGTGATTGTGGTGAAAATTTACCGATATATTCACCTTGAGATTTTAATTCATCAAGTTTTGTTGAAATCATTTCAATCAATAACTTTTCAGTTTCAATTTTTGATACCTGAACATTTCCGTGCGGGTCGCGGTCTGCCAATAATTGTCCTTTAATCAATGCAGGAAGTGAATTATACACTTTTGCGTTTTGTGGATCAAGTCTGTTTTCAACAATATCAAATTTTTCTCTAATAGTTGTTGTATTAACGAAACTAGGGTCAGTTTCCAAATTTGCCATAATATCATTCAAGTTTGCAATCATAGATTTCATTTCAGGTATGAATTCTATTAAACCTTCAGGAACTATTGCGATACCGAAGTTTTTACCCGTATTAGAACGTTTTACAATTATATTGGTCATATAACTGACAATTTGTTCCAAAGACATTTTCTTTTCTTCAACTTCTTCACTAATTAAAGTGATATTCGGTTGTGTTTGTAGAGCAGCCTCAAGAGCAACGTGGGATGCGCTTCTGCCCATGATTTTGATGAAGTGCCAATATTTCTTTGCAGAATTTGCATCACGTTGGATGTTTCCGATAAGTTCTGCATAAGTTTTGGTTGCAGTGTCAAAACCGAAGGAAATTTCGATTTGATCATTCTTCAAATCACCATCGATAGTTTTAGGACATCCGATAACTTGAATACCTGCATTATTTTTTACAAACCATTCAGCCAAGAGTGCTGCGTTTGTGTTTGAATCGTCACCGCCGACAATTACAACGGCAGAGATGTTTAATTTTTTACAAACTTCCCAAGATTTTTGGAATTGTTCTTCAGTTTCTAATTTGGTTCTGCCTGAGCCGATTATGTCAAATCCGCCGGTATTTCTGTATTGGTTTATAAATTCATCCGTGAATTCTACATATTTCCCGTCAATTATACCTGAAGGACCGCCTAAAAATCCGTACAATTTGTTTGTGGAATTTGCCTGTTTTAAAGCATCATACAAACCTGCAATTACGTTGTGTCCCCCGGGTGCTTGACCGCCGGATAAGATTACACCGACATTTCTTTGTTCTGATGTTGTTACAGAAATTGAGTTTTTGAACGTAACAACCGGTTTGCCGTATGTATTTTTGAATAAATTTTGTATTTGTTCTTGATCTTTTACTGATTGAGTTGAAGAACCTTCAACCAATTCAAGGCTGTTTATCCCTAAAGCAAGACAAGCAGGTAGTTTTGGTTGATATTTTAATCTTTCGATTTGTAACGGTGAAAGTTTTTTCATATGTATTTTCCTTCTTTATTTTGTACACAATTACATTTTACTATAAAAATAAAGACTTCCAATTTGGGAAGTCTTTATATGATTATTTTAAAGCAAAAGTCATGTCAGCTTCAACAGCAACCTTGCCGTCAACTTTACCGATACCATGAGCTTTGCATACAGGCCCTTTGATTTTTAACAATTCGATTTCCATTTCGAACTTGTCACCGGGTCTTACTATATTTTTAAAACGTGCATTTTCAACACCTGCATAAAGTGCAAGTTTGCCGTTGAATTCAGGTAATTTAAGCAAAATAGGTGCTGAACATTGTGCAAGAGCTTCCAACTGCAATACACCCGGCATTATTGGGTTGCCAGGAAAGTGTCCTTGGAAAAATCCTTCGTTCATCGTCATGTTTTTGTAACCTTTTGCGTATTTACCGGGAACACATTCTGTAATTTTGTCTACTAGCAAAAACGGATATCTGTGCGGAAGCATGTTCATAATATCCATAATATCAAAACTTAATACTTCTTCTGTCATAATTCTCTCCTTATATTTTAATTTGTCTCTATTAATTTATCTTTTAACATTTTTGCGACTTTTAAATGTACTGCGTGTCCGGCTTCTTTTACAAGAATCTGTGCTTTTAAGTTTAAAGGATTCACTCCTGTAAGATATAAATCGCCTATTAAATCGAGTATCTTGTGCTTTATAGGCTCATTTTCAGATCTCAAATCCGTTGTAAAACCTTCGTCTTTTAATCCAACAGTGTTTTCTAAAGTCACGCCTTTAGCAAATCCGAACATTTGGAACTTTCTTAAATCTTTGTAAAACCCGAAAGTTCTTGCTTCTATGACCTCTTGTGGACTTTTAGGGTCATAGTTTACCCAGCGTCTTATAAGATTAGGGTGGTCATAGTTTACAGCATACGAGATAAATAAGTCTTTATCAGGAAGGATTACCATACTGGTTTTTCCATTCAAGTAAAAGATGGGTTCAGAAACCGTGTAATATTTTGGTTTTGATTTTTCAACACCTGCTTGATTAAAAAGCTCTACCCATTTTTTTGCACTCCCGTCAAGTGCAGGGACTTCTTCTTCATCCATACAAATATCAACGGAATCTACTCCGCAAAAAGCCATAGCCGCAGATAAGTGTTCTTCAAGCATAACTTTTGATTTTTTGTTGCCTAAAGTAACGCAATGTTCTGTTGAAATTAAATTATCAACGTCGGCTGTAAAGGCTTCCTGCCCTTTTACAAAATACCTTATTTTACCCTCATTTGAAGGGAAAAAGGTTACTTTGCAAGGCTTATTTTTCATTAAGCCGTTACCTGTTATTTCAACTTGTTTTTTGAGTGTTCCCATTATTCGTTATGTGCCTCTTCAAATGCTGTCAGCATCGGTTCATATTTTCTGAACTTTGCTATAATCTCTTGAGCATCTTTCATTGTTTTCAGTTGTTTAATAAATTCTTTTCTTGGAACGGCAGGAATACCTACTACAATCGAGCGCTCGGGAAAAGATTTCGTAACTCCGGCTTTTGCCGCTATAATTGTATCCGAACCGATTTGTATATGGTCTGCAAGACCCGCTTGACCCGCTATTACAACTCTATCACCGATTACACAGCTTCCTGCAATACCTACCTGTGATATCAAAAGACATCCTTTACCTATTTTACAATTGTGACCAATCATTACTTGATCGTCAATTTTGGTGTCGTCACCTATTGTTGTGTTTTCAATAGTCCCTCTGTCAATTGTGGTATTAGCACCAATTTCAACGTTATTCCCAATTTCTACCGAACCGATTGAAGGTATCTTGAAAATTACATGTTTTGTTTGAGCACCTTCTTTAATTTCACCGTCTTTTCTTGCTTGTTCAATATTATCAGGATTTTCGGTAACAAAACTAAATCCGTCTGCTCCAAGAGATACTCCATGGTGCAATATTACATTGTTGCCAATTTTCACTCTATCACCTATATTAACGCCGGGATGGAAGAAACAAGTCGTCCCGATTTTTACACCGCTGCCTATATACGAGTTGGCAAGAATCTTTGTATTGTCACCGATTTCAGCATTAGCCGAAACTACAACATTTGGTCCGATTGAAACATTTTGACCAAGTTTCGCTGTCGGATCAACCACTGCAGTCGGGTGAACATCTTTGTTAACTGCCGGCGGGACGTAAAATAGATTTAAAAGTTTCATCATAGCAAGCCTTGGACGCTCAACTTCAATTGTCGTAATCCCTTCAATTTGCACTCCCAATGGAACAAGTGCAACTTTTGCTTTTGACGATGCAAGATTTGCAATTTCATCTTCTCCCAAAGCAAGGGCTAAAGTTTTTTCGTCAGCTAAAAGCGGAGGCGCGATGTGTGTTATTTCAACATCTGAGGCTTTTGTCAGCATACCGCCCACTATTTGTGTAATTTCTTCCACTGAAAACGTTTTCATTTTTTACTCCTTATTATTAATCTTATTAATTGTATTTGTTGTTGACTTACCCTGTACAAACTCTATAAACTCAACCCTTGTACCATTTTTTTTCATAATATCTGCTTCAGGAAGAGTTTCCATGTTATAGTCGGCACCTTTTGTGTATACGTCAGGCTTAATTTCATTAAGTAAATCTTTAGGACTGTCTTCATCAAATAATACTACGTAGTCAACACAGCTTAAAGCTGTTAATATCTCGGCACGATCATTTTCATTATTTATAGGACGATTCTTTCCCTTTATTGATTTGACCGATTTATCAGAGTTTAACAGTACTATAAGATAATCGGCAAAGGATTTTGTTTTTTGTAAATACCGGATGTGCCCAACATGCAGAATATCAAAACATCCATTTGTTGCAACTACGGTTTTCCCGCTTTTTTGTAAATTGCGGACAAATTCAGCTATATTTTCTCTTCTTAACACTTGTCCCATATAAAACACTCCTTGTGCCTTTTCCATTTTACCAGAAAAAACCTCAAAAGTCGTGTCCTTTTTACAAAAAGTAATAATATCGGGTAATTTATTTTTCTATAAATTCAAGTTTATAGTCCAATAAATCAGCTATTATATATGTTTCATCTAATGTTAGTGTTCCGCGCTGAAGTTTTCCGGTAAGACTTTTGAAGGTGTACGGCTTTCCGGTCTTTTCTCGCATCATTTGTGCCAGTTTTGTAATTGTAAGACACCTTAAGGCTATTAGTGATTTGATTTTGTTACGGGCTTTCATTTCCTAATTATAGTCTACTTGACAATAAAAATTACTCTTGTTATTATATTACTCATATACAAGTAATAATACCCGAATATGAGTAATAATATTTTTACATTTTATTTAAAAAATTTGGGATACCTAATTATAGCCAAGTGGTTAATATTAAAAATAAATTGTCAATGATAGGATTAACAGGTTATGGAAAAAATCCTTGTTATAAGATACGGAACAATTGGCGATACAATTTTCGCGAGCGCATTTTACAGAGAACTAAGAAAGGCGTTACCCGAAGCACAAATAGACGTGCTTGTTGATGATATCGCCTTTGAAGTAATGCAAAAATGTCCTTATATAAATAAAATTTTCCATATTAACGGTAAGTATAAAAACTATTTTGCATATATAGCATTGTTTAAAAAATACGATACAGTATATTTTCTAAAAAATGACCGTTTTTTCACAATGATTGCTTTTTGGGCAGGTGTTAAAAATCGTATAGGGTTCAACATCAGAAGAAACAAATTTTTGACTAAAACGGCACCATACAATTGCGATAGACATGAAATAGATTGTTACCTTGATTTGTTAAGGATTTCTGGATTTTCTGTCGAGAATGATAAGACTGAATTATGGCTTGATAAGATTAATGATTCCAAAGTAAGAGAAATTACAGAAATTATACCCGATAAAAAAGTATTAATACAAGCTTATAGCAGATTTCAACAAAAAAATTGGTTAGATGAATATTGGGCAGAAGTTATTTCATATCTTTCAAATAATATAAAATCACAAGTCTTTCTTGTTGGTGGAGATAAAGATATTCAAAATTATCAAAATCTTATAAAAAAGGTGAAAAGTGAACTTGAATTACCGCCAATAGATATGTGCGGAAAACTTTCCATTAAAGAGACAATGTCACTGGTAAAAAAAATGGATCTGGTTATAGGGATTGATTCCGGTGTAATTCATATGGCGGCAGCTCTTGATATTCCGTCTATAATGCTTCACGGGCCGACTTCACTTGTAAGATGGAAACCGCGAAGTGAAAAATGTATAGTTTTGTCACGTCATTTTTCATGTTCGCCTTGTTGTTTGCAGCCCGGTTCTAAAAAATACTGTAAAAACAGGGTTTCTGATTGTATGGAATTTTTGACTCCCGACATAGTTATTGAAACGTTTAAGGATAAATTTACTTTAGCTGCTAATAAGGTTGTTTAATAGGGGTTTTGCATATTTAATTAAAGCAATTTTTAATTTGCCGTTTTAAAAAATATTTTAACCAACAAATTATCACAGCAGTTATAAAATTAGCATCAAAATACAAGGATATAAAATTTTTTTAGAAAAGTCCCATTTCTGTAATTTTTTTACAAATTCTGACGGTATTAAGAGCAGCCCCTATTCTTAGGTTATCCCCAACACACCAAAGGCTTGTACCATTTTTAAAAGCGATATTTTTTCTTATACGGCCGACAAAAACCGGGTCAACGTTTGCAGCGTCACGTGTCGTAGGGTATTCGTAATTTTCAGGATTATCAATTACTTTAACGCCAAACGTATTTTTTAGAATTTGCCTAACTTCATCCGGTGTAATTTCATTTTCAAACTCGATATCAACAGCTTCGCTATGTCCTCTATACACAGGTACACGCACAGCCGTGCAGGAGATTGGAGTATCGGGGTTTAAGTGTAAGATTTTTTTGGTTTCGTTTGTTACTTTCATTTCTTCTTTTGTGTAGCCATTTTCGCAAAATACGTCAATTTGAGGAATTACATTAAAAGAAATAGGTTTTTTAAAGCAAATGTTTTCAAAATTTTCACCTGCAAGATTTGCTTTTGTGTCAGCGGTCAGTTCATTTATTGCGGCAAGTCCTGCGCCTGACACTGATTGATATGTTGATACTATTAATCTTTTAATTTTTGCTTTTTCATGTAACGGTTTCAAAACAAGCATCAGTTGAGATGTTGAGCAATTTGGATTTGCTATAATTCCTTTATGTTTTTTCAAATCTTCGTCGTTAACATAAGCTATAACAAGAGGAACGTCAGGTTCCATTCTAAATGCTGATGAATTATCTATTAAAACTCCGCCGCGTTTTACAATTTCAGGTGCAAACTTTTTGGAGGTTGAGCCTCCTGCAGAGGCTATGACTATATTTATTCCGTCAAATGATTCAGGCTTTGCTTCTTCAACTATATATTTTTTGCCTTGAAATTCAAGTTCTGTACCTGCGCTTTTGGGACTTGATAACAATTTAAGCTTATTATATTCTACATTAAGCTCGTCCATGATTTTTAATATTTCTCTGCCTACAACGCCTGTTGCACCTAGAATTGCAATGTTTGGTTTTTTCATTAGATCCATTCTCCTATATAAACCGGGGTTATACTATAAAAGTTATACTAAGATGTTTTCCAACCCGTAAACAAAATCATTTGCTTTAGAAATATGTTTTATTGCGAGTAAAATTCCCGGCATGTAACATTTTCTGTCTGTGGAATCGTGTTTTATTGTCAAAGTTTGTCCCATTGAGCCGAAAATAACTTCCTGTGATGCCATAAAGCCGGGCATTCTGACTGAATGTATATGGATATCAGAGTATGATATTCCGCCTCTGGAGCCTTGAATTGTTTCTTTTTCAGGACAATTTCCTTTTATGAAGCTTTCTTTTGATTTTGACATCATCATAGCTGTTTTTATAGCGGTACCTGAGGGGGCATCTTTTTTCTGGTTGTGGTGGAGTTCAATAATTTCCGCATTATCAAAATATTTTGCACAAAGTTCCGCACACATCATCATCAAAACTGCACCTGTAGAAAAATTTGGAGCGATAAAGCAGCCTACATTATTTTTCTTAGAGAGTTCTTCCAACTCTTTGATTTGTTCATCTGTTAAGCCTGTTGTGCCTATAACTATTTTGATTCCGTTATGAAGGCAATATTTAGCGTTTTCAAAAATGGATTTTGGCTGTGTAAAATCAATTACAACGTCAATATTGCATTCTTTTTTAGCATCTTCAATTGTATTATAAATGCCGTCTTGTGAAATAATATCAATTTGGGCAACAAGCTCTGTTTCAGGATAATCGTTAATTGCACTGACAACTTCTTTACCCATTTTGCCTAAAGCTCCGCATACTGCAACTTTTATCATAATAACCTTTCCTTTTTTGTATATTTTATCAGAAACAAAAAATTTATGTTATTATTATATAGTTGGTAAAGGAGAGGAAAAATCATGGCAGATGCAAAAATTTTGGCAACAATTGACAGAAGTGAAACAGAACAATTGCAAATTTCTATAAGCGAATACAAGGGTAAAAGCTATTTGAATATGCGTATATTCTACACAACAGATGATGGTGCGACTTGGCTTCCGACCAAAAAAGGTGTTACTTTTTCACCTGAACAAATTGATCTTTTGGAAGAAGCAATTCAAGAAGCTAAAAAAGAATTTATGGAAGCATAAGCCTGAATTATATGAGCAAATATGCTTTGGCATTGGTAAATATTAAGGGGCTGGGGGTAAAAACATTCAGCTATTTGATTCCTGACGAGATGAAGGAAAAAATCCAAATCGGTCAGGCTATTCTTGTGCCGTTTGGACGTCAGGGGCTTGTGAATGCATTTTGCGTCGGGTTTTCAGATTATTTGCCGGGTGATTTTAAAGTAAAAAAGATAAACAAAATTCTTGATGAAAAGCCGCTTTTTTCAATAGATTACCTTAACTTACTTGATTGGGTTGCAAATTACTATTGCTGTGATTTGGTGACTGTTTTGAATGCGGCAATACCTTTAAAATTGATTGAGAAGGTATCAAAAACAGAGCAGGTTGTTGAATTTATAAAATTTGACGGAGCAACTAAAAGGCAAAAACAAGTTCTGGAAATTTTGCAAAAAGCAGGTAAAATGCCTCTGATTTTGTTTGAAAAAACTGCCAAAACTACCCGTACAACGATAAAAAAACTTGATGAATCAGGCTGTTTAAAAATAACGTCAGAAGAATTATACAGAAATCCGCTGGACATTTTGAAAATAAATGAAAGAGAATCATTATTTGAGCTTACAGCCGAACAACAAAAAGTTTACGAAGGAATAAAGAAAAAAGCTAAGGGTAATCAAACAATACTTTTACACGGGGTTACTGCAAGCGGGAAAACAGAGGTATATTTTAAGCTGATTGACGATGCTATAAAATCAGGCAAAAATGTTTTGTTTTTAGCACCTGAAATAGCTCTGGCATCTCAACTTACAAAGCGTTTGGCAAAAAAATTCGGAACCGAAGATGTAGCAATTTGGCACGGCAGTATTTCTGACGGTGAAAGGTATGACGTTTGGCAAAAACTCTATAAAAACGAAATTAAAATTCTTGCAGGCGCAAGATCGGCTGTATTTGCGCCATTGCAAAATATCGGTCTAATTATTATCGATGAAGAGCATGAAAGTGCTTATAAACAAACAAGCCCCGCACCAAGATATGATGCTAAAGTCGTTGCAAGAAAACTTGCAGAACTTAACCAATGCCCGCTGCTTCTTGGGTCTGCAACACCTGATATATCTGTTTATTATAGGGCAATAAATTCGGGTAATTTGTTTGAATTGAAAAAACGGTATAATGATGCAAAAGTTCCTTTAGTTACTGTTATAAACATGCAAGAGTATGGCAGAGCGGCTTACAAAAATGTTATTTCTAAACCACTGCAAACGGCTGTTAATGAAACTTTGGACAGCAAAAAGCAAGTTATTCTCTTGATTAACAGGCGTGGATTTTCAACATTCACCCAGTGTCAGGCATGCGGGCATGTTATTGAGTGTCCAAATTGTGCGATACCTATGATTTGGCATTCAAAAGATCAAAAATTGAAATGCCATTATTGCAATCATAGTGAAAGTTTTCCCGATGTCTGTCCCGAATGCGGTTCTGATGCATTAAAAAATAGCGGAACGGGCACTCAAAAAATTGAACAATACATAAAAGAGCTTTATCCTGATAAAGTTGTTGAAAGAATTGACAGCGATATTTTAGTCAGAAAAGGCGAACACATAAGGCTTTTGGAGCGTTTTGAAAAAGGTGAAATTGATATTTTGGTCGGTACACAAATGATTGCAAAAGGTTTAGATAACCCGAATGTAACTTTAGTTGGTGTAATTTCTGCCGATGCCAGTTTTAATTTACCTGATTTTAGAGCATCAGAGCGTGGGTTTCAGCTTTTGACACAAGTTGCGGGCAGAGCCGGTCGAGGAGATTTTGCAGGCAGAGTATTTTTTCAAACCTACAACCCCGAATATTACGCACTCGAAAGTGCAAAATCTCAAAATTACGGTGAATTTTACGAAAAAGAAATTATCGCACGTGAAGAATTTGACTATCCGCCCTTTAGCCAGATTATAAGACTTGTTCTTTCAAGTGAAAATAATTTCAGAGCGGAAAAATCAGCACAAGAAATTGCGCTGAGGCTCTGTACTATGATTGAAAAATACGGAATTTCTGAACGGCTTGAAGTTCTTGGCCCGACAAATTGTGTTATCGAAAGGATAAACGGTCAATATCGTTTTCAAATTATCATAAAAAATAAACTTGACGAAAAAGGTCACAGGTTTATTTCAAGTTTTTTGAACAAAATAACTATGCCAAAAGATATAAAACTCACAATAGACGTTGATCCGTTGGATATTTTATAATTTATCCATAAAATCATTGATTTCTTTAAAATCAAAGAAATCTTTCATCGTAATACCAAGTCCTGTGCAAATCTTTATAATTGTATAAGCACGAGGTTCTTTCATGTTTCTTTCAATTTCACTCAATCCACCTTTAGAAATACCACATTGGTAGGCGAGCTGCTCAAGTGTTAAGCTATGCTCTTTTCTTAAACTTGATATGCGTTGACAAATTATTTTGTTGAAGTCTGAATTAGTCATATTAATTTCATATTGATGAACTACTATGAGATTATAGCCTTTAAAGGTCTTTCAATGGTTCATATGTATGAAAATAATTTTTTGTCATAATAAATTCACAAAATTGTCTATTTCTTCAAAGTCAAAAAAATCTTTTATTTTTATACCTAAGCAGCTGCATAATTTGGCAATAGTAGATAGTCTGGGTTCTTTCATATTTTTTTCAATTTCGCTCAATCCACCCTTAGAAATTCCACTTTCATAAGCCAATTTTTCTTTTGTAAAGTTGTGCTCTATACGTAAATCTGTTATTCTTTTGCAGATAATACTGTTAAATAGTTGTTTTTCCATCTTAATATATCTTCATATGTATGAACTTTTCTTGATATTAACAAAACTTTTATATAATATAGTTCATATAAATGAACTTAAGTGAGGATATTATTATGTGTGAAGAAACAGAAAATATTTTGACCAACGAAGATAGAATTAAAGATATTGCAGAAAGATTTAAAGAGGTACATAGTTATTGTAACTTGCTTTATAGTGCTGTTACAAACGAAATTGAAAAGCCTGCCGATTCAGATTTAATCAATTCAATTTATTTATTGGTGGAACAATTGGAAAAATTAGATTCCAATATACAAGATTATATTGCTTTTTGCGAACAAACAGGAGTTTTTGGTCATTTATGTGAATTTGGTGATGATTAACTAAATTATAATCCTTGTTTTTTCTCTGATTTGTTTGTCTACTTCAAATATTTCATCAATTGTGGGGTTTTGGATTACTGTGTGTTCAGACATCATTTTTTCAACAATTTCATATATTTTAGAAAGTTTTATTTTCCCGTCCAAAAATGCAAATACTGCTTCTTCATTTGCAGCGTTTAAGCAAGTTGTCATTGTGCCGCCGATTTTGCCGGCTTGATATGCAAGTTTTACGCAAGGGAATTTTTCAAAATCGGGTTTTTCAAAATCAAGCCTTGCAATTTCAGAAAAGCTAAAACTTTTTGATTTAATCCCTTCAAATCTTTCCGGATAAGATATCGCATATTGGATTGGAATATGCATACTCGGCAGGCCTAATTGTGCGATTATACTGCCGTCTTTGTATTCTATTGCAGAGTGAACGATACTTTGCGGGTGGATTACCACATCTATTTTATCGTAATCAAAGCCGAAAAGATGGTGCGCCTCGATTATTTCTAAACCTTTATTCATTAAAGTTGCACTGTCTACCGTTATTTTTTTACCCATATGCCATTTTGGGTGTGCAAGAGCTTCTTTGACTGTAGCGTTTTTCATTTCGTCGGTTGTTTTATGCAAAAAAGGACCGCCGGAGGCTGTTATAATTAATTTTTCTACTTGTGAAATATCTTTTATACACTGGTGAATGGCACAGTGTTCGCTATCAACCGGAATAAT
Source organism: uncultured bacterium (assembly GCA_949299935.1). Lineage (GTDB taxonomy): Bacteria > Cyanobacteriota > Vampirovibrionia > Gastranaerophilales > Gastranaerophilaceae > SIG32. The sequence goes on along the minus strand of CASGCE010000031.1, from coordinate 72,427 downwards.
TTTCACATTGTGTTTTTTAGCTTCTGCCATAACGATATCGCCTGCCATAACAAGGGTTTCTTTATTGGCAAGAGCAATATTTATGCCGTTTTTTATTGCAGTAAGAGTCGGTTTCAAGCCGATTTTTCCGGAACATGCCACAAGAATTATGTCATTTTGTGTGTCGGAACAAATTCTTTCCAAACCCTGCTCTCCAAGAACGGTATATTTAGGTTTGAACTTTTTTGCCTGAGCTTCCAAAAGTTCTTTATTGTGGCCTCCGGAAAGTGCTATTATTTCAAATTTATCTTGAAGTTTTTCTAATACTTCAAGCGCCTGAGTCCCGATAGATCCGGTTGAGCCTATTATGCTTATCTTTCTTTTTTCCATATGTCTATTATATGACAAATATATTAAAAAAGAGCCCGAAGGCTCTTTCTATTTTTCTATGTGTTCTTCTTCATTAACAAGTGGTTTGCTTTCATTTACGTACCCTGTAAGTTGTTTTAGTGCTTGTTTATAAGCGTTAACGGTACCGTTGCCGCCCAAACATCCTCCGGGACATGCCATAACTTCAATTAAGTTACCCAGCTCGCAAACACCGTTTTTGGCGTACTTTTTCAGGTCACGGATTGATTGTTTGTCTAACCCGTTTATTACAACCGGATATGTCGGTAAATGTTCCGGCAACATTGTTTGAACTGCTTTTGCAACACCGCCGGTTACAGCATAGTTTCTTGCTTCTGCTGATGCTTCAGTTTTAAACTGAACTTCTCCGCATTCAGAAACCTGAACTCCCAAAGCTACAAACCACGCACCTAATTCTTCGTAATTAAGCACAAAATCAACGTTTGGATTTTGCATAGCTTCTTTTCGTTTTGCATTACAAGGACTGAAAAATACCGTTACTGCATCGGGATGTTCTTTTTTTACTATTTCTGCAGTGTAGTATAAAGGAGTTTTTGTATCTGATCTGAAAGGCTTCATTTCAGGAATATGTTTTTCAACTAACTCATTATAACCTGCACAGCAAGATGTTGTCATAAATTCAGCACCTGCTTCCAGTCTTTCTTCAAACTCCTTGGCTTCTGTTTTTGTGGTTACATCAGCACCTTGTGCTACTTCATAAACGTCAGCAAAGCCAAGTTTCATGATAGCTTCTTTTAATTGTGCAGGTTTGCAAGGTAATTGTCCCATAATCGCAGGGGCCACCATTGCAATAACTTTTTTGCCTGCTTTAACATTTTTTAATATGTCTATAATTTGGCTTTTTTCGTGTACTGCGCCAAATGGGCAGGCAGCAACACATTTCCCGCAGGAAATACATTTTTCAAAATCAATTTTAGCGTAACCATCTTCATCTTTTGCGATAGCCCCTACAGGACAAGCATTTTCACATGGCACAATAATCTTTGTAATTGCTTGGTACGGACAGACTTGAACGCACATACCGCAATTTTTGCATTTTTCAGGATCTATAACAGATTTACCGTTTTGGATGCTTATCGCTCCAAATTTACAAGTATTTATACAGGGTCTTGCTACGCAGCCTTGACAAAGATCGGTTACGTATATTCTTGAAGGAACGCAGCCTTTACAAGCTGTTGTCAATACTGTGAGAGGATTTTTTTCCGGTTCTTCCCGTTTTAAAGATTCTTCTGCCAGTGTTGATAAAAGAGTACTGTCATCTGCTTCTTCAATAGACATGCCCAGTCCTGCAACAGTTCTGTCACGTAATATCGCACGCTCCTTATGTATGCAGCATCGGTATGGAACTTCGCTCCCTTTCGGGCGCATTGCATAAGGTATAAGACGAGTATTTTCCGCAAAATTATCGCTTAAATATGCCTTTATTAACCTTACTAAAATTTCACGCTTTAAGTGTGAAGTTTGTTTTGGGGTACTATTCATACTCATATCTTTTTCCTTATTATTTTAGTTTCTTTTCTATTGCTGCTAAAACTTTTTCAACAGTGGCTTCTTTAATTACTTCATCATCTACTTTTACGTACGGTGCTTTAGAAAATTCCCAATCTATAGAACAAAGCCCTAAACAAGGCACTCCTGATACATCAACCCTGTCACCGTATTTTTTGGGAACCAATTCTATTAACTCTTGTAAATTTGCGGATCCCATTACAAAACACGTTGTACCTAAACAAACCTTAACACTAACTTTTTTGTCCATACTTTTATCCTCACTATATTCTGTCATAAATGCTTTATATATACTGTATATTGACTTTTTTGAAATACCTGTTTTGAAGTACCTCGGAAATCTTCTTTATTATATTTTTACGAATTTCAATTTCAACCGGTAGTGCCGGATCATAATGCGCTTGGTTTAGTTTTGCTCCGACCATAAAATTTATGCAATCACTATCCAATAAAAAGTTTACCAGCTTTCCTGCTGCGTTGTCAATATCTGTTTTTCCGGATTCAAGATATTCTAATGTTTTTGTGAGGGTTAAGACCCCTTCTGTCACTAAATCTACTCCATCCATATATGAGCATGAAGGAAGTTTGCCTATACTTATTGTAGTATCCATTGTTATTGGTTTATTGAGTTCTCTGGATATTAAATTTGCAGTTGTTCCGCCACATATGGCTTTTTTGCCATTAAAATTATTGAACATACGCGCATACTCGGCATCTTTTGATTGGTGATACGGTGGACCCGTAAATATAAGTGATTCACGCGGCTTTCTGAAATACAAAACACAAGCGGAAATATCGTCTTTTGGTTTTCGATCTGTTTCAATGTTACGCGCCTGATTTATAATATATTGTGATAATTCGGAACTTGAAATATCCGGATATTCTTTTAATTTGTCCTGTAAAAGTATAATCAAGCCTTCACGACGTAATCCGAGCTTCAATCTTCCCCCTCCAAGACCTGCCTGGGTTATTCCGTCGGAGCAGAAAATTAGTCTATCTTCAAGCTTGAAATCCAGTTTATATACTCTCATTTTTCTTTTTCGGAAAGTTTTTGATTGTATTACTTCATATTCCGGTTTTAAAATTTCATTATTTCTTATCCAGATAAATTCAGGATTACCCTCTTCAACTATTTTGGCATGTCCGTCATCATTAACATCTATTGCTGAAAATGTTGAATAACTTATATGGCGAACTTTACACACAGGTAGTGAGTTCATAACAATTTCGGCCGCTTTTTTTATTGAGATTTGCTGATTTTCTATGAATCTCAATAGCATTGTCGCAGTCATACACGATAAAATATTTGCTTTAATTCCGCTTCCCAAACCGTCAGATAATACTGCAATAAGACGGGCTTCATCAGGATATCTTTTTGAAACAAAGTAGTCCCCGTAAGCATTTTGATTGTACTTTTTCATCTGACTGCAATCAATGTCAATGAACAACTTCGTCCTCCGATTCTTCATCCTTGTCGTCGAAATCATTGGCTATTGAACTTAACAAAGTTTCTGTTTCTACCATGTGCTCACCTAAAAGACAGGCAATTTCCTGTACTATTGATATATTTTTTGATATAACTTCGTGTGCTTTTTGTGAAATTTTTTCACGGTTTGTTTCTGTTTGTGTTACGTCTGTTATTATTGCACCAACTATTTCGTTTTCTTCAATAGTGAAAGCACTTATATCGTAGAGACGATTTTTTACCGGATATCTCTCCTTATGTAATTCTTTTCCGGTTTGGAGAATTGTTTTAAATATATCAGCAAAATCAACAATTCTATCTATTGCAGCACCGGTCATTCCGTCAGGTCTTGCTTTGAATATTTCGTACATGTCACCGGTAAACATTTTCATAAAACTGTCATTTGCTTCCAAAATATTCATATTATTATCAACCATTACGACAGCAGCAGGCATGCATCTGAAAAGTGTTGCAGCTTTTCTTACTGCAATTTTTCTCATATAAGATACGCACATTGAAGTTTCGGCATCACCATTTAAAAGTGCTACTGCCATATCCCTGCAAGTAGGGTAACCGCAGCCTCCGCAGTTAAGTTCATCGTCAATTGTGTGCTTGCCAATTCTTTTCAAAGCTTGTAAGATATCTTCTATCGGATATGTTTTATGTTTGATTTTCATTGATGTGTAATCAGTATCAACTACTACTGACGGTTTTTTGGGAATAACAAGCCTGTGTTTTACATTTGATATAACGTCAGAAATCACTGTCAGACCGGCTTTTTCTGTGGCTATACAAGGCCCGGTAACACACCCGCCTTCGCAGGAAAGTCCTTCTACAAATATTACTTTTTCAAGTTTTTCCGGTTTAAGATTAGTTAATGCTTTTTCAAAATTTGCAAGACCGCAAATGTCTATAAGTTGTATGTGTTCTTTTATGCCGATCCTTTTTATTGTTTCATTCATTCCGCCGTCTATAGGGTATAAAGAGCCTTCGTGTGCTGAATGTGGGACAAAATTGTTTTTTTTGTCAACTGATATTTTTGAGATATCACTGATTTCTTTATTTATCCATAATTTTAATTCTTCAAAAGTTAAGGCTACATCTATTAAGTCACTATGGTCAGCTTCATTTTTCTTGCCTATACAAGGACCTATAAATACAACATGTATATCCTGTCCAAATTTCTCCCGCAGCATTTTGGCATGTGTCATTGCAGGTGAGCCTATCGGAACAATATTTTTTGTAAATTCGGGGTGATAATGCCTTATAAAATCAACAATAACCGGACACGCACTTGAAATAAACAGACCTTTTTCCGCATTGTTGAGCATTTCAGCAGTTTTGATAGATACTTCTTCTGCACCAAGCGCAGTTTCTGACACATCTTTGAAGCCAAGGTGTTTTAGTATTGAAATTATTTTTTCTTCGGTCATTTCAAATACTCCGCTCCATGATGGCGCAAGCGAAACGTATACATCTTTTTTTGATAATAATAATTTTTTCACCTTGTCTATGTCAGTTCTTACACGCTTTGCGCCGGCCGGACAAGCTTTTACGCAGGCACCGCAGGCTATGCATTTTTCCGGAATTACAGAGGCATGACCGTCTTCTATTTTTATTGCTTTTACTTGGCATTCCCTAACACATTTGTAACAATCGTGACATTCGTTAACAAGTGTATATACAGGATTTTGTTTATCCATTCTCTCTCCTCAGTATGTTTAACCGTTTTTTTCCAAAATTTCCTTTAATTTTTCAATATCTACTTGATTGTACTCTTTTCCGTTAACATAAATGTTAGGACCTAAAGCACATTTATTCTCACATCTGCTGCCTGCTAGTTCTATATTAGCATCAATTCCATGTTCTTTTATGTAATCTTCAAGAAAAGCTAAATTTTCCTGATTACCTCTTGCATAGCAGGAACTCCCCATACATACGGTTATATCTATCTTACTCATACTGTCCTCTCACTGTATATTTTAATTTATAACTTTTAATTAGGCAACTTTTTTATAAAATCCTTGCATAGATTTTGTCTGTATTTTGCAGAAATTTTTTCTTATCAAAAATAAGCTCAATTTCGCTCGGTGATATTAAGTTTGTTACATCCTTATCATTCAAAAGATTTTCCTTGAAGTTGCCGCGCTCATTAAAGGCTTTTAGGGCATTTCTTTGAACTATTATATATGCATCTTCACGTTTTAAGCCTTTTGCTACTAAAGATAAAAGTACTTTTTGCGAGAATACTATTCCGCCAAATTTATCGGTATTTTCAAGCATGTTATCCTTGTGGACAACAAGGTTATTGATGATTTCGTTGAACCTGTTCAGCATGAAATCTATAAGAGTTAAGCTGTCAGGAAATATTATCCGTTCTGTGGAGCTGTGTGAAATATCTCTTTCATGCCATAACGGAATATTTTCCAAAGCTACAATGGAATTTGCTCTTACTACCCTTGCTAAACCGCATAAATTCTCGGATAATACAGGGTTTTTCTTGTGAGGCATCGCAGATGACCCCTTTTGCGTTGCTCCAAAGCCTTCTTCTACTTCCAAAACTTCTGTTCTTTGAAGGTGTCTGATTTCCGTTGCAAATTGCTCGATTACACTTGCAATTAAAGCTAAAGATTGCATAAAGTATGCGTGATAATCTCTTGCAATTATTTGTGTTGAGATTCTTGCAGGCTTCAGTTTAAGTTTCTTACAAGTAATTTCCTCAACTTTAGGCGAAATATTGCTGTATGTGCCTACAGGCCCCGAAATTTGTCCTACACGAATTTGTTCAAGTGCGTGTTCAAAATTATCTTTTTGACGTTCAAGAATGTCAATCCAACTGCAAAGTTTTACTCCAAATGTCATTATTTCAGCGTGTATTCCGTGTGAACGCCCTATACAAATCGTATTTTTGTGTTTTGATGCCAAATTTTTAAGTGAACTTATTGTTTTATTCAAGTCTTCAAGAATAATTTTCCCACTATCTTGGATTTGAAGCGCAAAAGCAGTATCAATTACGTCAGAACTTGTAAGCCCCACGTGCATATATTTGCTTAAATCCCCTAAATTCTCATTGACGTTCGTCAGAAAAGCAATTACGTCATGTCTGACCTCGTGTTCTATTTCATCTATTCTTTTTAAATCAAATTTTGCACGTTGTTTGATAATCAAAACATCTTCTTTAGGGATTTCTCCAAGATCAGCGTATGCTTCGCAAACTGCTATTTCAACTTTTAAATAGTAGTTGAATTTGGACTCTAAATCCCAGATATTTTTCATTTCCTCACGAGAATATCTTTCAATCATAGCTTTATTTTAACATAAATATTTATAATGTCATAAAACTTAACAAAAAAGGCAATTTCTAAAGATTTATATACTTTATATATAAAAGAGGATAATCGAAGGGATATTTATGGAAAGAGTAGATAATACCAACAAAATATTAACCGAACAACAGTTTAAAAATTCGCCATTCAAAAATTTTATGTCATATACTGATTATCTTGATAAAGCGTTGAAACTCGGTTCAGCGTTTACTTTCCAAAGAGCTTTAAACATAGCCAAAGCTGAAGATAATGCCAATGAAATAAAGGATTCGGTTAAAGGTTGGGCATTGGAAAAAGAAGCAAAAAAAGATGAGGCAGAGGTAAAATATTATGCGGCCCTTGCACAATATAATGCGATGAAGGAAGCTGAATATGTTGCAATTAAGGATCTGAAATATGCTACGAATGTATATGGTGAAAATTCTTCACGTTATAATGATGCATATAAACAATATAATCTTACAGCCAAATCGCTGTTTAATGCAGATCTGGATTTAAGTTGTGCCAGAGATCAATTTAATTTTGCGAATAATTCTGCATTTAAAGCTTATCTGACGTCCAGAGTGTTAAGTTAATTATATTTTACAAAATTTAACTATTGCAATTTTTTTTTGATATATTAAAATTTCTTTTGTAGAGTGCTTACGCCAATATGTCACTCAACAATAAAGGAAAGATAATATGTCAATTAACTTGAAAAACAAAAAAGAAATCGTCAAAAAATATGGTGCGAATGAAAAAGATACAGGTTCTGCAGCCGTACAGATTGCGATGATGAGCAAAAAAATCGCTGAACTTACAGAACATTTGAAAACCAATCAAAAAGATTTTGCGACAAAAAGGGGTCTTTTGATGATGGTCGGTAAGAGAAAGAGATTACTTGCTTATGTTAAAAGTCAAAATCTTGATGAATACAGAGATTTGATTAAAAAATTAAAAATCAGAGGTTAATTCAGAAAAATACCGGTCATATGACCGGTATTTTTTTGCCAAAATTTTGTAATTACTCTTGGGTATCACCCAACAAACTTGTTTGTTCAACTTGTTCAATTTCTTGTTCAATTTGGTCCGATGTTTCCGATTTAATTATTACATCATCCTCATCAGGGTTAATAATTTTATTTACGGAAACTACTGAATCATTATCAACAAGGTTTTGTGCTCTAACACCGGTTGCCGGACGTCCCTGCCTTGAAATTGAGCCTGCATTTATTCTTGTTACAATTCCATTTGCGGTTACAAGCATTATATCATCGCTATCTTTTACTATTGTTAATGCGACAAGTCTTGAAGTACTTGTCTTAAACTTGGTAGCAATAAGCCCGATGCCCCCTCTATTTTGGGTTCTGAATTCCGAAAGTTTTGTACGTTTACCAAAACCATCGGAGGTGACCACAAGAAGATCTGCATCATAATCGCTTGGAACTATGTCACAGCCTACTATTTCGTCACCTGTACGCAGTTTCATTGAAGTAACTCCGCGGGCACTTCTTCCGAGTGGTCTGAGATCTTGGATAGGAAATCTAATTGCCATACCGCATGAGGTTCCGATTATTATTTCATCTTTTGCGGTTGCCAATTTTACCCAGTTAAGTTTGTCACCTTCTTCAAGTCCGATTGCTATTATACCGTTTCTTCTTATATTTGCAAAGTTATCAAGTTCAATACGTTTTATGTAGCCTTTTTTAGTCAACATAATTAAGTTTAAATCGTGTGAAAAATTACTTACAGGTACGACGGCGGTGATATTTTCGTCTTGTTCAATAGGCAGAACATTGACAATCGGCAAACCTTTAGATTGACGTCCGCCTTCCGGGAAGTCGTATACATTCAAGCTGTATACAGTTCCTTTTGATGAGAAGAACAACACTTTATCATGCATCATAGCCGTGAAGAAGTGCTGAATATCGTCATCATCTTTTGTTTTTATACCGGATTTCCCTCTTGTGGCACGATTTTGACGTTCAAACGTATCAAGTGAAATACGTTTCAAATAACCCTGATGTGTGATAAATACTGCCATAGGTGTGTTCGGTGTTAAGTCTTCAATAGTAACTTCTCCCTGTTCCGGCAGAATTTGAGTTTTTCTATCGTCACCGTATTTTTCTTTATCTTCTAAAAGTTCTGTTTTAATTATGTCCAAAACTTTTTGACGGCTGGCCAAGATGTCTTCATATTCAGCAATCTTTTTAACAAGCTCGTCGTATTCTGCTTTAACTTTATCTTGTTCCAGACCGGTTAATCGTCTTAATTGCATTTCCAAAATGGCATTTGACTGATCTGCATCAAGTCCAAATCTTGACATTAAGGCCGTTCTGGCATCATCAATAGTCTTGGATTTTTTAATAATCTCAATAACTTCGTCAATTGAACCCAATGCAATAATTAAACCTGCTAAGATATGAGCTCTGATTTTAGCTTTTTTGAGGTAAAAAATTGTTCTTCTTGTAACAATTTCGACTCTATGCTCAACAAATTCCTCCAAAACTTGTTTCAAATTCATTAATCTTGGTTGTTTACCGCATAGAGCAAGCATATTTACACCAAAAGTAGTTGCAAGTTGAGTATATTTGAACAGATTATTTTTAACTACGTCAGGCTTAGCATCACGTTTAAGTTCAATGACTATTCTCATACCCTCACGGTCAGACTCATCTCGAATATCAGAAATACCATTAATTCTTTGTTCTTTAACAAGATCGGCTATTTTTTCAATAAGTATTGATTTATTAACCTGATAAGGAATTTCAGTAACTACAATGGCAGTTCTTGCTTGTCTTCCGCCGCCGCCGGATATTTCCTCAAAGTTTGCGACGGCAGACATTTTAATGGATCCTCTGCCTGTTTCATAGGCTTGTTTGATATCATTCAATCCTATAATTGTCGCCGCTGTCGGAAAATCAGGACCTTTAATATATTCCATAAGTCCGTCAACCGTTATATCCGGATTATCAATTAACGCAACCGTGCCGTCTACGATTTCGCACAAGTTGTGAGGTGGTACATTTGTTGCCATACCTACTGCAATACCGGATACTCCATTTAGCAGAAGCATTGGCAGTCTTACCGGAAGTACGGAAGGTTCCTGCAAAGAACCATCAAAATTAGGTTCAAATTCCACAGTTTCACAATCAATATCAGCGAGCATTGATTGGGTAATTTTGTGCATTCGAGCTTCTGTATAACGCATTGCTGCAGCTCCGTCACCATCAACGGAACCAAAATTACCATGGCCGTCTACTGTTAAGTACCTTGTTGAAAAATCCTGTGCCATTCTAACTAATGCTTCATATACAGCGGTATCTCCGTGCGGGTGATATTTACCTAAAACCTCACCGACTATACGTGCGCATTTTTTAAACGGTTTGTCAGGTGTCATGCCCAATTCGTTCATAGCATATAAAATACGCCTGTGAACAGGTTTTAAACCATCTCTTACATCTGGTAACGCCCGTCCCACAATTACGCTCATTGCATAATCTATGTATGAACGTTTCATTTCTTCTCTTATATTTACGGGAACTATTTTCCCATCATCAAAAATATTTTGCTGATTCAAAGTTTTCTCCTCCAACTCCCTATAACTAAATTATAGCATAAAAACATTGTAAAGTGTTAATTTTAAAGTAATCTTTACATATCAAATCAGAGATTTTATCATCATTATACTTTATAAGTTGTATTAATTTTAAAGGTATTTTTAACCGTATGGTTAAAATTATTGTCGAATTAATACAATATAGAAATTAATTTTTAAATTTTATTAACGATAAAAAACCCTTATATAAGGGTTTTTTATCATAAAGCAGTTCATAAGCCGTGTTCTGTTTCTAGATAATCATCTGTCTGGGAATGCGGTTACCCGCATACTCTAGCGATTTTTCCGAAGTGGGCGGACAGCCTTTATAACCTTCGATTCAATCTTGCATTCGACCGGGGTTTACCTAGCTGATATCTCTCGATATCACTGGTGAAGCTCTTAACTCACCGTTGCACCATCGCCTGTGATATAAAATCCATCGGCAGTCTTGGCGTTTAACTCAACACCACGAATCATTGGCATTTGGGAAAGTAACATCCCCGAAAACCGTTTGAATTGAATCTGTGATTATTGAAACTCAAACGATATTTCGACCAAAATTCGACATTTCTGTGGCACTTTCCACCGACTCACGTCGTCCGGACTTTCTCCGGCGGTCTGTCCTTGAATGCACGGACTTTCCTCACATTTCTGCGCGATTATCCGGCTGCTTTATAACTTTATTATAATACAAAAATTAATCTGTCAAAGATGAACTTACTTGGATAGTTTCTCTTGCCCATGTTTGTTCTGCGGGTATAGTAATCGTTCCGTCATCTTCTATTTTCATGGTGAACCTGTCAAAGTTTTTGGTTCTTGCTTTACAATCTGTATCTGCACCGGCATCACCTTGTAAACAATTTGGTTTCTTATCACCATTTACGTCTACTATAATTGTAGTTTCAGCCGAAGATGATGTAACTGTGTAATTTGTTTGAAGATTCCATAGTATTCCGTCTGGTGTTGTGAATATTCTGCAATATCCGGAACTTACAGGAGTTGTTGTTGATGGCGGACTTATAGAACTTGAACTCGTACAACTATCTTCAATTTCTCCGTCAATGTTTAAATGAGCAGCAAATAAGCCTATGAATTTTGTATATTTATCTTCAACACTACCTGTTGTAGAGTCACTTCCGTAAGTTTTTCCACCATAAGTGACCTGATCTGTGTTGTCAAATCCTACTGTTCTGGTGCCTGCCTTATTTAATATGGGGTACAAACTCGGATCATTTATCATGTCACTTACTACGTTTGAGGTAGTATAGTATGCCCTTTTCATCATTACTTTATTTTGATTAGGCATTGTTTTTATAATCGCCGGCAATAAAATCGCACACAATATTCCAAGTACCGTTAATGCAATCATTAATTCTGATAACGTGAAAGCTGTTTTTTTCATATTCCTCCGTATTATTATTCTTTTAATGATGAGCTTGCATGAACTGCTTCTCTTGCCCAGGTGTCCTCATCTTTTATTTTTATTTTTCCGTCAGCATACAGTTGCATTCTAAATTGATCATAATTACCATCTCTATCTTTGCAATCATTTGAGGTACTGCCTTGATAACAGTTTGGTTTTTTATCACCATTTACGTCTATTCCTATCAGAATACTTTCTGTATAGCTTCCTTTAGTTATTTTAGATTTTTGAAATGTCCAATTCATTTTGTCTTCTGATGTAATAAAGTAACAAGAATTCCCAACCCCGTTACAGTTAGCCAAACCTGTGCGAGAATAACTTGCGTTTGTTTTCATCAATGCTTCACTTTCCGGTGGTGTCGTTTTTGTTGATAATCTGGTTAAGAAAAGATATGGGAATTTTGAATCTGTTTCCGCACAATCAAACCCTATGTAACCATCCGTTTTTGTGTCCGGACACAAACCGTATATTACTGGATAATTTTCGGAATCATTTATTAAATCGTTTGTTATATCCACAAATACATTGTATGCCTTTTTTATCATTAGTTTATTCTGATTTGGGTTATTATTTATTAAGCCCGGAAGTACAATTGCGCATAATACACCCAATACCGTTAAGGCAATCATTAGTTCTGACAATGTATACGCTTTAATTTTTTTCATATAAATCCATCTGCTCTTTATGCTTTTATAATACCATATTACATTGTTTTTTTCAACAAAAATGATATAATCGGGGTATGTAAATATTTTTTTACATTGTAGCAAATTAATTTATTTAGTGGAGTTAAAATTACAACGGGTTAGTTATAATCTAATAAACACGAAGGGTATAATTTATGGTCGATAACAGATCTGCAGGATTTTTTGGAATTGGCGGAGCTTTTAATTTTAAAAGTGGTGACATATCCGGTACTGCTGCAAAAACTCAGGATGATAAAATGGGACAAGGGGGAGAGTATTTTGCACAGCAAAAACGCGAAGATGATGAGGCGCAGGAACAAAACAAATATATGGATCAAAGTGCTGTTTTGCGTGCCACTCTTAACTCTCTTGCTATGATGAATGTTGCCGATGTTATAAATTCAAAGAAAAAAAAGATTATCCTCAAGAAGAATGTTGAGGATACCAAAAATAATAAAAATAAAAAAATTGAGGAATCTTTAAAAATTGACACTGACAAAAACACTGAGGATGAAGATTTTTATTAACCAAATATGTTAATATCTTCACGTTTTTCTTCTTTTTTGTGTCCGTCAGCCAAAAGTTCACCATGATAAAATGGATTTGAACCATTTTTATCTTTTGCTGTACTAAAACTTATGATTGAATTAAATTTTGGAGTTTCTGCAGCTTTTTGTATGTCTGTGCTTTCGTATACAGAAAATGCGAGCTTGCCCTCAACATTTTTTTGTATTTGTTGTGCAGCTTGTGTATTTAAAAATTTTATTGAGTCTAAAACATTTTGTTTAAGCTGAATTTGGATTCCTGAATTATTCATCGCGATCTGGCAAGCTGTTTGAGCATCTACTTTCCCTTGATATAAGTCTAAACCTAAATCTTTTGCTCTAAAAACACTGTTTGAATGACTTGATTGAACATTCATTGCTTTTTCTTGAGCTCTTTTCAGAATTTCAGCGGATACTTCCTTCAATATAGAAGTATCAATTCCGGTTTTGTAATTTTGAGTGTAATTAACATTAAGACTCATCAGTTTATCCCTTTTTTTCCTTATGTCCTTTAAATCGGCATTTTTTGATTCAAACTTTAGTTTTTACAAACACATTGTTACAATGCTTAACATGATTTATAATTTTGGCAATTATTCACTGCTAAAATGTGTTTATATATATAGAATATATAAATACGAGGTATAATAATGAATTTTGGATGCGGATACAATCCGAGATTTACTGATACAGTAACCGGTATTCAGGCAGGACTTTCCGGTTTAAACGGCATAATTGATTATTTTAGTGCGCGAAACAGCGGTGCTAATGTTGGTCAAGCTGTAGCATACGGTTTAGGCAGTACTACTATGGGTGTTGGTAATGCACTTTTAGGTAATGCTATTGACAAAACTACTCATAGCTATTTAGGAACTACAATGAACAGTGTTATAAATACGTTTACTGGAGGTAATCCTTATGCTGCAGCTATTGGTTTGCCTGGCACGGCTTTTGCCACGTCAATTTTTATGGTACCCTCTGCTCCTGCATTTGGTACATTTGGGTATTATTCAGCTTGGCCTTCACAGGCAATGTTTAGCGGACCGGTAATGTTTGGGATGCCTCCTTTGGGCGGGTTTTGTTGTTATTGCTGAGAAGTCTCCAATTTTCGGATAATTTATCCAGGATTAATCGGGTGTCTTGTTTGTTAAGTAAAACTTCTTGTATTGCCGAATTTATCAGTATGGTTATTTCTTTTTGGTTTTTTTCTGGTTTTATTGCCGGTTTAATTTCGGTTAATTGTTCTGCACTTATTGCACGTGCTTTTGCCATTAAATCATTTTCATCATATTTTGTATAAAAATCATTTTTTAAGGTTTTTTTGTTTACTGCAATAATATTTGTTAATTTTGCTAACTCAAGTTGGTTTTCTGTATTTGTCAAAAATAAAGCGAATTCTAATGCTTCCTGCTTATGTTTCGCTTTCAAAGGTATTATCAAATTCATTAAAGAAAAATCATATTGTCCGGTTTCTGCAGTCATTTGATTTGACACATCGGTATTTTTGTATGTCATAGGTGCATTTTCCTTAATCATATTGAGAAAATTTGCGCCTGCTTGGAACATTGCTATATTTTCAGACATGTATTTTTCCAAAGCTTCTCTGTGGGTTTGGGTTATTGATTCCTTTGGGATAAGATTGTTTGTGTATAATTTCTTAAAAAACTCAAAAACCTCAACGGATTTTGGTGAATTTATGTTATAATCGGAGTTTATTCCGTATTTGTTTAAAATTTTTAACATTGTGTCATTCTCTGAAAGATTTGGAAGCCAAATATATGCGCCTGTTTTATTTTTGATTTGTTCTGCAATCTGCCCCATTTGTTCATAGGTATTTGGTACGTTGACTTTTGCTTTCGTAAATAAATTCTTGTTATATATGGTTATTGCTGATGTCGCATACCATGGAATTGAGTATATTTCTCCGTTGTATTTTAAATAGTCAATAATTTGCGGAACGAATTGTTCCGTGTAAATTTTTTCTATTTTGTATAATGCATCTTTTTGTGCAAGTAAAGCTGAAAAATCAGGATTAAGATTGATTAAATCAGGTGGATTGTCACTTAAAACTGAAGCCAGAGTACGTTTTTCTCCTTCAGAAAAAGGTACATCTATCCAGTTAATCTTTATGCCGGGGTTTGCTGTTTCGAATTCATTTATAACTTTGTTAATATAATCTGAAAAATCATTCATCTGAAGTGTCCAAAAGGTTACTTCTTTTTGGTTTTTCTTATTTATAAAACTTGATGACAAACTGTCATTTGGGTTTATAAAGTTTATTTTATGAATAACAAAACATAACATACAGATTAAAATAATTAATAAAATGATAGAAATTTTTTTCATTCGACACCCGTTTCTTTTGATGTTACAATTATACTATGAATAATTTGTTTACAGAACTTGAGAATCAAAATAAACAAATCCCGCTTGCGGAAATTCTTCGTCCTAAAACTGTGGAAGATTTTTTAGGGCAGAGTAATGTTATTACGCCAAACAGTCCTATTTTAAATCTTCTAAAGACAAACAGGTTATTTTCACTGATTTTTTGGGGGCCTCCAGGTTGTGGCAAAACTACTCTTGCCAGATTAATCGCTACAAAAACTAATGCAAATTTTATCGAAATTTCTGCTGTAACTTCTGGTGTTAAAGAGATTAAGGAAGCTGTTGATAATGCAAAAGAAGCGTTGCGCGTTAATACAAAAACCATTTTGTTTATAGATGAAATTCACAGATATTCCAAAACTCAACAGGATGCGCTTTTGCCTCATTTGGAAAATGGCACGCTTTTTTTGATAGGTTCTACAACCGAAAATCCTTCTTTTCAGGTAATACCGGCACTTTTGTCAAGAGTCCAAGTCGTCAGGCTAAATTCCATTGATGATAAAAGTATGGAAGATATAATTAAAAAAGGATTTGCATATCTTGCAAAGAATTATGTGGCAATGGATTGTGAAACCGGAGTCATAGATTTTATTATTAATCTTGCCAGAGGTGATGCTCGTTGTGCTTTAAATATTGTTGAAAATGCTTATTTTGCAAGTGATCTAAAAGATAACAGGCGAAATCTTACGGTCAAAATTATTGAGAGCATTTGTCAAAAAAGAAATACCAGATATTCTCAGCAAGAACATTATGACTGTGCTTCAGCTTTTCAAAAAAGTTTGAGAGGCAGTGACCCGGATGCGGCGGTTTACTATCTTGCAAAAATGATTATTGCAGGCGAAGATCCGCGGTTTATTGCACGCAGGTTAATTGTATGTGCAGCAGAAGATGTGGGATTAGCTGATCCTACGGCATTGAATGTTGCTATTAATGCTTATAAAGCTGTTGAGTTGTTGGGATTTCCCGAAGGAAGAATACCTCTTGCAATGGCTGTTATATATGTTGCACGAGCTAAAAAATCTAATGAGGCTGCTTGTGCAATTGATATAGCACTTTCCGATATTGAATCCGGAAATGATTTTCCCCCGCCTATGCATTTAAGAGATTCACATTACAAAGATGCGCAAAAATATGGTTTTGGGGTTGGATATGTTTATACCCATGATGCGCCGGAGGTGTATCAGCAATTTATGCCTGATGAATTGAAGGATAAAAAATATACTAAATAATTATTTGCAAAAAAATGCTCTGTCTGTTAAGATAATTTTAAGAGGGGAAAATATGATTAGAAGATTTATATTAGGTTTTTGTGTAATTCATATGATGTTATGCAGTGCTTTTGCCTCTGAAGTTTGGGTTAATGATTTAAGATCTCTGTTTTTGAATAATAATGCGATAATCTATGAGATAAATTTGAGAACGTTCGGAGCTCAAGATTTAAACAAAGACGGGATTATTGATATTTCGGAAGGTGAAGAGAGCGGGAATTTTTTAAATGCAATAAGCAGACTTGATGAGATTATGTCATCGGGTGTAAATACAATCCATGTGATGCCTGTTATGGCTGTTGGTAAAACAAAAGCGCTTGGTTCTGCCGGTTCTTTGTATGCTGCTGCAAGTTTTAATGAATTAAATCCGCAGTTGAAAAGTGACAGGACGGCATTGTCTTTAGAGCAGCAGGCTGTAAAATTTATTAATGAGGCACACAAAAGAAAAATAAGGGTCATAATTGATCTTCCGGCATGCGGTGCTTATGACCTTTACTTGAAGCGTCCGGAGCTTTTTCTCAAGGATTCATTGGGACAACCGGTTATTCCTTCTGATTGGACAGATGTAAGGCTTTTAAATGCCGGCAATGAGAATGATATTAACATGGATGTTTATAATTTATATAAGGGGTTTGTTGATTATGTTATGCAGCTTGGTGTCGATGGTATAAGAGCTGATGTGGCGACAACAAAACCTGCTAAATTTTGGCGTGAACTTATCAGCTATTCAAGAAAAAAGGATCCACAGTTTATGTGGCTTGCGGAAGCTTCTGATTCGTGGAAAGAACCGGTATCACCCGATGCCGTTTTTACTCCTTATGACAAGTTGCTGGAAGCCGGGTTTGACGGATTTTACGGTAGCTACTTTAATATGCAAGATTGGCGTAGCGCGTCTGAATTAATTAGTCATATTAAATTTACTAATTCTCTAAAAAATAAATATGCTGAACCAAAAGCCGTCATCGGAAGTTTTACTACCCATGATGAATTGAGTCCTGTTTTAATTAATGGTCAGCCTTATAGTAACATGATTTTATGGCTGAATTCGACCTTACCTTTGAATGCTTATTATGTTGACGGTTTTGACACTGCTGATAATTATATTTATCTTTGGGGTAATAAAAAAGCTCGTGTTACTTACACTGATGATGAATATTATTTTGTACACAGAGGTAAACTTGATATATTTAATTTTTCACGTCAACCCGGCGGTAAAAATACTAATTTTAAAAGAGATTTTGTAACGGCAAACAGTTTTAAAAGTTTTATTGCCCCTGTGATTGCCAATGGAAAGTTTGTGGAGCTTAAGTCCAGCAATTCTTCCGTTTTCGCGTACGGATTGTCTTATAATAAAACCACAGTTTTAGTTTTTGGAAACATGAACTTTAGGGCTAACAATGAGGCTGTTATTAAAGTTCCTCATTACAATGATTCATTTCTGACTATTCCTATAGAAATGGATACTGCGCCTGTTTCTGAAAAAGATAAATTCAAAGTAAATCTTATGCCGGGCGAAATCCAAGTTTTGCTTGTTAATGAGTTTGAACTCAAATAAGTTTTTTTACAAATTCTCCTATAGAATAAGCCTCTACAGTACCGACTATTATTTCAAATTCCGGAAGTGATTTTTCAAGATCATCTTTCATATGAGCCAATAGTCCGGGGATGATTATTTTTCGAGTTTTAACCTTGTTTAATAGGTCAAACTTTTTTAATGTTTTAACAACCGTTTTTGCCGTAAATTTTTCCGCTGAAAACGCTGTTAATACACTCATTCCGCAGGCAGGTATTACAACAAGGTATGATGGAATCTTCAGGTTTTCTAATTCATTAGCAACTGCAAAAAATGTTAATGCAAAATTTGTTGTTATAAATATCAATGAATTTTCATCAGGATTATTAAATTCATAAATTTTAGGTTCAACCTGCAAGGGCTTTTGAGGATCTGTGTATATGTTTTGACGTAAAATCATTAACGTTGTAAACAGGTTTTCATCAAAATCCTCAAAAACAAGCATGTTTGCATATTTACATAAATAATAACTTGCTCTCGCACATAAATTATACTTATTTGTTGTTGACTTTAAATATACATAAACAGGATCACAGTATTTTTCGTTATGGTCAATAATAGCTTTAGTCCTTGTTTTTACTAGTTTTTCAACTGTCTTTTTAAAGTTAGTATCTTCTATTTTTTTTATTGAAAGTTTTAAAAAATCTTTTTCTTCAATGTATACTGTTTCATCGCATAAATTTTCCGGCTGATGCTTTTCTTTATTTCTTAAGATAACAAGATCAATTTTCATCTTTTCATTCACACGGTTTATTTCAAAATTTTCAATCCGTTTTAACTTTTCTTTATAATCCGGTGTTTTGCAATTGACTATTACCGCTAGTACTGTTTTATTAATGAACTTTTTTTCATGGCGATATAAAACATTTTCCCCGCCTATTTTCAATCCGTCAATTTTTACAATTTTTTGTGGTGATTTTATATTCTTTTTACAAAGAGTTTTAAGTTCTTCTGACATGTATTTACATCTGTCATAGGTTATCTGTTTCTGAGCAAGTTTAATAGCAAATGCCATGCAGGTTGGACATCCGCACTCTTTGCAATTAGTATGTAATGACTTTTTTGCTCCGGGCAAATATTTAAAAATATCGAGTCCTGAAAGTTTCATTACTGTAATCCTTTCATAACTTTTATATTATCCGGATTATATAAAACTACAATATCTGCACCAGCAGCCTTTACAGCTGACGCTGATGCAATTTCAAACATTTTCGCACGAGTTTTTAAATCACCCCAACTTTCAGTGAAAGTATCATACTTGGCTTCTTTTGTATTCAAACTCTCCTGTGCAACAAAACTCATAATGGGCAGATTTAAATACAAGTCATCTTCAAGTTTTATTTTTTCAATTATGCTGTATCCGTAATCCAAACCGTATCCGAGAGCCCCTATATCTGTATCAATAATTAAATGGTCAAGGGGAATACCCTTTTCAGATACCAGTATATTTAATTCTCTGCAAAGATTCATATCAATTGGACTTTTAAGAACCAGTTTATGTTTACCTTTTATTATGAAAGGTATCAAATCAGTATAAGTTTGTTCGTTAACCGGAGATATTATGGATTTTCTGTCAAGCACCTTTATAAGCGCCGGCAAAAGTTTTTTGTTTAAATTATCATCACATACCCCATTTATCATCAGAGGTTTTTTTATTCTGGGTAAAAGGGCTTTTAATATTTTGGCGGATTTTTGAATATCTTTTATAGTTTTTATATTGAATTTCAAGGACAAAATATCACAAGCACACGATTGTGCTTTTGCAACCAATAATGCCCTTTTACTTGTACGAAAGAAATCTTTTGCAATTTGAAAATTATCCTCAGTATTGAAAATATTTATTTCAAGTGCATAAAGAGTTTTATGAATTTTCCCTTTCACTTTGTACTTTTTCCATTAATTCCACAAAACGTTTTTCATCTATTGTTTCTTCGTCCAATAGAGTCTTAGAGATATATTCCAGCATATCTCTGTTTTCGAGAAGTAACTTTTTAGCAATTTCATAGCGTTCGTCAATAATTTTTTTAACCTCTTTATCTATCTCAGCAGCAATTTCTTCGGAGAAATCTCTGGTATGACCAAAATCACGTCCCATAAATACATGTTCTTCACTTTTACCATATTGAAGATTGCCCATTTTTTCGGACATACCGTAAGTTGTAACCATGTTGCGTGCCAAGGATGTAACTTTTTCGAGGTCATTTGACGCGCCTGTTGTTATTGAATCTTTTCCGTAGACTATTTCTTCTGCGACTCTGCCGCCGAGCGTCATAGTAATTCTGTCCAAAAGTTGTGATTTTTTCATTGTTAAATGATCTTTTTCAGGTAACGTCATGGTGACACCAAGTGCCATACCTCTTGGGATTATTGAGACTTTATGCAACGGGTCTGTATTTTTCAAAAGCTTTGCCAAAAGTGCGTGACCGACTTCATGGTATGCAGTATTTTCTTTTTCTTCGTCAGAAATAATTCGGCTTTTCTTCTCCGGTCCTGCCATAACTTTATCAATGGCTTCTTCAAGATTTTCCATTGATATTTCTTTTTGGTCATGTCGCGCTGCTAAAAGTGCGGCTTCATTTAATAGGTTCTGCAAGTCTGCGCCCGTAAAACCCGGTGTGCGTTTTGCAAGAACCTTTAGTTCAACATCACTTGCAAGAGGTTTATTTTTTGCGTGAACCTGTAAAATTTGTTCTCTGCCCAGAATATCAGGGCGATTAATTACGATTTGCCTGTCAAATCTACCGGGTCTTAAAAGAGCATTATCAAGAATGTCGGGTCTATTTGTCGCAGCTATTACAATTATATTAATATTTTCATCAAATCCGTCCATTTCAACAAGCAATTGGTTTAGTGTTTGTTCTCTCTCGTCATGACCTCCGCCCAATCCTGCTCCGCGTTGACGACCTACCGCATCTATTTCATCAATGAAAATTATGCAGGGCTGATGTTTTTTTGCCTGTTCAAATAAATCTCTTACACGACTTGCACCAACACCTACAAACATTTCCACAAAGTCTGAACCGCTTATGGAAAAAAACGGTACACCGGCTTCTCCGGCCACAGCTTTCGCCATCAGGGTTTTACCTGTTCCTGGTGCACCGACAAGCAAAACACCTTTTGGAATTTTAGCGCCAAGTTTGATATATTTTTCGCCGTGTTTTAAGAAATCAACTATTTCCTCAAGCTCTTTCTTTTCTTCATCAATACCTGCAACGTCTTTAAAGGTTGTTTTAACTTTACTGTCAAGTAACATTTTTGCCTTGCTTTTGCCGAAAGACATTGCCTGAGAACCTCCCGCTTGAATGCTTTTCGCCATTACGACCAAGAACACTATGAATAATAAAGGTAAAAGAAGTGAACCTAAAATCCCCAATAATTGAGAAGATTCCGCAGGTTTTTTGACCTCAATTTCTACATTTGCAGCCTCAAGTTTTTTCATTAAATCAGGATCTTCAGGAGTTAGTACTTTATATTGAACTTGAGGGAGTTTTTTTTCGACCACTCCAAACGGACTTTGCTCTTTTATGGTTTGTTCTGCTGCAGGTTGATTTATCGGGATTGCAATTAAATAATCATCTGCTTTTTCAACTTTTTTAAATTCTTTGTTGGCAAGTTTTTCAATAAAACTTGAATATGAAAGCTCACTTGTGCTTGTTACAGGTCCTGCCATAAATACTGATGACACAAAAACCAAAACAACAATGGCTAATACTATATACATACCTGCAGATTGACTTTTATTCATTTGACTAACCTCTTAATAATAAAATCCTTTTACATTATATATTAAAAATATTAAAAAATCCACATAAATAACTGTTAGTAATAGTTGATTTATACATCAAATAAGACATTATGTAAATGTCAATTTAAAAAGTGTCAAACCCCGGTTGTAGTACTGATAGAACACAATAAGTCCAAACTAAGTCAGCAGCAATTATTTTAGTGTGCTATTTATAGTTTAATGCTATTAGTAGTGTATAAGAAGTAATTGCTAATTTGTTGAAACAAATAAAAGATTACGATTCAAAAGTTACCATAAATGAGTTAAGAAACCTGTTTAGGTTATTACAATGCAAATATGAACAAAAAAGCAAGTGTATTTAAGTTGCCTTTTATAGTATCTAATCAAATTTCTGTTACTGAAATGCTGGTTATGCCGGAGTTTCTTGCACTGTCCATGAGTTTTACAACAGCACCGTGTGTTGCATCACCGTCTGATTCAATCATCATTCCGTCAGGGTAATCTTTGGCCATTTGTTTCAATGTACTTTCCAAATTGTCGGCTGTAATTTCATCACCTTCAACATAGTATTTATCGTCGGCTGTAACCATGACCGACAGAATTTTTGTATCATTCTGTTTTATTTGTTCTTGGTCAACCATTTCGGGCACGGTTAAATTTAGTCCCTGCTGATCAAGCAATGGTGCAATTACCATCATTATTATTAACAGTACTAAAAATATATCTGTTAATGGTGTTATATTTATTTCATTGAATGTATCACGATTTCTGGACATTTATTATTACCCTCTGGTTTCGTTTTCTTCTCGGAGTTCTTTTTGTTCTTTTTTGGATAAAGGCTCACCGGCAACGATTAATTTTTTGTATTCTGCATCTTGTGCAGCGTTCATAACCTGCATTATTTCGGAGCTTTTTACTTGAGCATCGGCTTTAACAACAACTTCCGGTTTTTCCAGCATATCCCTTATTGCCAAAAGTTCACCAACTAATTGATCAGGCGTAATCTGTTTACCGTTTATAAACATCAAACCTTCTTTTGTTATAGCTATTTCAGCTTTATTTTGTTCAATGGCAATACCGCTGTTAATTTCGGGAACTGTAATGGTATTATCTATTGATTGAAATGAAGGTGCTATAACCATCATTATAATTAACAGCACAAGAAATATATCCGTTAGCGGAGTTATATTTATTTCGGTAAAAAGTTTTCCTTTTTTTGAATTCATTGCCATTTTATTTTAATCCTTATATAGCATTAGAAGTTGGAGATGTAATTGTTGTTTCATCTTCGGAGTCAACAAAGCTCAAGAAGAGCAATTTAATAAGCTGGAAATCATCCTCATAACGTTTAACCACAGATTGGAAAGAATTGTAGAAGATAACTGCTACAATCGCAACTCCAAGACCGAAAGCCGTAGCAATCAATGCTGAACCGATACCCATTGCAACTGCTGCTGACTGGTTGCCTTGTACTGCCAGGTCCTGAAACGTGTACAAAATTCTTACAACCGTTCCGAACAAACCTAAAAATGGTGCCACACCACCGATTGTACCCAAAATTGTTAAATGACTTTCAAGTTTTCTTGTTGCAAGCGCTGCCGCAATATCGAATGAACGTGAAAAACCGCTTCTTTGTTCAGAGAATATTCTGACAGCTTCTTCTGTTACTTCACCGATAACGCCGCCACATTGAACAGCAAGATTTTGTGCACCTTGAAGGTTATTTATTACAAGTTCTTTTTGTAATTTAGGGATAAAAAGAACGACATCCCTTTTGTTTCTTCTGTAGAAAGAAAATCTGTTAATAACCACGGCCACAACCAGTATTGAGCATACCAAAATAGGCAGTAATACGGGCCAGTCCAGTTTGATTGAGTGTAATAATAATTCCATAGTTTTATCCTCTTTTTATGTACTTGTTAATTATATCCTGATGCTCCAAATACGTTGTAATCAAATGTAAATTGGATATCAATACTTTGTCCTTTAAATTCGACAGGCAATGGTCTAAAAGGTGCGGTTAGTTGAACGGCATTCAAGGCAGCTTTATCGGCACTGGGTAATCCGGAGGATTTGAAAACGCTGCAAGAGAGTAACCTTCCGTCTTTTGCGATTTTAAACAATAAAACAACACGTTTACTTTCATTACCTTTTGGCGGGTCCCAATTCATTTTAATTCTTCTTTGAAGATCTCTCATATAAGGTCCGAAATCCGGTTCTCTTATTGCATCAATACCTGGTCTGCCACCTCCGCCGCCGGGATTACCTATATTACCTGTACCTAAGCTGCCACCTCCGCCTGTTGCCAAACGTGTTCCGGAAGATGAACCTCCGCCTGTCGGTGCAAGTGATGGTGCCGGTGCAGAACTGCCTCCGCTACCTTTCAAAGCTGTGCCGGAGCTGCTTATTGGACCTGTAGAATAACTGCCGGATTTTGTTCCGCTTGAAGGCACAGGAACTTTAAATGCTGATGACGGTTTTGGAGTTGTTTTAGGCGTCATTGGCGGTTTTACGGACGGACGTGCCGTTGGCGGTTGAGGTTTTGCTTGTTGTGACGTCTTGGGTTGTACAGGTTGCTCTGTTGGCGTCGGTTTTTGAACCGGCTTAACTGCTTGTGCAGGTGCTGGTTTTTTTACGGGTGTACTTGCTGCAGGTGCCTGTGTAGGTTGTGCCTTCGAAGGCGAAGGTGATGGCATTGAAACTTTTCGGGTAGGATCATTAACCCCGCCTGTCCGTGAATTCATATCGGAACGGTATGGTGTATTTTTATTTAAAGGCGTTTCTTCTCTGTCTACAAGTACGAATTCAATATCATTCAATTTGGCTTTTGGTCTTTCAAATAAGGTAAAATTTATACCAAAAAACGCTAATATCAAAAAAGCAAGCCACGCTGCACCTAAAACTGACGGGTGTAATATTGTTGAAATAACGATAGATTTTTTTAGTGTTAATTCATTCTTATCTTCCCGCAAAACGGCAGGGGTGGTATAACCATCTTTCTGCTCATCTTCTTCTGTTATTAAATTGTCTGTATATTTTCCTAAGATAGACATTTTTCCCTTTAATATTTTCAGTAATAATTTTATTTTAAATTCAAAATAAAATTATTACCTGATTTACTAATAATTACTATGATAAAGTGCGGGATTGACAGTAATTGGCTGGGTAAGAACCAAATCAACAGAAGCGTTTGCAGGAATTTCCACATCATTGCCTTTATCCCATATAGATTTTACTAAACCTCCGCCTGCACCGACTGCAGTGCCCAAAGCAGCTCCTTTACCGACACTGCCGCCTGCTAATGCTCCGAATACTACACCTGAAAGTGCTCCTGCTCCTGCTCCTACAGTCAGGTCTTTTGTATACTCTTTTGTTACATCCAGTTTTGTTCCCCCGACTAAAACCCCTGTGTTATCGTCTGTTTTTATAACTGCTGAGATGGGGATTTGTATACCGTATGGCGTTGTGATTTGGGTAAATCTTACCAATAATTTACCATTCATACTTCCGTGCTTAGCTTTTGAAACTTCAAGTACCGTTCCTGTGACAGAACTCCCCGCCGGTGCAATCAAGTTATTTCCGTAATAAAAATCAGAACCGAGTGCTACTGTTACGTTTTGTCCTAAAGTTAGGTTTTGAGAACTTAATGGAGTGGTTACAACCGTTTTAAATTCTTGTCCTGCCGGAACTGTTACAACACTGCCTTTTAATGTACTGTTATTATAATTGTAATTATTTTGTTGATAGTAGTTTGGTTGATATAATGGTGCAGGAGTGTTTTGCGTGTATCCGTAATTTGCAGCCGCAAACACAGGTGTTCCTGTTAATATTATAGCCATTAATGCTGAATTAACTTTTTTAATCATATATTCTCCCCTTTCTTTATTTTACATTGTATTTTATTATTAACATATTGTCAATTTGTTAAGGTGTGTGTTATATATGCGGGTGCAGTAAGTATTATAATACCTTCTTCGCCTGCGTTTAATCTGGTATGTTCACCCATTAAACGTTTACCTCCGGGTCTTATCTGCAATGTAGCACCCCTGTGTGACCAAAAACGTCCTTGAAATTTTTGTTGGTAATGTGGAACTTTAACATACTCAGCCGGTGCTGTAAGACCTCCTCCTATCATATTATTATTCGATGTATATATGTATCCTTTTATCGGTATTTCAAAAGTATCTGACAAAAGCATTTTGTTAATACGAATTTTCATTGAGGCATTTGTACCTATAACAGGTTCGTGAATTTCTTCCACATATCCGGTGAATTCTGTTCCTTTCGGAATTATATTTGTTTCATGAAGAAATAAGTCATTTGAGGCTATAAACTTTACCTTATAACCTTCGGGACAATATTCGGTAGATATATCTTGAATGTTTATCACGGGAATAAAAGTCCCTTTGGCAAGCTCTATTTCGTCGTAATCCCTCATGGGTAATTGGATATTATCAAATTCTTCCGCCCGACAAAAAGAATACAGTCCTAGTATAAGTATTAACGTTAACAGAAATTTTTTCATAATTGTTATTATAACAGTTTTTCAGAAAATATCAATAAAGCTTTGATGTGCCAAATATTACAATTGTAAATATTTTTATAAATGACGCAATTATTGATAGAAAAAACACTTTATATAAATGTGTATAGTGATTAGGTGTATAAAGTTATGTCTAATGCAATCTCCTCATTAATATTTGCTTGCAGAAACGTCAACAAGACTGAAAATGGTGAAATTGGCAGAGCACCTGTTGCTGCGGCTCAATGTATAAATGTTTTGAATCAAATTTCAAAATACAATAAGGTAATTGCTAAAGGTACTGATGCTGCTGTTAGTGTATTTGATAAAATGGCAAAGGAACACAAATCGGTTGATTATGCTATCAAAGGTGTAAAATGGGCTACGAAAAATGTTAACCCGTTAATTTGTGTTTCCGGTGGGATAAAAGTTTTAATGTCTGAGGATAAAACAACTGCGGCTATAAAAGAAACTGCAGCATTGTCCGCAATGTTTTCGGGTGAAGCTATTGCAAAGAATTTGTTGCCTAAACTAATTAAAAAACTTCCGGTTGGGAATAAAGTTGGTGCTGTAATAGAGGGCTTATTATTTGTTGGGGCTTCCATCGCTTCTTACTCTGTTGGTGAAAGTATTGGTAAAGATTTATCTGATGAAGTCAATATCAATTGGGCTAAAGAACCCGTAAAAATCAATCAAATGGCTTAAGTAAACATAATTTTAAATATGGTATAATAATCTTATGAAAAAGATTGTTACAATATGTTTTGTTATTGCGTTGAATCTAATGATTCAAAACCCATGTTTTGCGATAAAAATCGGGCTTCAAACAGCCGTGAAGGAGACAGGTATCGGAGCAAGTACGGAAGCCGTTATTATAGATGCTAATACGAATAAAAGTATATGTTCTTTAGATGCTATGAAAGGATATGAAATACGTCCCTACAGAAACAAAATTGCAATAAAGTACAATGGTAAATATTACAAAATAGACAGTGATAATGTTGTGTTAAAAACGGAAAAAGAGGGGTTCGTAAGTGCAAAAAATAAGTGGTACAGGGGAGATTTACTGATACAGAACAAAGAGGGCAGGCTGACAGTAATCAACAATGTAAATATTGAAGATTACATAAAGGGTGTAGTTCCGTCTGAAATGCCCTCAGGTTGGGAAACAGAGGCTTTAAAGGCACAAACTATTGCTGCCCGGAGTTTTGCGCTTGCAAATTTGGGAAAACGTTCCAAATTTGGATATGATTTAAACGATACTACTGAGGATCAGGTATACGGAGGTGCTTCGGCCGAAACCTACAAGACAAATCAAATTGTAGAGGATACAAAAGGTTTGGTATTAATATATGATTTAAAAATCATTCCGGCATATTATTCAGCTTCTGCCGGAGGACAGACTATAAATTCGTCTGATGTTTGGGGAAGTGAGCTTCCATTTATACGTTCTGTTCCGTCTTATGATGATGATGTTAAGAAAAATGGGCATGGTGTCGGTATGTCACAACATGGTGCCAATAATTTGGCAAAACAAGGCTATAATGCATATCAAATTTTACAATATTTTTACAAAAATGTTAAGTTTGCCCGTATAAATCCGGAATACTATCATTAGAAAAGTTTTTTCCGTAAAACCCTTATATAACAGGTCTTTTGCATGTATTTTGGGGCGTATAATCACTATATATTTAAATTTTTTTTACAAAAAAGCTTGCCAAAACTAAAAAAAATGATATAATAAGTTTTGTCGATATACAAAAGCATGCGGAAAATGGTTTCTTATTTACCGTAGGCAAAAGGAAGAAGGAGGTTCGTAATGAACAAAGAAGAATTAGTAAAAGAAGTATCAAAAAAAGCAAAAGTTTCACAAAAAGCATCAGCTGATGTTATTGCAGCTACTTTAGAAACTATCCAAAAAACTGTTGCTAAAGGCAAAAAAGTTACTTTGGTAGGTTTTGGTACTTTCGAACCACGTAAGAGAGCTGCTAGAACTGGTAGAAATCCGCAAACTGGTGCAGTATTGAAAATTGCTGCTAAGACAGTTCCTGCATTCTCTGCTGGTAAAAAATTCAAAGAATTAGTAAAATAGTTTTTTGAAAGTATAATTGTTAAGCCGGTCATTTATGACCGGCTTATTTTTGTTGCAAATCATTAAAAACTATGTTATAATCGTCCTAAGAAAAGGAGGAAGCTGGTGAATTTGAGCGGAAACAACGGGGGGGGGCGACTCTCCTAAGTAGGCAGGACAAGGGTTTTGACGGTATATTTTGGGAAAAGTTACTAAGATACTATGATACTAAGGCAGTAAGAAGTAACAGAAAAGTAGGTCGGCATTACTATGCCGACAGAAAAGTTTACCGTCGGGTTAGTAAACCCGACCTACAAGAGAATATGGCTCAGAATGACAAGAATATCATCCCTCGCCCCTTGGGGAGAGGGTGTCACGAAGTGACAGGAGAGGGGCTAAGTGACAAAAATGTGAGCAAAGCTCACAATAAACACTTAGTGCCTTACTGCCTTAGCAACTTAGTATCTTCCAAAAAAGTCGCATTCACTCTGGCAGAAATCTTGATAACATTGGGCATAATCGGTGTTGTGGCAGCGTTAACAATACCTACGATATCAAGAAACATACAGCATGCGGTATTAAAGAATCAATTCAAGAAATTCTACAGCACTTTCTGGCAGGCAGTAATAGGTATACAGACAAAAGGAGGCAGACCTGTACAGTGTTATTACTGGGATGGCGCAAATCCATATACGGGCAAATGCACCCCGACATGTGATGAAGATGAAAAAAATCAATACGGTAACTGTACTGTATATAGGTGTGCGGAAACAGGAGAACCCATTCCGACGGATATAAACGGAAAGTCTTCGGAGTGCAGTGATTTTTATGAGGAATTGTTTTTAAAAACATTAAAGACAACAAAAATATGTAAAGATAAGGCATATGAACAGGGGTGCCTGCCGAAAGACTTTAGAGGTGTGGATGTTGTAAAATCAGAACAAAATCCGGATAAAGAATATGACCCTGCAGGAATTTTTGCTGATTCCCCTGTGAAAAATAATTATCCTGTCTTTGTGTTAGCTGACGGAACATATATTGTAGGTTATGCTCGTTATTTAGCGGGTTTGCCTATTTTTGTCGTGGACATAAACGGGACTAAAGGTCCAAACAAATGGGGTTATGATATATTTTCTTTTAGCTTGAGGGGTAATGCGCAAACCGGAATAAATAAATTGAATAGTGCAACTTATGCAACGGAAAAAGGCGGGAAAACTTTTCAGCAGATGCTGGACGAATGTTTTAAATAGTTGATAAAAACGTTACAAATTTATCGCTGTATTTTTTTTGTTTGATGAGTTTATAACCGCAAAAATCAACATCGTCAACATGTTCCAGAATTATTATATTAGAGGCAATATTTTTTATTGCCTCTAAACTTTTTTCGTAAATCCCTGAAAAGTACGGCGGGTCAATATAGATTACGTCAAATTCGCGGTCAAATTTAGAGCAGATTTTTAAGCTGTCACCAACAAATAATTCAGGTGTATTATCAAATTTTTTAAAATTATTTTTAATGACGGCAGCGGCTTTCGGGTTCTTTTCGATTGCAACGACGGATTCAAATCCTCTGGAGATTGCTTCCAGTCCCATAATACCGGATCCCGCATACATATCAAGAAAACTTTTGCCTTCAAAATCTATCATTGACTGCAGAGTATTAAAAACACTCATTCTCACCTTGGACAGCGTCGGACGGGTAATATTTTCATCCGGTGCGGTAATTTTTCGCCCCTTATATTTTCCTGCAGTTATAATCATATTAACTATTTTACAACGAATAAAATTTAGTGTATAATTAATATCACGGAGAGGAAATGACGAAAAATAAAAAAACAGATGTAATAGTCGTTGGTGCAGGTCCGGCCGGTATTTCGTGCGCAATTACAATTGCAAGAGCAGGCAAAAAAGTTGTTTTGATTGAGCGCGGAAGTTTTGCGGGCAGTAAAAATGTCTTTGGCGGCGCGATTTATACACAGCCGACAAAAGAAATTTTTCCGGATTTTGAAACGTCAGCACCGCTTGAAAGGCGTAATGTTGAACATAAATTCGCTATTTTAGGTAAAGATGACAGCACTGTTGTTTCTTATAAAAATAAAACAGAAACTGCCGGAAGTTATACGGTAATTCGCGCAAAATTTGACCGTTGGATGGCGGAAGAAGCCAAAAAAGCAGGGGTTTATCTTGTTGAAAAGACCGTTGTAAAAGAGCTTTTGACTGAAAACGGCAAGGTCACGGGTGTCAGGACAGAGCTTGAAGATTATTACGCGGATATTGTTGTTCTTGCGGACGGTGTCAATTCACTTCTTGCAAAACAAATCGGCTTGCGTGAAGATATTCAGCCAAAGGACGTTGCTCTGAGCGTCAAAGAGGTTATTAAGCTTGATAAAAACATAATTAACGACAGGTTTAATATATCGGATGACGAGGGGTGTATTTATGAAATTTTCGGCGGTCCGATGCTCGGGATGTTAGGGCTGGGCTTTATGTATACAAACCGGAATTCAATAACTATCGGTCTGGGGATTACGTTAAGCGAGCTTGTTGAGCGCGGAATACGTCCATATGACATGTTGGAAGAATTAAAAAAACATCCGACTATTGCACCTTTGATAAATGGGGGAGAACTCGAGGAATATTCAGCGCATTTGATTCCGGAAGGCGGATATAATAAGGTTCCGAAGCTTTTTGCGGATGGTGTTATGATTGCGGGTGACGCGGCGATGCTTGTTAATAATCTTCACTGGGAAGGTACAAACCTTGCTATGATTAGCGGTAAGCTTGCTGCTGAAACTGCTCTTGAAGCTTTAAATAAAAATGATTTTTCCGCCAAAACTTTGCGGCGTTATGAAGAAAAACTCAAAAATTCTTTTGTTATGAAGGATTTGAAAACTTATAAAGATTTGATGGATATTGCACATAAAAAAAGCGATGCGTTTTTGGATTATTATCTGAGAACTGTTAACGGGTTTTTCAAAATGTTTACATCCGTTGACAGCGTTCCGAAACGTCAAAAATATTATAATTTTGTCGGAACTTTCTTTAAAGAACGGAAGTTTTTGAATATAATCAGCGATATATGGCATGGGATAAGGCTTTTGTGGAGCATTTTAAAATGGTATTAGAAGATAAATTGTTTACGGTTAAATATACGCCTGATACGGTTTCTCATTTGACACCGGATAATGAGATGTGTAAAATTTGTACAAACAGGATTTGTACAACAATTTGTCCCGCAAATGTTTATGAGTGGGATGAAACACACCAAAAACTTATCGTAAATTTTGAAAACTGTCTGGAATGCGGCGCATGCAGAATTGCCTGTGCAAAACAGAGTTTAAAGTGGGAATACCCCAAGGGCACAAAAGGAGTTACTTTTAAATTAGGATAAAAAGGAGACGAAAAGATGAAAGAAGAGTACAGTAATCACCAAAGACGCTGGTATGACAAAGATCCCGTATTATCGCAGGCAGTAAGTACGCTTGAGCATAGCGATGATCAAACTCAAATCAGAATCGCTTTGAATTTGATTAAAATTATTATTGAACACAACATTGAAGATGAAAAGTTTGAAGCTGTTGAGGATATTATTAATGCTGTCGGGTCAGGTTTGGACGACAACAGAAAAGGCCGCTGGTACGATATAGATACCACACTCAGAACAGCCATGAATATGCTGCAGAATTGTCCTGAAGCAACTCAACATGTTATTGCAAAAGAAATGGCAAAAATGGTTGTTGATAAAATCAAAACTGAAGAATCCGACGTAGAGGAAGTTGAGTGATAGTAAAAAGTGATTTTATTCCCTTTTATGTTTTACAAGCCTACGGTCCTGAAAATCATATAATACCTGTGTGTACCCCAATATACTACAAGTGATAAAAAATTGTTGTCTAAATCGGTTGCTTCAAGGTAGGTTTGGGGTGCGGGTTTTCTTTTTGAACTTTTAAAATGTTTTCCAACAAAATCAAGGAATTTAATATGAATATTTTGTGACCAGGTTAACTTGGGCTTAGGTAAATTCTCATCATAAAAAAATTCCGGGGTAATATCTCTTTTATACACGGGAATTATGTACTTGATTTTTCCTTGAACTTTGAATAGCATGTACCATTGCCCTTGATGTTCTCTTGGTGTTAAAAGATAGTATCCGGGTTCTATGGTGATGGTTTTGAAAAACAAAGGTCCGGTTAACCTGAAAAGCGGATAGGGCGACCAGGTGGTATTTTTTATATCGTAGAATTCACCCGGATCTATATCATGAATATATTTGTGTTCGGGTACCGCTAAATCTCTATAAATTTGTTCATAATCAGCTTCTTCTGCATTTGCTGTCAAAGCAAACATCATAAAGAATATGACTGCTAAAATTTTTTTCATAAACTTATTTTAATAAATTATTGATTAAAATCAATCGTTTTAATAGATTATATATCTGCAAGTTTTTTATAATAATCGTTTGCTCTTTCAAATTTATGAGCTGCATTGAATAAACGAGCTTCTTGAAGTTGCGGAGCCAAAATTTGTAAACCTATTGGCATGCCATCTTTATCAAATCCGGCCGGAACGCTTAAGCCCGGAATACCCGCAAGGTTTGCACTTATTGTGGCAATATCTGTCAAATACATTGCAAGCGGGTCATTTGATTTTGCACCCAATTCAAACGCAGTGTTCGGGCATGTCGGTGAAACCAGAATATCAGCTTTTTTGAATGCTTCAACAAAATCTTGCGTAACCAATGCCCTCATTTGTTGGGCTTTTTTGTAATATGCATCATAATAGCCTGAACTTAAAGCGTATGTTCCGAGCATTATACGACGCTTAACTTCAGGTCCGAAACCTTCTGCACGGGTTTTTGTGTACATTTCAAGTAAATTATCAGCATCAGGTGTTCTGTAGCCGTACCTCACTCCATCAAATCTTGCCAAGTTTGATGAACATTCGGCCGTCGCCAGAATATAATAAATTCCGATTGAATGTTTCAAGTTTGGCAATGAAATCTCAACGATTTCAGCTCCCAATTTTTTATAACAATCAATAGCGGCTTCAATAGCTTTTTGTACATCAGGCGCCAAACCCTCTGACATAAGCTCTTTTATAACACCTACTCTTAAACCTTTGATATCGTTATTTAGGCTGTCTGCGTAGTGTTCAACTGGGAGATTTAAAGAGGTTGAATCTTTAGGGTCATGTCCTGAAATTACTTCTAAAAGATTAGCGGCATCTTCGACTGTTCTTGCAAACGGTCCGATTTGATCAAGAGATGAAGCAAAAGCAATGAGCCCGTATCTTGAGACACGTCCATATGTAGGCTTCATACCAACAATACCGCAAAATGATGCAGGCAAACGAATGGAACCCCCAGTGTCAGAGCCCAGAGATAACGTTACTTCACAGGCTGCTACACTCGCTGCGGATCCGCCTGAGGAGCCCCCAGGTACTTTGTTTAAGTCCCATGGGTTGTGTACTTTTTTAAATGCCGAATTTTCGTTTGAAGACCCCATTGCAAATTCATCCAGGTTTGCCTTGCCGAGTATAGGAACCAAGTTATTCAATAATTTTTGGGTAATTGTTGCGTTAAATGGTGAAACAAAATTTTCAAGTATTTTGCTTGATGCTGTCGTTCTTGAGCCAACTAAGTTCATATTGTCCTTTAGAGCCAGAGGTATACCTGCTAATAAAGGCAAATCCTCTCCTTTTGCAATTTTTCCATCAACTTTTTTTGCAGTTTCTATTGCGGTAGTTTCGGTCAGAGAATTGAATGCACAAAGTTTGTCATCAATATCTTTTATTCTTTCGAGTGCTGCTTTTGTAAGCTCAACAGCAGAAACTTCTTTATTCTTCAGGGCTTCGGATTGCTCTTTCGCCGTCTTTCTTAAAAGCTCGTTCATATTTTCTCCTTAAAAGCTATCTTTATAAAAAGATTGTATGACAAAAATAAGTACTTGTAAATGATTATGATATTTTAACCGATTTTGTGATAAGATTACATCGGAGAATTTGTATGAAATCACTTAAATCGATGAGATTGCATATAGGAATTTTTGGTAAGACTAACGTAGGAAAATCTTCTTTACTTAATAAAATTTCCAGTCAAAGTGTTTCTATTGTTTCCGACATCCCGGGAACAACAACTGATGTCGTAGAAAAATCAATGGAATTTTTGCCGGTCGGACCTGTAAATTTTTTGGATACAGCAGGCTTGGATGATAAAACAGACTTGGCTATGAAACGTATTGAAAAAACCTTGAAAATTGTTAATCGGTGCGATGTTGGAGTAATTGTTTGTGATTATAAAGGTATCGATGATTATGAAAATAAATTAATCCAAAAATTTAATGAGCTTAATATACCTTATTTTATTGTTGTTAACAAATGTGATATTCAAAAAACTGAAATTGATAATTACAGGAACGTTTTATATACCTCTGTATTTTCCGATGAGGATATTGTCTTTAAGTTTAAAGAAATGCTTGTAAAAATTCTGCCTGATGATTTTGTAAATACTTCTAGTATAGTCGGTGATCTTGTACCCGAAGGAAGTACTGTAGTTCTTGTTGTTCCCATTGATAAGGAGGCGCCGAAAGGCAGACTTATTTTGCCGCAGGTGCAAACAATAAGAGATTTATTAGACAACAGCTGTCTTTGCTATGTTGTTAAAGAGAGTGAATTAGAAGAAGCTTTACAAAATTTGAAATCTGCCCCAAATCTTGTTATAACAGATTCTCAAGCATTTAAGAAAGTGGCAGAAATTGTACCTGAAAATGTCCCTTTAACTTCTTTTTCAATATTGTTCGCGAGATTAAAAGGTGATTTAAAAGAATTTGTGAAAGGCGTGCGGGTTGTTGAAAATCTGCACGACGGTGACAAAGTTTTGATTCTTGAAAGCTGTTCACATCATGCAATAGACGATGACATTGGAAAAGTTAAAATACCTGAATTGTTGAGACAAAAAACGGGTAAAAACTTGATATTTGAGCATTATTCCGGGCATGATTTTCCTGATATTACACCATATAAGCTCATTGTACACTGTGGCGCTTGTATGACCAACAGACGTGAAGTATTGTCAAGAATTCTTATTGCAAATGGTAAGAATGTCCCCATAACAAATTACGGTATTGCTATTTCATATTGTCTGGGGATTTTAACCCGTGCTGTTGAAATATTTAAAATTGAATAATTTTGGCTGTTTGGGTTATATTTACTCCATAAATATGATAAAAAATTATTCGCCTTTAAGTAAAATGTCAGTATGTATGAGTATGAATTGGAATATGAAGATAAAGAACTCAAAAAAGTTGGTCTTGAACTGATGTTTATGACTCCGGAAAAATGCGAAAAATCTGATGGTATTACAGCAGTTGAGTTGGCAAAACTCGTTGAACTGCCGGTTGAGATTGTTAAAAAAAAATTGAATATTCTTAAAGATGC
This sequence comes from uncultured bacterium, assembly GCA_949299935.1. Classification (GTDB taxonomy): domain Bacteria; phylum Cyanobacteriota; class Vampirovibrionia; order Gastranaerophilales; family Gastranaerophilaceae; genus SIG32. The sequence goes on along the minus strand of CASGCE010000031.1, from coordinate 36,487 downwards.
AGGGGTCGTTCGTGTTAAGGGCATAAATCCAAAGTTTTGGAAGTTTGATGAATATAATTTTCAACGTATGGATGAACACGATGATATATTTAAATTGCTTTGCAGTTTTGATGATGTGGATTTTGAAAGATATTTTACTTATTGATTTACTTGCCTATACAAAAATGATCAAAAATATTATTCAAAATTTCATCAGTTATTACTTCACCCGTGATTTCGTCTAAAAATAACAGTGCTGATTTTATGTCTATACAAATAAGATCTTGCAATTCCTCACGTTTTGCTTCATTCAATGCCCTTACAAGGCTCTCGCGGCATTTGATAAGACAACCGGCTTGGCGTTCATTTGTTACAAATTCGGTTTCTTCAGCGGAAAAATTACATATAATGTTCTTAATTTTATCTTTTAATTCTTCCAAACCTTCACCTGTGAGAGTGGAAATGTACCTGACGTTTTTAGCCTCGCGTTTTTCCGTTAAATCACATTTGTTTGCTACTATAAGATGTTTTTTATCTTTTATTAAGTCATAAATAACTTTGTCTTCATCTGTTAATCCCTTTTTAGAATCGTAAACAAATAGTATTAAATCTGCTTCTTGTGCGGATTGTTTAGAAAATTCTATTCCAAGTTCTTCGGCTTTACCAACTTCATCTGTGTCTCTTATCCCTGCTGTGTCAATGAGAGTTACTGCAACATCCATATCCAAAGTTTCCTTTATAACATCCCTGGTTGTGCCTGCAATATCAGTAACTATTGCACGTTTTGTGTTTAATAATTTGTTGAATAATGAAGATTTCCCTACATTGGGTCTGCCAACAATTGCTACTTTTACCCCTTGTCTTAATATATCAGATGATTTGGCACATAAAAGTACTCTATCAACTTCTTTTATTATTTTTTCAAAATCATCAATTAATAAGTCGTATGACGGCTCGTTAACATCATCCGGGAAATCTATCGCTGCTATCATAAGCGACAAACTGTTGAAAATTTGTCCGCGAATATCATGTACTTTTTGTTGTAACATTCCCGAAAGATTTTTTGCTGATTGTATCGCAAAATTTTGGGTTTTTGCATGAATTAAATCTGCTACGGCTTCTGCTTGTGATAAATCCATTTTTTTGTTTAAAAAGGCTCTTTTGGTAAATTCTCCACGTTCTGCCATTCGCGCCCCGTTTTTTAAAATTAAATTAAGAATGTTCTTTACTACATTTACACCACCATGACATTGAATTTCAATAATATCTTCACCCGTAAAGCTATGCGGGTTTCGGAATGTAAGTATTATTACCTCGTCTATTTTTAAACCTTTGTCTTCGACCCAACCATGAGAAATATGCCCGGGAATGAGGGGTTGTCCTTTAAAAATCTTTTCCGCTATATGAAAACTTTCATCGCCTGAAATCCTTATGACACCCACACCTCCTGTACCCAAAGGTGTGGCTATCGCAGCTATTGTATCAAATTCTTGAGTTATGTTCATATCTGAATTATACATGAAAACTTTTTTAATGTATAATAGAAGTTATGGATGAAATTAATCAACTTATTGAAGATAATAAATTTGAACTTGCAAAGGAAAGGTTGGAAGAACTTTTAAAAACTGATGACAAAAATATTGAAATTATGAAGCTTTTGGGGCTTTGTTATGTTAATTTGGGTCAGTACAAAGATGGCAAGAATGTTTTTGAAACTGTTATAAAATACGCTCCCGAAGATGCTTTGAGTTGGTTTTATCTGGCAAATTGTTATGATAATTTGGAAGATTTGCTGCACGCTAAAACCGCTTACCAAGAGGTTATAAAGCTTAGACCGGAGTATGTTGATGCGTATAAGAATCTTTGTGTTGTTTATGTTAAATCCAACATGGCTGATGAGGCTGTTAAACTCGGGGTAAAAGCACTTGAATTAGTCGGTGATGATTATACTTTGTTTTACATAATAGGTACCGCAAGCATGTCTTTGAAAAAATTTGATGAAAGTGTTTATTACCTTGAAAAAGCTTTGGCTTACAACCCTGAACATTCTCAACTTTATAATAATCTCGGAACTTGTTATGTTACAATCGGAAACCTCGATAAAGCTTATGAAAATTACTTGAAGGCTTGTGAGTTTGATCCTGAAAATTCGCTTACTTACTTTAATATAGGCTCTGTTCTGCAAATCCAAAACAAACACAAAGAGGCTTGTGAATTTTTTCAAAAAGCTTATGCAAAAGAACCCCTGGATAGCTATTTGGTGGCGTTAGCTCTTTCAGAAGTTAAATCCGGTAACGTTCATGCTGCTATTGAGCATTATAAATATTTGGTTTTACAGTACCCGGCTAAACATAATTTTCAGTACAATTTGGTTTGTTGTTACGAATTAATTGGTGAATATCAATTAGCTGTTAATTTATTAAAAAATCTCGTTGTACTTAATCCTAAATCAATTAATATGGCCTATAAACTTGCAAATCTTTATTTGAAACTTAATCAGCCTCAGTTTGCAAAGGAGATTTTTGAAAAGATTCTAATTCAGGGCAATGTGTCCTTTGAATTGTATTATGAATTCGCACACGTTTGTACTATGACTAATGATTTTGACAGAGCTGAAAAAATCTTGAAAAAAGTTATTGAACTTAATCCTGAATATGCTCCCGCTCACAAGGATTTAGGGGTTATTTATTTGGCAAAACGTTTATTTGATTACTCAAAAGACGAATTTGAAAAAGCTTATAAACTTGCACCTAAAGACCCTATGATAATTTTTGAATATGCAAATTATCTGCATTCAATGTCTGAGTTCAAACAGGCTGATATAATGTATCAAAAAGCTTTGGATATTGAACCTGAAAATCCTAATTTGTTAGGGTTTTCTGCTTTGAATAAAATTCAGACTAAGGATTTTGAAAAAGCAAAAGAACAAATTGATTTTGCCCTGAAATTCGCAAATGATCAGCCATTTTTACTTTTTATTGCCGGTCAAATAAGATTTTTGCTAAAAGATTACGATGATGCAAAAAGTTTTTTAATTAAGTCTTACGAGGGTGATAAGAATAATGATTGTGAGAATTTGTTGGGACTTTGTTATTACGAGCTTGGCAATTTTGAACAGGCTAATTCAATTTTCAAAAATTTATTGGAAAAAAATCCCATGAATATTAATCTTCTTTTAAATAGTGCCAAATGTTACGCTAAGCTTCAAAAAGGTGATGCGGCTATAGAATTGCTCGAAAAAGCTGTGGAAATATTCCCTGACTGCGAAGAAGCCCAACAGCTTATTCGTGAATTGTCTTAATACTAAAAATCGGCTTTCGATGACAGCCGATTTTCATTTTTTTTAATTTTGTTTAAGCAAGTCCTAAAACTTTTTTGTACCAAGAAAATGTCTCAAGCTCTAAACCATTGAATGTTGTTTTTAAACATTGTGCCTTCAAATAGCTTTCGAACTCGTCATTGAATTTGGATTTGACTTTTTTCTCTTTAGTTTTTGTTACGAGTGTTGTCATAAAATCCTACTCCTTTTTTCTTCAGTTATATTTCTATAACTTCGTGTATATTATAACATGTTAGTTAAAATTTTTCTAGTAGTATAAAAGTCTGAAAAATAAAAACTTGCGTTCTAAAAGGGATTTGATTGTAAATTTTTGTAAAGATTTTTTTCTCGGATTATCCCAGTTAAATCAATAATTCCAGAGAATTAATTTCATAGAAGTAGAATTTACAAATTTTTTTTTAAGACTTTTTTGCTATTTAAGGTCAGCTTTACACGAAATAAATTTTTTGTTAAAATGTAAATTAATTGAGGAGCAGGAAAATTAAAAAGCATCTTTTAATATTATCAATCATAGCGATAAGTTTGACGGGTATTAATGCACAAGCCGGGATGTCGCCTCAGGTTAATGCATTGTACCAGCAAGCATGTTCTGCAGAATATCAGAATGATTTGCCCGATGCAATTGAAAAGTTAAAGCAGGCAATTGCTTTAGCAGGAAATGACAGTATGCTGTACACAAAACTTGCAGGTATATATTCTGATTTGGGAGAATATGACTTGGCATTGCAGGCTTATGCAAAGGTTTTACAATTAAAACCTGAAGATGCTTTTGTTTACATAAGTGTCGGAAGTATTTATGAAACACAAGGAAAATATCAAGAAGCTTTGGATGCGTACAAAAAATCTATACAGATTTTTCCTGAATACAAATATAATGTTTTAAATGTCGCAAATGTCCAATACAAAATGCAAGATTACAAATCTGCAGTGCAAAGTTACAACAAATTTTTGGAAATATATCCGCAGCATAAAGAAGCGCGTGAAAATCTAGCAGCATCTTATCTTGTTTTGGATATGCCTGATAAAGCTGTTAAAGAATATACGGCACTTTATAACAAAAATGCATCAACGTTTAAAGATTATGCAAATTATGGCATTGCACTTGTCAAAACTGGTGATTACTTAAAAGGTTCAGAAATTTTGGAGAAAGCTGTTGAATTTGATACTGAAAATACATCATGTCATATAAGTCTTGCGCTTGCTTATCAGGAGCTTGGTAATAATGATTTGGCACTTGAACAATATGAAATTGTGTTTAAACAGCTGCCTAACTTACATTCCGTAAGATTGGATTATGCAAACCTGCTTGCGGATATGAAAAAAAATTCGGAGGCTGTTCAGCAGTATAAAATTTACATTCAAAATTACCCAAATGATGTAAGAGCTTACAAAAATATGGCTATTGTTTATAAAAGAATGAATGACTTGGACTCTGCAATTGCAGGTTTTGAAAAAACACTTGCTCTAAAATCCGATGATGTTGATGTTAAAAAAGATTTGGCGGAATGTTACCACGCTAAAAAAGATTACATTTCAGCTTTAAAATATTATGATGAGGTTTTGAAGATTAATCCTGATGATATTGAAGCAAAGACTAATAAAGCTTTTGCATTACATGCATTGGAGCAGTATGATGAGGCAATTGCCTTGTATGAATCTGTTTTGAAGGTTAAAGACGATCCTACCGTTAACGCAAATTTAACTAAAGCGGTTGTTGCTCAAGGTTTTGTGTTTCTAAATGCTAAAAATTATCCCAAAGCTTGTGAGTACTTTCAAAAAGCCGTAACACGTGATAGTGCGGATGATTATGCATATTACGGATTGGCAAAAGCATACCGCGGAATGGATCTTAATGAAAAGGCTGCAGAAATGTACGAAAAAGCCATTGCTCTGAACCCCGAAAAGGCTCTATATAGCACTGAATACGGAGATTTTATATCTGCATTGTACAGTAGCCAAACTGTATTTAGTGAAACTGATAACGGTGATTTAGCGGAAATATCGCTTAATTCCGATGGTGATATTCAGCAGCAGCTGAAAAAATCTCCTGACTTATCGAAAAATAAAGACTTTATAGCACTTGGTGATGAAAATTACAGAAAAAAGGAATTTGATCTGGCTATACAAAATTACCAGGAAGCTTTGGCTATAAATCCGAGTGATGAGGTTACTTTGCTTAAAATCGGCAATATTTACGGGCTGAAAAATGATAATAAAACAGCTGCCGAATTTTATAAACGAGCAATTGTGGTTAAACCGGATTATGCTGACGGTTGGTTCAATCTTGGTTTGGCTTATGCAAATGAAAAAAATTACTCCGAGGCTAAAAAATCCTTCGCTAAAGTTATTGATGTTAATCCTCAATATGCTTATGCATATTATGCATTGGCTATAGCCTACGAAACTGAAAATAATAAATCCGAAGCCCTAAAATATTACAGACTGTTCTTACAATATAATAAAGATGCCAATAATGTTGCTCAGGTTCAAGATAAAATAAGAAGCTTGGAAAAATGAGGAAATTAATTCTTTATTTTACAACGTTTTTAATCATTTTTTGCTCTTACGGTTGTTGTGATAAAGCGGCAATAATTTTTAATAGTGAAAAAATAACTGCTTCAAATGTTATGAATTATACTACTGTGTTCCGTAAGAACGATAGAATATACTATCTTGTAATAATTCCGAAAAAAATTAAAACTCGTGCTATAGATATTCAGGTTATTAAAAAAGATAACAGATACATGACACTTGGTTATAAATTGTATTGGAGCTATTCCGCTGTGCTAAAAGATGATCAGATGTATTATTATGACGATTATTTCGTAATATCTGAGTCTGGTTTATATGTTATGAAGGTATTCTCAAAAGATAACCCGCAAAAAACACTTTGTATGGCACAGTTTTTGGTGCAATAGTAAAATCCTTTTAATCTCAAAATTAAAGATATCATCCATAATTACTTAGAATATTCAAAGCCAAATTATTTAATTTTTACAATTTGAAATTTAAGCAAACTTTATCAATTGATAGATAAGTTAAAATGCTTTATTTATAAAGCTTATTCCTGAAAAGCTATGTAAATATTTTTAAAATTTTGTTAAATTTTATTGTGTTATTATGAACTTTTAAATATAATCTACTTATGAAACAAAAGACAGACAAGATTAGATATTTCGATAAAAAATTAGGCGAAGTTATCAAATCATATAGACGTACCAAGGCTAAATATACTTTTGCAAAACTTGCGGATGATTATGATATGGATAAAGGTAACCTATGCAGAATGGAAAATGGTGTTATTGACAGCAGAATTTCAAATATTTGGCTGGTTGCTGAGGCATTGGGCGTAAAATTATCTGATATTTTTAAAACCTTGGAGAAGGAATTAGGACCTGATTTCAAATTGAGTGATAAGTAATATTTCACGTTATACTTTAGGTCTTCAGTTTTTACTTAAAATATGTCAAACCTTAAGCGGGTATGTTTTTAGCTGTTGTTTTTAGGTTTATTATTCATATCTTCGAGGGTTCTGGAAATTTGTGAACGAATTTGATTTGCTTGATACAGATATTCGGTGAGTTTTTCGTAATTGTAGTTTTTCTCTCCGTAAGGCACTTTCATTTCTATTAAAGCATCCACACTTTCATTTATTGCTGATAATTTCTCCAGTGAATCACCTAAGAATACTATTGATTTAAACTTTTTAGATACTTTTGTAAGCACTTTACGGGACAGAAAAGTCTGAGCTTTCCTAAACCAAGGTATATCAATAACTTCACCTGTAAGGCTTTTAATTTTTCTGTTTTTACTTGCATATTCTCTGTTAAGTTCAAATAATTCCTGTTCAAGTCTTTGTTTTCGTGCTTTAAGACTTAGTACCTCCGTTTGTGTACCATATAGCTCTGAATTTCGGATTTTTCCGTTAATATCCGTTAAAGCCTTTTGTTTTTCAGAAATTTTATATTCAAGCTTAAGTTTTTGACTTTGACTTTGAGGTAAAGTTTTGTCGTTAAGGATTGCCGAATCGTAACCGTTCAATCTGTTTTGCAAAGGATTTGAAACCGCTGTTTTGGGCTCATCCAATATATTCTCAGAGCTGTTGAACGGATTTTGTCTAACTGAATTTATGGGAGTTACATTAAAAAAGTTACGATTATTATCCATACATTCATTTTACAATAAAAATAAAAACTTTTTTACCTGCAAAAAGAGGAGTTTATTCAATAGTAAACACCTTTTTATAATACAAAATCATTCCCCAAGATGTCAGAATAATATTGGGCAACCAAGCTGCCAAAAAAGGTTCAAGTTTGCCGGATTCGCCGAACGATATTGAAAGCGCTCTAATTAAATAGTATATAAAAATTATTAGTATACTAAACAAAAAACCGCGATTATAACGTACTCTTGGAGGTGTAATTGCAAGAGGTACTCCTATTAGCACAAGTGCTATAGTTGTTACGGGCAATGCAATTTTGTCAAAAAGCTCAATAGTAAGTATACGTTTTTGATTAATATCAATTTTTGTTGTGCCAAGGTATTTGACAAGTCTGGCGAAATTCATTTCTTTTGCAACATTTTTATTTAATTCTTTTGACATATCAACGCCGAATTGAGCGTTTAAATCATCAAAAAGGGTTGTATTTAATACCTTTCCTTCACTGTCGACTGTGTATATTGCTCCTTTTTCAAATTGCCAGCCCTTTGGAGAAGTTTTACCTTCACGAGCTTGAAGAACTTGAATAGTACCTTCTTTGGTTGTATCAAGAACTGTTATGTTGTGCAAAGTCTTGTCTTCACAATACCCGACATAAAAAAGTCTTTTTAAAAAACCATTATCATTCAATTCTTTAAAAACAAAATTCTGTTTACCATCAGGAATGTTTTTTTGACCTAATGCCCATAAAGCCAAATCTTTTGACTGTTTTGTCATTACAGGGACTATACTTTCATTTATAAAAAAGCTGAAAACTGACATGACGATTGCAAATATGAAAATTGGTTTTGCAATCCTGTTTAAACCTATTCCACAGGCCCTCATTACAGTGATTTCAGATTTTAAGCTCAAGTTATTTAACGTCATAACAGTGGAAAGTAAAACTCCCATTGGTATGGTCATTACAACAACGGATGGTAAATTCAAAATAATCATCATTAGAGCAACTTTGAAAGGGATTCCGAACATAGAAATTTGTTTGATAAGTGTGATAAATGTGTCAGATGCGAATATAATTGACGTGAAAACGCAAACTCCCATCAAAAACATTTCAATAACCTGCTTTAGGATGTATTTATCCAAAAGAGTTATATTCTTAAATTTATCAACCAAGTTATCCAACATATTCCCTATTGTATTCTAAAAAACGTATTTAAGCAAACTAGAATTTTAACAAAACTTTTAGAGTATCTTTTTGCTTGTTCTTTTCAAATGCCTCAATAGCGTCATTAACGGAGTATGTTGCCGAAATCAAAGCTGAAAAGTCAATTTTTTCGGATTTTAAGAGTCTTAATGCAGCACCAAATTGACCGCACCTTGAACCAAGAACTGTAATCTCATCAATTACAATAGGTGCAAGGTTAAATTCTTTAGAAGCTGCTACCGTACTTTTTAAAACCAATGTCCCACGAGGTTTTGTTAAAGCCAAAGCTGTTTCAAACCCTGAAATTGACCCTGTAGCTTCAACAACAACGTCATATTTTTTTTCAATTTTAAAATCATTCAGAAGGTAAGTTTCGACACCCTGTGTTTTTGCTATATCAAGTTTATTTTGGTGTTTACCTACTAAAATTACATCAATATTTTGAGCATTTAGAGTTAATGCCGTAATCAATCCTAACTTGCCGTCACCCAAAACAACTACTTTTTCAAACGGTTTTATATGTAATTGTTCCGTAATTTCGCATGCAGCAGCCAGAGGTTCAACAAATACAGCCTGCTCATCAGGAACATTGTCAGGTACTTCAAATAAAACCTCTAAAGGCATAGTGAAGTATTCGGCAAAGCACCCGTCTTTACGCCAAATTCCTAGTGTGTGCCTGCTTGGACAATGCCGGTATAGTTTTTCTGCACAATACGGACAATCAGGTTCTTTGCAGCCATAGCTTATTTCTGATACAACACGTTTGCCTAAAAGCGATTGATCAGGGTCGTTAATTTCTTCAACAACTCCTACAGCTTCATGGCCGAGAATTCCGACATATCCCATATAACCTTTTGTGATTTCATAATCGGTATTACATATTCCGCCTAAGGTTACTCTAATAAGGGCTTCTCCTTTTTGCGGAACAGGCTTTTTGTAGTCTTTTACAAGTTTTAATTCGTTATCAAATACTAAAGCTTTCATTATCCTCTATTCTTTTAAAAAATTCTAACACAAAATTTATATTAATTGTTGTTCAACTTTTCTTTCAGTTCTTGAACTTCATATTTGAGCCTGTTTAATTCGCATTTTATAGGGTCAGGAATTCTGTTATGCATTAAAACACCGTTTTTATCAAGAATTTTTCTTTGGACTATTCTTCCGGGAACGCCGACTACTGTTGAGTATTCAGGAACATCCTCAACTACAACCGAGCCTGCACCTACTCTTACATAATCGCCTATTGTTATATTGCCCAGAACCTTTGCACCGGCACCTACAATGACATTATTGCCAAGGCTCGGGTGGCGTTTGCCGTGTTCTTTGCCCGTTCCGCCTAGTGTTACTTGTTGATATATTAAAACATCATCTCCGATGGTTGTTGTTTCACCTATTACAACACCTTCACCGTGGTCAATAAAGAATCTTCTGCCTATTCTGGCACCGGGGTGAATTTCTATACCGGTGATTATTCTCGTTATGTATGAAATTATTCGAGGAAGTAGAGGAATATGCCATTTATATAATCTATGAGCAAATCTGTAAGCAATCAAGGCATGCAATCCCGGATAACAAAGCAGAACCTCCAATATGTTTGTTGCTGCAGGATCCTTGTCGTAGATTACCTGAATATCTTCTTTTACTTTTATTATTCCGCGTTTTATAAGTTTAAACATTTTATTTTACCAATTTGGCAAATTTTCTTTTGCCTGCCTGCAATATTACACTTTCATCAAAATTCAAAGTATAAGCCATATCGGCAATTTTTTCGCCGTCCACTTTTACTCCTCCGCCTTGAATTAAGCGTTTTGCCTCTCCCTTTGATTGTACAAAATTTAATTCTACCAACAAATCAAGTATTCCCTTGCCGTTTTCAACTTTAACTTCAGGAATATCCTCCGGAATACCTTTGTTTGAAACTACGTTAATAAATTCTTGTTGTGCGTAGTCGGCATTGTCTTTACCGTGATATTCTTCCGTTATTATGTGAGCAAGTTGTAATTTCAAATCTCTTGGATTAACTTCAGGATTTTTTAATTTTTCTTCAATTTCTTTCAATTCTTCATCACTGACATCTGTAAGAAGTGTGAAATATTTAACTATCAAACTATCAGGTATACTCATCAATTTGCCGAACATATCTTTTGCACTGTCAGTTAGTGAAATACAGTGTTCGGGATATGTTTTAGACATTTTAACAAGTCCGTCGGTTCCCTCAATCAATGGTAAAAGCATAACCATTTGGGGATATTTTTTACCGTAAGCTTCTTGAATTTGTCTGCCTAAAAGAGTGTTAAATCTTTGATCGGTTCCGCCAAGCTCTATATCTGCATCAATTTCCACAGAATCATATGCCTGCATTAGAGGATAGAAAAATTCATGTACTGAAATCGGTCTGCCTTCTGCATATCTTTTGGCAAAATCATCTCTTGTCATGATTTGTGCAACTGTTATTTGCGCCGCAAGTTTTAAAATTGCCGTAAAACTCATTTTGTGAAGCCAATCAGCATTATTTGTAACTTCTGCTTTAGTAACATCAACTACTTTTGACATTTGTTCAAAGTAGGATTTAGCATTTTCTTCAACTTGTTCTTTTGTAAGCGAAGGTCTGGTTTCAGATTTACCTGAGGGATCACCTACCATGGCGGTTGCACCGCCTACGATTAGAACAACTTGATGTCCGAGGTTCTGAAACTCTCTTAACTTACGCATTACAACGGTATGCCCCAGATGCAAATCCGGTCTTGTCGGATCCATACCCAATTTAACCCTTAACGGTTTATTAGTTTCATTTGCATGTTGAAGTTTTGTTGCTAATTCTTCTATTCCACCCGGTAAAATTTCTGCACCACGCGATAATTTTTTAGCCTGTTCTATAAATTCTTTTCTTATTTCCATAATTTTCCCTCTTGCCTAATTATAACAAAAAATTGAAAATTATGCGTGACTTTTTTCATACGACCCTAAAAATCTGTAGAATATTGTTCTGGATTTTACACAATTCAGGACATCAGAAATATTTTTTTCTTTAATATGCCCGTTGAAATTTACTACAAAGATGTATTCTTCCATATCATCTTTTGACGGTTGAGAAGATATATAGGTTAAATTTATGTCATTTTCCAGAAAAATTTCCAAAACTTCCAGCAATGCTCCCGGAGTGTTATTTGTTGCAAAAGCTATTGTGGTCTTATCATTTCCGGTAACAGGTGTTTCAAAATTTCCTATTAAAATATACCTTGTTCGGTTTGTTTTATCGTCATTGATATTTTCTTTCAAAATGTTTAGTTGGTATGTTTCTGCGGTTTTTCGGTTACCTATCGAGCCGTAAGTAAGGTTGTAATTTGAAAGATTTCTTGCACATTCTGCCATTGAAGTATTTTCAATAACATTTAAGTGCAAGGGCATTTCCTTTTTTATAAATTCCTGACATTTACCCAAAAGATACGGTGTGCCAATAATTCCGGTTATGCTGTAAAATTCTGTTGTTCTTGATAAAAGGCAGTATTCTATAGGTAGTACGACTTCTGATAAAATTCTTATATTCGGATTTTGTGTTACCATCAGACTGTCTAACGATGCTCTTAATGTCCCGTCTATAGAGTTTTCAACCGGAATTACACCCAGTGTAAAGGGGTTATTATCTACAAATTCTACAACATCAGGTATTGTTTTTAGCGGGGTAGAAAAAGAATTAATATTGTATTTTCGGCTAAAAATATCGCGTGCCATTTCCGAAAATGATGCTTCCGGACCTAAGTATGCAATATTCAGGACATTTTTAAATTCCATATTTACTAAACTCCGTATTTCAGTTAAAATTATAGCAGAAAAAATAAAAAGGGCAAAAATATAATGACAAATATTAAATTCGGAACAGACGGCTGGCGGGCTGTTATAGGGGTTGATTTTACCGCAGAGAATGCGGAACTTGTTACTAGAGCTATTGCAAAATATGTTTTCGACAATTTTGGTATATATAAAAAAATTCTTGTCGGTTATGATCCGAGGAATATGGCAAAAGAATTTGCTAACCAATGTGCTGAAAGTCTTGCAAATTTCGGTTTCAGGGTTTTAATTGGTAATAAAGTTGTCCCAACGCCTGTTCTTGCTTATAATGCGAAAATTAAAGATGCTTGTGCGATTATGTTTACAGCATCACACAATCCGCCCGAGTATTTAGGGATAAAATTTATTCCTGATTACGCAGGACCTGCAACTTCAGATATTACGGATGAAATTGTGGCAAATCTGGATAAGGAGTTTGTGCCTAAAATAAAAGGTTGTGTTAAGGAAGTTGATTTTGCACCTAGATATTTTGAACATATTAAATCTTTGATTAATTTTAAAAAAATTAGGGATTTAGATAAAAACATTATATTTGACGGACTTTATTCCGCAACAATCGGTTATTTTGATAAATTATTATGTGGTGAAGATATAAAATACAGCAGCATTCATATGATGCATGATGTAAATTTTGGCGGAGGTATGCCCGAGCCTAAGCCAAAATATTTGTCCGAATTAATCGAAATGGTTAAGAAAACGCCTAATGCTATTGGTTTCGCAAACGATGGTGACGGTGACAGATTTGGGGTTATTAATGAAAATGGTGAATATGTTACGCCGAATGAGATTATTGCGATTTTGCTCTTACATTTGAAAAAACACAAAAATATGGATGGTTGTATTGTAAAAACAGTTGGAGCAAGTTTATTACTTGATAAAATTGCTGAAAAATGCGGGGTTGATGTTATAGAAACGGCTGTAGGTTTTAAGCATGTCGGTGAGGCTATGCGTAAGTTTAACCCGATTATAGGCGGAGAGGAATCCGGAGGATTAAGTATAAGAGGTCATATACCCGAAAAAGACGGTATTTTGGCTAATTTGCTTGTTCTTGAGGCTATGGCTTATGAAAACAAAACTCTGTGCCAATTACAGGAAGAATTGCATCAAATGGCAGGTTGTAAATTTTACAATGACAGAGTCGATTTAAAACTTGAAACTCGTGAGGAAATCGAAAAGGTTATTGATAAGTTCAAAACGACCGATGAATTTGCCGGTATGAAAGTTTTGAGAAAAGATTTCAAAGATGGTGTAAAACTATACTTAGACGATAATACAAGCTGGATACTTGTCCGTCCGAGCGGTACGGAGCCGTTATTGAGAATATATTTTGAAAGTGACAGTTTGGATAAAATAGAAAAATTTAAGAAATAAGCTCAGTCAACGACACCTGTCTTAATTGCTTTGGTAACAGCTTCAATTTTAATATTTACTCCCAATTTGCAATATAGCTTTTTAACCAGCCATTTCATTTGTGATTTGGTTATGTTCAAAGTTTTAGAAATTCTAATGAAACTATAACCTTGCATGATTGCTTAAATTACAGCAGTTTCAACCTCCGTAAGAGGTTGTCCTTCAAGCGTGTATGGATAACGAATTGTTGTTCTTGGTTTTCTCATATTTTAAACCCCTAAATCCCTTTATAATAATTATTTAAGTTAATAAAATACTATCCCATAGTTTTATTTTTGTCAATAGGAATATTATAATTCTAACGATATGGGTAAAAAGTCATTCAAGTACGACAAAGTTCTATGCAGAAAGCTGGGTAAAAAAATTGCTTTTCTTCGTGGTGAACTTGGGATAAGTCAAGCTGAGTTAGCTTTTAATGCAAATATTTCAACGAGTTATTTAAGTGCAATAGAACGAGGAATCACTGACACAACCATTTCAACGGTTAAAAGGCTTTCAAAGGCTTTAAATGTTGATATACGGGAATTATTTGATTAATAAATAAAAAAAGACCGCTTTAGCGGTCTTTTTTATTTATCCGTAAATCATTTTGTCAAAGAGCTTTTTAGCCCAAGAGCGTTTTGCACGAAGTTCGGCATTTTCAGCTTCAAGACGCTTAATTTCAACACCAACCGTGCTATAAACTTCTTTCATTATGTCAGCACTTCTCTCTTCTTCGGTATCGTATTGTGCACGAATTTTTTCAAGTTCCCCATAGTCAAGGAATTTACCGCCACAGGAGTAACATTCATCAATTTGAACTTCTTTTTTAACGCTTGCATAATTTTTAACCATTCTTGCTCCGCAGACAGGGCAGGTTCTCGGAAGGTTTTCATCAACTTTTGCAAAAGTTTTACCCTCTGCTGCTTTAACTATTTCTTCGATGTTTTCGTCCGGTTCATCAAAGTATTTGAATTCTCTTGTGTCAAAATAAATGCCGCCGCAACCATCAAGACATATATCTATGTTTACACCCTCAGATGGGATAAATACTTTTGTCATTTCTTTCTGGCAAGCTGGACACTTTAGTGTTTTGAAATTATCTGACATATTTCACCTCATTTTGCTTTACCACAAAATGCTATCATATTGTCAGAAATTTTCCTCATATAATTAAATTATTTTTTTGAAAAAATGTAACTATTTTTGAAAAATTCTCGGAAATATTGTACAATTAAAAAAAAGAGGATACTAAATGGTTGAAGTTTTGGATAATCAATTAATATTAGAGGGCAAAGATCTTATAAGAAAAGGTATAAGCGAGCTTAACGATAAGAATTACGAGGGCGCTAAACAATGTTTTTTGGATGCGCAGAAAAAATTTACCGTAATTAAATTGTCTGAATATATTTCGATCTGCATGAGTTTGGCAGCAATGACTTCATATTTTTTGGATAAAAGTCTGTACAAAACGGTTTTTCAAACAATTAATGATGCTGTTTACATAGCACAGTATTCAAAAAATAACACGGCTAAATTGATATCGGAAATTGCTTTGGGTAATATTAATTTTGATGAAAATAATAACGATTTGGCACTTTTACATTATAATAATGCTAAAGCTTTCGCGTTAGAAAATGATGAGTTTTTGATGCTTGATTACATAAATACCCGGATAAATCAGGTTCAAAGCGGAATTGAATTTTCTTTGCCAATGAAAAGCGACCCGCTTGTTTCATTAGTAAAGATAGGAAGATCAATCACTGCATTAACGGATATAAATGTGTTACTGAAGGTTATAGCTGAGGAGACTAAAAATGCCGTTCAGGCGGATAGATGTACGGTTTTTCTTTACGATAAAGAAAATAATGAGCTTTGGTCAAAAGTAGCTTTGGGTATGGAAAGTCAGGAAATACGATTTCCTGCGAATAAGGGTTTGGCAGGTTATGTCGTGCAGACCGGCGAGAGTGTTAATATTGCAGATGCATATACTGATCCCAGATTTAATAAAGACGTTGATTGTAAATCTGGTTACCACACAAAATCAATTCTTTGTGTGCCCATTAAAAATAACAATCAGGAAATAATAGGTGCCTTTCAGGTTTTGAATAAGATTGAAGGTGTATTTACAAAAAATGATGAAGACCTGCTGGCTGCAATAGGCGGTAGTGCAAGTATAGCACTTGAAAATGCACAACTTTTTGAACAGCAAAAGGAACTTTATAAAGAACAAAAGGATCTTTTTGAGAGTTTTATTGATACTCTTGCAAAATCTATTGACGCACGTGATAAGATTACTTCAGGTCACTCAAGCAGGGTTAAGTTATATGCTATGCTTATTGTTGATGCCTTGAATATGGATGTCCATGATAAAGAAATTATAGAAAAAGCGGCGATTTTACACGATATAGGTAAAATTGGTATTCGTGATGCAGTGTTGCAAAAAGAAGGTAAACTTACACCTGAAGAATATGCACACATTCAAGAACATGTTCAAATCACCCATGATATTTTGGAAAAAATTCATATGTCGGACGATTTCAAATTGATTACTGATATTGCATGTTCGCATCATGAAAAATGGGATGGTACCGGATATTACCGACATTTGAAAGGTGATGAAATTCCGTACGGAGGTAGAATCCTTGCAGTTTCAGATGTTTTTGATGCAATTACTTCTAAACGCCACTACCGCGATAAAATGCCCATTGAAAATGTTATTAAAATTTTGGTTGATGATTCGGGTTCTCATTTTGATAAAAATATAGTTGACGCATTTTTGTCAATATCTGCTGATAAAATTATTAATGTATTTTTAACTGAAAGTCATATTATTTTTAAAGCTGAAGACAAAGAATTGTTAAGTCACTACAATCTTTTGGATATATACCGTTTTATTAACGCGGATAATCCGAATAATAATGTTGTAAATTTGTTCAATCACTATTATTGCGGCGGTGAGGTTTGATGACAAGAAAATTAGTCAGTTTAATATCGATATTTGCGGCATGCGCTTTTAGTACTGCTTATGCTGTGAATATTAATGATTTCATAAAACCTGTAAATCCCTTGGAAACCAGATTTCCTGTTGATCGCGAAATTATTTCGGCTCCTCAAAAAGTTACATTGACCAAGAATGATATTCATAATCAGTACGCAATTGCTTTGAATAAGTATATTCAGAGCAATGTAAAATCTTCATATTATGATTTTGAAATTTTAATTGAAAGTATATCACCTCTGGATTATGTCTATTTGCAGATGACTGAAAAGATGGCGGATTTAGGATTTTTCAATTTGTCGGAGCTTTCTATGTCAAAGCTTTCTGATAAAGATATTTCCTATATGTTGTTAGAAGATGTGAAACAATTTTATTTCCCTGCTGTAAAGCTTTCCAAAAATGATGAAATTTATTTAGCTGAAATGTATTCAAATATAGTCTACAACGACCAAAGCCGTGAAGTTACCGCAGAGCTTGTCAAAAATACCACACTTTTTCAAAAATATGATTACGCCAGTTACATCATTGCGCTTGGTTATCTGAAAGCAAATAATATCGTTGAAGCTGAAAAATATATAGATATTGCCATAAGTAAAAATCCTAAAAATTTGAATTATAAAAAGCTGAAAGCTGAAATTCTTGCGCAATCAAAAAAACCGCAAAACGCAATTAAGGTCGTTGAAGAAATTAAAAAACAAAATCTGCTGACTACTGAATTTCAAAGGAAAGTTAAATCTATTGAGGAATATACTCTCTATAAAACTAAAAAGAATGAATTTGAAAAAAAATACCACCTTGCATATTATTTTTATTACGAAGATGAGCTAAACAAAGCTATGAGAACACTCCAAACTGCATTTAATACAAAAAAAAGCAACAATAAAAACATATATGCATTGTTATCACGAGTTTATTATGATTTGAAAGAATATGAAAAAGCACAGGATAATGCAATGAAAGCATATAAATATGATAAATCAAATATTACGGCGTTGCTTGTGCTGGGTGATTTAGCTTACAAAGATAAAGATTTTGAGACTGCCTTAAAATATTATTCCGATGCCGCATCAAAAGATAAACAATCATATATCCCTGAAATACGTGTTGCAGATGCATGCTTGAAACTTGGAAATAATAAAAAGGCATTTGATATATATTCTAAGATTTTAAAAATACATTTTGATAGTTATGAAGCATACTATAATATGGCATTGCTTGATAAAAGTCGCGAAATTGCCTATCTTAAAAAATCTGTAGCGATTAATTCCCAATTTAAAGACGGGTGGATAGATCTTGCAAGAACTGCAATTGATGATAATAATCTTAATCTTGCTTCGGAATATCTTGCCATTGCAAAATATATTGACGAAAATGATTTTAGATATTATTATTATCAAGGACTTGTATATAAAAACAAGGGTTTGACAGGAGATGCTAAAAGAAGTTTTAGAAAAAGTATTATGTTAAATCCTGATTATAAACCTGCAAAAGAGGAATTGAGTATATGAAGATACTTATTGTTGAAGATCATGAGCTAACCAGATTCGGTTTAAAAACGACATTTGAGGGTGTCGATTATGTTGATGAGATTTATGAAGCTGATTCTGCCGAGGCAGCTATAGATATTTTTAACAATAATCAAATTGATATAATAATTATGGATCTTGGTTTGCCCAAAATGAACGGTATTGAAGCAACAAAAAAAATTAAAACTATGAATAAAGATGTTAAAGTTATTATGCTTACATCCCATAATGACGAAAAAGAAGTTTTAAACAGTCTTAAAGCTGGCGCAAATGCTTATTGTTCAAAGGAGATTAATCCTCAAAGATTGGTTCAGGTGGTACAATCAGTTGCAGACGGTGCTGCATGGTTTGATCCAAATGTTGCACATATCGTGCTGAAAGCAAGTGCAAATTCTCCAGATTTTGACACCGAAAATAACCGCAAAGAATATGATTTAACGGCTCGTGAGGCACAAATACTTAAGCTTATGACTGAAGGTTACAGTAACATGGAAATTGCGCAAATGCTTGTTATAAGTATTAATACAACAAAAGCTCATGTAGCAAATATTTTACAAAAACTTGAAGTTGACGATAGACTACAGGCAGCTTTAAAAGCGCTTAAGAATAAAATTGTTTAAAGGATTATATGACAACTGTATTACTAGTCGATGACAACCCTAAATACTTAAAAGACGCACTTCCGTATTACGGATATGAAGTTTTTACTGCTGCCGATGGGATACAGGCACTAAGTATATTAGATCAAAACAAGTTTGATATTATTTTACTTGACGTAATGATGCCTAATATGAATGGTTGGGATACACTAAAAGAAATAAGAAAAAAAGTTGAAACAAAAGATGTTCCTGTTATAATGATTACAGCAGTAGATGAAGAACAAAAAATGGTTGCCGGTCTCAGAAACGGTGCTGATGACTATATAATAAAGCCATTTATACTGCAAAATCTTTTAGCCAGGATGGAAGCTGTGTTACGACGTGTAAGACGTCAGGAAGGTTTACTTGCCGAATTGCCCTTCAAATCTGCTGACAAGCCAATGCAAACGTTAACTTTGCGAGAAAAAGAGGTGTTGCAGTTGGTTGCAAAAGGAGCCAATAACAGAGAAATTGCTGAACAATTAGTTTTAAGCGAAGTAACCGTAAAGAGCCATATGAATAGTATCTTTAAGAAACTAAAGGTTACAAACCGAACGCAGGCGGTTTTACTGGCAATTCAGATGAATTTGATAGAAAGTTAAGGAGAATGTAATGATAGATTATACAAAAGAAGAATTAGTTGATTTATTGAGAAAAAATCCTGAAAAATTTAATGAATGGAAATACGAACAAGAGGAAGTTGATTTAAGTGAAACAGACTTTTCCGGAATTGTATTAAGAGAGATTGATTTTTCTGATGTGGACTTAAATTCAAGTTCATTTGCGGATTGCAGCTTATCCTTTGTCAATTTTACCAATTCTGATTTAACATCGGTAGATTTTACCAGAGCGAGAGTTTTGGAATGTGATTTTACGGAAAGTTTGATGACGGGTGCAGATTGCAGTTATGCTGAGATGACTTATTGTAATTTTACTGATTGTGATCTTGCCGGGTGTATATTTTCGGAGTCTGATCTTAGCAATTCTGATTTTACGGCGTCATATAATTTACATTCTTCAAGATATGATTCCGATACAATTTGGCCTGATGATGAATTGCTGCCTGAAGATTTTGATGTAACCACTCACGAAGATTTGTCTTCACTAAAAGATGAAGATGATGTTCAACAAATAAGTGATTATTAGAAAAATGAGGTTAAAAATTTCATTCGGGTAAATTTTATGTGTTCATTGAATAGCCGTACAAAGCTTTTCTGCGTTTTTTAATCTTTCTTATTAAAGATTTACCCTTTCTCATATTTGATAATTTAAGAACATTTCTTTGTTCTTCTGTTTCAGGCTGCTCGCTTGTACTTTGTACTGCTGATAATAATTGTAGCCCTTGGTTGCCTGCTTCAACTATTGATTTGCCGATATCAAGTTTTTGTCTTTTTTCTTCATCATCTAATTCTTTATCTGAAGAATTATCACTTTCATTTGTTTCCTGTTCGGATTTGTTGTCTGTTTGAGATGTTGCTTCAACTTTTTCATCCGTTTCGTCTGTGGCAATTTTATCTGTTGTACCTGTTTCATTATCAACATTTGAAGACTGAATTTCTTCATTTTGGTCATCTGTTGAAACAATTTGATTTTCCTCAACTTGTTGAACAGCTTGTTCATCAGCTGTATCTTGAATCTGTGCATTTTCAATTGCTTGTTGTGTTTCAGGATCAATAGCCGCATCTATTTTTTCCAATTCGGAAAAAGTTTCTTTTACTGTATCTTGTAATTCTGTTTCTTGAATTTGTGCTTCGGAAATTTCTGTGAAGTCGTCGGGGTTTTGTTCATTTAAAACTTCGTTTACATCATTCTTGTTTTCTTGAATTTCATCTTCTGTTTTTTGTTTGTCGTCAATATTTTCAGAGAGTTCATCTTCTGATTGATTAGCTTTATCATTTTTAAGTTCTTTTTTATTGGCGGCAGCTTCGGAAATTTTGATACCAATTTGTCCCAAAGAGGCTGCTGTTGATATTGAAAACCCGATAGTATTTAAAATTTTTTCAAACAAATCCGGATCGTTGCCATCTGATTGTTTTATAATACTGCGGATTTGAGCGGTTGTTGAAAGTGTTGTTCCTGTAGCCTGGCTTATTTGTAATGCTTTTTCAAAATCAGAGCCCTGTTTGAAAGCAGAACTTGTACCTTTGTTGACAACCTCTTTAGTTGCTTTATTTATGGTATCTCCGCTTTTTGTAAATCCGCCTGCAATATTTGTTAAAGTCGAAGCTGCACCAGCAACCTGCGAAACTGTATTCAAGTAACCGCTTTGTTCTTTGCCGGCAAGTGTTTGTCCTTGCGCTGCAGTATCTGCCATTGAACTAACAATATTCAAACCGGCGCCTACAGCCTGTGTAGCATTTGTCAATGTTGCTGTTGCCGCATTTGCTGCTGCACCTGCACCTGGTACCATTGATGTGGCAATTTGTATTGCCGCCATACCCATGGTTACAAAAGCTTCTTTAAAGTTACCATTTGCCATCAGTACGGTACTTTTAACTAATGCACAGAATAATATACCGTATAACCCGATATTAAACAAAATTTGACCTGCTGCAAATGTTACCGGCCATGCCATAAGAATTGTTCCTAAGGACATTGTTATTGAAAATATATTGTTTGCTATTTTGACAACTGCAAGTGATTTTTCAACTTTTGCCTGTTTCGCTTCTTCTTTTTTTTGATACTCTTTGATTACTGCAGCCTTTTCTTTTGCAAGTTTTTCAAATTTTGCGTGTCGTTTTCTTGAAGTTGTTCCTATATTCCTTACTTTAGTTTTGTTTAAATTTAGTTTTTTATCAAGAGTTTTGAATCTTGAAGATATAGTAACAATTCTACCTTGGTTAGTCTCCAAAGTAGAGCTGTCATCACCAGCAACAGCCATATTATTTTCTTGAGCATTGCTGTTTAAAAGCCCCCCTTGTGGTGGTAGCGCCATAGCTGCTGTTGAATTTTGTTTTGCTTCGTCGCGTGCTATGATTTCTTCGTTTTGAGCGTTTAGTGTTTCAAATTCAGCAGCAAGTTGTTGTTTTTCTCGCATGATTTTTTCTGATTCTTTAGCGATTTTCTCCAACTCTTTCTGATCTTTTTGCATATTTTTTTCGAGATTTTTCATCTCTTTTTCAAGTTGTGCTTCTGTTTTTTCGGTTTCGTCTTTTTTGGCTATTGAATCTGCATTTTCCTCTTCGGTAGTTGTTTTAATCCCTTTTATGTTATTTTCTGCATCGTCGGTCGAAACTTCTTCTTTGTCATTAGCATTATCTAATCCTTCTTTATTACCTACAGGAACCGTTGTGTTTGTTTCGTAAGTTTCGTCACTGTCTTGTTGAGTTTCTGTTTCAGTTTCCACTCCTTCGTCTAAAGTTTCTGTAACAACATCTGCTTCTGTTGAAGAAATACCAACGGTTATTACGTTACTCGGGTATGTTTGTCCATCGCCGAAAGTTTGTTCATTGAATGAATTTAGCTCGTTTTGACCTGTGTTAGCAGTGTTTTGGGTTGCTTCTGTTTCATCAAAGGTGCCTGTTACTTCGTTGTTTTGTGCTTCATCGACTTGTTCACCTGTGTTTTCCGGGGATTCTTCATTTGCTCCGGTTTCAGTTCCATTTTCCTCCTCAGTGTAAAATTTTATCGCTTCAACATTGGTTATGCCTTGTATTGAAATTTGATTTTGCCCTATAGATACATTTGCCAAATTTAAACTTAATGCAGTGGATTTATATGATTCATTATTCTTAATGCCGGTTTTTTCTGATTTAAAACCTGTGTTTTCTGTTATAATTCCAAGAGCATACAATATTGGATATATAGCTGAGTTAGGTGCATATTGTACTAAATCTTCACCTACTGCTTGTGTAACTTTGCCGTAATCAATTGCGTTTGATCCCGTAAAGTCTTCTGTATATAGAAATTCTTCCAAGTTGTTTATGTTTGTTAATGCTTGGTATAACTTTTGCTGACTGTCAGTACCGGTCATTTTTAATTGATTGTTTAATTTATCAAGAGTTTTTTGATCTTCCTCTGTGAATTCTTCTTCGTCGGGATTTTGGTCATTACCTTGTATTTGACTAACTTTGGACGAATTCCCGTTTTGATTTAATAATTTTTCC
The DNA here is from genome assembly GCA_949299935.1 of uncultured bacterium. GTDB lineage: Bacteria > Cyanobacteriota > Vampirovibrionia > Gastranaerophilales > Gastranaerophilaceae > SIG32. Next base: position 13,296 of record CASGCE010000031.1, on the reverse strand, counting down.
GCATCCGCAGTTTTTTCTTTGTTTTCTTCAGCTTTTTCCTTCTTTTCAGTTAATTTATCGGCTTCTTCTTTTACGGAAGTCATTTCTTCAACTACTTTATCTGTCAATGCTTGACTTTGGTCTTTTTCCTTTTGAGCATTCCACTGTGTAACTGATAATTTTGATATTGAATTATCAGAATTGTTTGTTGCTTCAATACTTTTTTCCTTGAAGTATGTTGCTTGATCCGGCAGATTTGCTCCTTTTGCTTCAAGGTTTGCACGCTCTTTTTCGGCGTTTGTCATACCTGTTGTGACATCTAATTGCTCGTTAATTTCATCTGTTGGTTTATTGAAATCGTCGCCTAATATCTCTTTTGTATTTGTGAGGGTTTCTGCTGATGTCTGTGTGAAAATTTGGGCAAACTCATATAATGATGCATATTGATTCATCATTAACTGTTGATCTAAAGTATTGGAAAATTCTATCAGATTATTACTGTTTTCAATGGCTTCTTTTGCAATATCTTTACCTTTACCTGTTTGTAAAAGGTTTTTAATATCACCGGTTGTTACGTCAATGATGGAATTGTTTTGTGTGTTTTTTCTATCATAACTTTTCTCGTATAAAGAAAGTTGTTTTGCAGCTTCGTTAGTTTCATCTCCAAGCTCAATGTTTGTTAGAATTTCGCTATCCAAACCGTCCATTGAATTTATTAATGTTTGTAAATCATCACTCGATGTTTGAATTTCTGCGGTAAGTTCACCGTCTTTACCATTGAGTAGCGAGCCTAATTCTTTGTAGCGTTTTTGCTCTGTTTCAGTTAATTTGTCACCATTTTTAACTCTGGTGGAAATTTCTTCCCACTCTTTTGTTAATTCCTCAATTTGTTTAAGAGAATCTTTTTTAGTTGTTTCTTGTTCATGTTTGATTTGTTCAGCCTTCTCCGCAATCTCTTTGAAAGTTTCGAAATTTTGGTTGGTTTCTTCCTGTGCTGCTTTTGACTTATTGCTCAAGGTCTGGGTTTTCTTCTGAAGTTTAAAAAACTCCATGTTATCAGAATCTACTCCGGTTTCTTCAGTTTCTTCCGTAGCAGCTGAATCTCCGTTAATTTCATATGCCGTTACGTCACTGTCTTGCATTGAGTGTGCCCAGTCTAATACAACTTTAGGAATAAGTACTCCATTAGCCTCCATCTGTAAAATTTCTTCGTAAGAGAAACCTATCCATTTTGCTGCTTCAGGGTCATTCGTTATGGACGGAAGACCCTCTAGTGAATACTTTAATCTTGATGAGTTTTCATAATTAATGCAAATTTTTGCATACTCTATCCAGTCGTCTTCCCTAAAATTACGAAATTTTCTGTATTTTTCCGGATTTGAATTATAAAGGTCTTTTAGTTCTTGTACTTTTGCTGCAACACGTTCTTCGTATGATCTTTGACGTTCCTGTTCGTACGCTAAAGCCTCATCCTCTGTTTCAAACGTAGGATTAATACCATATTGTTTTCTTAAATCTGTGATTTTAAGAACCATGTATACCTTTCCTTTGTTTTATTTGTCGGTATTATGGCCCGTAAACTTTAAACAAAAAGCTTTTTTGTTACACAATGTAACAAAAAAGAACTGCAAATTTGCAGTCCTTTTTTGATATTTTTAAGCGTTTTGTTATATATGTTTTTCGATATTTGAAAGAATTGTTGATTTTGGCATTAAACCTACCAGCCTTTCTACAGCTTTTCCGCCTTTGAAAACTAATAAACTCGGTAATCCGCTTATTGAATAATCTTGGGCAGTTTTTAAATTCTCATCAGTATTAACTTTTACAACTTTTACTTTATCACCCAGTTCTTCAGAAACTTCATCCAAAATAGGTCCGAGTTTTCTGCATGGTCCGCACCATGGTGCCCAAAAATCTACTACAACAGGCTTTTCACAAGTTAAAACTTCTTGTTCGAATGACGTATCATTAATTTCTATTGCATTTGACATGACTTCTCCTTTTTTTACATACGCTATTTTATCACAGATTTTTTTTTTGTGCTATTATCTTAATAGATTGCAATAGGGTAACAAGATGACAAGAAAAAAAATAATAGAAATAGTTCTTGATACTGAAACTACCGGTTTGGATTATACTAAGGAGAAGATGGTCGAATTTGCCGGTGTGAGACTTGAAAACGGTAAGGTGATGGACGTATTTCAAACGCTTATTAATCCTCAGCAGCATATTAGAAAATCAAGTATTGCAATTCATGGCATTACCTCTGACATGGTCGAGGATGCACCAACAGAAAAAGAGGTTATGCCTAAAATTCTTGAATTTATAGGGGATTACCCTATCGTTGCGCACAATGCCATTTTTGATTATACGTTTTTAAATGAAGCAGCCTTAAGGGTTGTTGGAAAAACTATTGAAAATCCAAGGATTGATACTCAGCAGATGTTTAAGGAGATTTATCCGGAATTGGAGTCACACGGATTGGAAGCGTTAACCGATAAGTTTAATGTTGAGCTTAATAATCATCATAGAGCTATGGCCGATGCAATGGGTTTAGCGCTTGCTTACCCAAAGTTGAAAAAATTGTATTTGCAAAAGTATGACTGGGAAGTTAAACAGCTTGATAATGTTGAGTATTTGTTTGAAAGATTTTTAAGAATTCAGCAGACTGTCAATACTTTGCAATCTGAGTTACAGGATTTGAAATCTGTATTTAAATTGTATTTTGAACAAGGCGGTCAGCCTATAACCTCTCAATCAGGAGAAATATTGACATACAATTCCAAATTGACATTTGGATATGATTTGGCGGCAATCAAGGAAACTCTTAGTGAAATCGGTGCTTTTGATAAAGCTGTTAAACTAAATACAGGTTTTATAGACAGATTAGTTTGCGGACATTCACTGGATGAAGAAAAAAGAGATATAATAAAAAATGCCAGACAAGAGCTTACAGAGACTAGGAATATACAAATAATAAGGAATAAGTAGTTATGGGATTGAAAGAATTTTTTAAGGAGCCTCCTCTTATACAAACTATTGCAGATGAAGGAAAAGTTAAGTCAATGTATTCACATTGGCGTTTGAGAATTTTTTATGCGTGTTTTATAGGATACACGGCATTTTACTTGTGTAAGAAAAATATTGCCGTTGCATTGCCGGGAATTATGGATGAGTTCGGTTATTCGGCAACGGAATTGGGTTTGTTAGGCAGCTCACTTTATTTGACTTATGGTATTGGTAAATTTATTAATGGTGTTTTAGCTGACGGGTCTGATGTTAGAAAGTTTTTCCCGACAGCTCTTTTGCTGACGGCAATTGCAAATATTCTGTTTGCTTTGGCTCCGACTGCAGTGGGATTTTTGGGGCTTAGTCCACAAATGACTGCTACTGTGCTTCTGTGGGTGTTAGCGTTTTTGTGGGGAGTTAGTGGTTGGTTTCAATCTGCAGGCTTTCCGGCTGTTGCAAAAAGTTTAACCTATTGGTATTCTAATTCCGAACGTGGTACCAAGTGGTCTCTTTGGTCTTGTTCTCACCAGACAGGAACATTTTTGAGCTTCATAATTGCAGGTCACATTGCCGCACGCTTTGGCTGGAGAGCAGCCTTTTTTATTCCCGGTGTTTTAGCCGTAATTACTGCTTTGTGGCTTTATGAAAGATTACGTGACAGACCTCAATCTCTTGGTTTGCCTGATGTTGAGGAGTACAGAAATGAACCGGCTAAAGTTCTTGATTGTTGTAATGAACAGGCAGAGGATGATATGTCTTATGCCAAAATATTTAAAAAATATGTCTTGTGTAATAAGACTATTTGGCTTTTGGCAATTGCGTACGTATTCGTTTATATAATCAGGTTCGGTGCTGAAGATTGGATGATTATGTATCTAAAAAATGCAAAAGATATTAAATTGGAAGAGGCGACAAATATGATAGCATCTTTGCCGCTTGTAGGTATTTGTGGAACGGTTTGTGCCGGATTGATTTCCGATAAATTGTTTAAAGGCAAAAGAGCACCCGTTAATTTGATATATCTGGTTGGTGTTATTTTTGCAATACTTGCACTTAAATTTAATACGATTAACTCTCTGAACTACTTAATAATAGGGCTTTTAGGTGCATTTACATATGGACCGCAAATGATGATTGGCGGACTTTGTGCAGTTGAAAGCAGTTCTAAAAAAGTCGCATCCGCAGCATCGGGATTCACCGGTACTTTTGGTTATGTCGGGGCATTTTTGTCAGCTAGCGGAACGGGCTTTCTCGTTGACAAGCTTGGTTCAAACGGTCAGCAGAATTGGGATGGCGCAATATATTTTTGGCTGGTGTCCGGCATAATTTGTTTGCTTATATGTACAATTCTTGCAATTGATGAGTATAAAAAAGCTGCTAAAAAAGCTTAAATTATTTAAAAAAGCGGTCTTTTAGGACCGCTTTTTTATTTATAATTATTTCGAAAATTTACTTAATATGTATACAACAAGATTTTTCATTGTATAATGTTTTTAATGAACAAAAAGTTATACGTAATATCTGGTTCCTCAGGTGTTGGAAAAGGCACCGTTTTGAAAAGATTTTTGGAGCGTAATCCTGAGTTTATGCTGTCCATTTCTTGTACAACAAGAGAGCCTCGTCCGGGTGAAATTGATGGTGTTAATTATTTTTTCTTATCCAGGGGAGAATTTAAAGATTGCATTGAAAATGATAAATTTCTTGAGTGGGCAGAATTTGCAGGTAATTTTTACGGTACAAAGAAAAAGTATATTAGTAAATGTCTTGAACAAGGAAAGGATATAATTCTTGAGATTGATACTCAAGGTGCTTTGAAGGTAAAAAATAAAATGCCTGAAGCTGTACTGATTTTTATTTGTCCGCCATCTTATGAAGTATTGGAAAATCGTTTGCGCGGCAGGCATACCGAAGATGAACAAACTATTAAAAAACGACTTTGTGAAGCTAAAATTGAACTTGAAAGATCAAAAGATTTCGATTATAAAATAATCAACGATGATTTGGAAGCTGCTATAAAGTCTTTAGAAAATGTAATAAACAAGGAGCGTAATGATGCTTAGCGGTAAAACGATTTTGATAGGGATAACAGGTGGAATTGCTGCTTATAAGATTTGTGAACTCATAAGGATGTATAAGCGCCAAAATGCTAATGTAAAAGTAATTTGTACTCCAAATGCTTTGAATTTTGTGACAAAATTAACTTTGCAAAATTTAAGTCAAAATGAAGTTGGGGTTTATGAGTTTGACATTCCTGATTTCAAGCCTGAGCATATTTCTTATGCAAATGAAGCAGACATTATGATTTTAGCTCCCGCAACGGCAAATACTATTGGGAAAATAGCGAATGGGATTAGTGATAATCTTTTGACATCTGTTGTATGTGCTTTTAAAAAAACTGTTTTAATAGCTCCTGCAATGAATTGTAATATGTGGCAAAATACTGCTGTACAAAAAAATATAGAAAAATTACGTGAATATGGTTATCAGATTATTGAACCCGAATCAGGTTTCCTTGTATGTGGTTCCGTTGATGTTGGCAGGCTTTGCAGTTTGGATAAGATTTTTGATAGAACTGTTGAAGTTTTGAATTCAAAAAAAAAATTATCAGGTAAAAAAATAGTCGTTACTGCAGGCGGAACGGTTGAAGATATTGATCCGGTAAGATATATTTCAAACTATTCTTCCGGCAAAATGGGTATTGCACTTGCTGATTGCGCTTTTGAACAGGGCGCTGAGGTTGTTTTAATTTCTACAGTGGATGTTAAACGTAATTATAAAGTCTATAAAGTAAAATCTGCTCTTGATATGTATCAGGTCGTTAATCTTGAATTTGCTAATGCTGATTGTGTTATAATGGCAGCAGCGGTTGCGGATTACAGGGCAAAAAATACATCTGTTCAAAAAATTAAAAAAACATCAGATGAGGAGATTACCATCAAATTGGTTAAAAATCCTGATATTTTAAAGGAATTATCTGCTTGTAAAACAACGCAAACTGTTGTTGGTTTTTGTGCAGAGAGTGAAAATTTGGTTAAAAATGCCGAGGATAAGATTAAAAATAAAGGCTGCGATTATTTAATTGCCAATGATATTTCCCGAAGTGATATAGGGTTTTCCAGTGATTACAATGAGGTTATAGTTTTAGGTAAAAATGGGTTTATTAAAAAAATTGAGCGCGCCGATAAATATGTTGTTGCAAAAGAGATTTTTGAGGTAATTTATGGACAAGAAGAAAATAGCGGAAATAATAGAGAGCTATGCACCGCTAAATCTTGCTGAAGATTGGGACTGTTCGGGTTGGTTGGTTAACACTAAAGAAAACGAACAAGTTCAAAAGATAATGATTTGCCTTACCGTGACTGATGGTGTAATTATGCAGGCACGTGAGAATAATTGTGATATCGTAATTTCACATCATCCTTTGTTTTTTATACCTTTTGAATATAAGGATATAAATATTTATTGTGCGCATACCAACTTAGATAAAGCTTTTGGCGGAACAACGGATGCTTTGATAGACAATCTCGGACTGCCAAAAGGGTACGTTGTTGGTGATTTTTTAAGGATAGTTGAGCATAAAATTTCAACAGATAATTTTTCTAAAAAATTACGCAAAATTTCTGATAATGTTCGTATTGTCAATAATAAAAGTGTTACCGAAATTGAAAAAATAGCATTTTGCGCCGGAAGTGGTGCAGAATTTATTCAAGAAGCGTTTGAAAATGGTGCTGATGCTTTGGTTACAGGTGATGTGAAATTTCATACGGCAATTGAAAGCCCCATTGTTTTGTTTGACATCGGGCATTTTGAAAGTGAAATTCCCGTGCTGAATGTTTTTCTAAAATTATTAAAAAATACGGTGCCGCTAATGTTTGCAAGTGAAAAAAGTCCGTTTAAATCATTTTAGAATATTGACAAAGAAGTTTCACGCGGTAGAATAATATATGTGACTGGTGTTGGGGCGTCGCCAAGTGGTAAGGCAGCTGGTTTTGGTCCAGCCATCCGGAGGTTCGAATCCTTCCGCCCCAGTGTTATTCGTAAGTATTCGTCACTGGATTATTTTGACAAAACTGTAATCTTGTCGATTTCTTTTAAAGAAGCATCTTTTGATTGTGTTAACTGAACAAAGTAATATTGTTTTAGTTATATTTGGGGTTTTTCCGTTAAGGGTTTTTATTTTTGATAACCTAAAAAAGCGGGTTTTATAACCGCTTTTTTAGGCCTCTTTAATAATATTTCCAAGCTATTTGGAAATTCTTCCTGGGATAACAACTCCGCCCTTAAGATTCTTTTTATAATATTCAACGTGCGGTTGAAGTACACTGTCAAGAACTTCAGGGAATTGTTTACCTTGCATAATTTTGGTTACTATTTCCTGATAAACAGTCGCAAAGGCTCTTAATTGAGTAATAGCACCCGCTGCTTCAGGTGTCAATCCCATTGCTTTCGTATCAACAGATTCATTAAAGAATGCGCCCATGCTTTCGTATGATTTTTTAAGAGCTTCAATATAACTTTCAGCATTTTCTCTGCATACACCGTTATCTTTAGGTGTTGTAAGAGCAAAAGCAAATTTGTTTGCAGGATTGAAATGTGCTTCTGCACTATGGTGCATTGCATCAGGTACTTTGGCAACTTGTTTTAATGTATCTTTTACAGATTCATTTTGCATTTGGGCATGCCAATAAACAGTATTTTCAAAAATGGAGCCCATATATTGATGAACAGATGTTTTAATACCGTTTAATACTGCATCTGCCCAAAATATACCTTCTTTAAGTGCAACATTTTTATCCAAGTCATTTGTTAGTGCGTATGTTGACATTTCTTGTGCCGCTTCAAGCATTTTTATCATGTCTGATTTTTCCATGCCTGCGTAAGCTAAAGTAAATAAAGCGTGATCATCAAATGCTGAAAATCTTCCGCCAACGTCATCATGGATATATAAATCGCCTAGCCAGCCTTTTTCATTAGAAGTTCTTCTAAGTTCGCTTTTTTCAGCATTCCCGTCGGTTACTGCTATAAAGTGTTTGCTTGCAAGCTCCTCGTAATTAGAATGTCCTTTTGCTTTGTATTCATTTTCAAGCATGGTCTGTATTCTTAAGAAACCGTCTTTAGTTTCAAATGTTGAACCTGATTTTGAAGCGATAAGATAATTAGATTTTGTTATTTCACCAAGTTTGTATAAATATCTTTCAAGGCTTGCAGAATCTACATCAGAGTAAAAAAGAATTTTGTCTTGATTAACGTTTAATCCGTTTATACTTAGCATGTGTTCAACGGTGTGTTTTGAACCGCCTATACCAAGAACGCTTAATTTCTCCGCACCTGTTTGTTTTTTTAGATTACCGGCAAGTGTGTAAATTTCGTCAACTCTTTTGATTTGTTCTTGTGGTAAGTTTACCCAATTTAAAAATTGCCCCTTTTTGTTTGCTCGTGAAACAAATTCGTTTACGAAATCTGAAACTTTTGATGAGTATTTACCAAAGTCTATGCCTGTAAATTTTGTTGTAATTCCAAGATTTTGTGACAATGATAAAATTTTTTCTGTCATAAAGACCTCCTTATTTGTATATCCTAATATTTTTCTGAAGTGTTCATATTGACATTATACTAAAAAAAATTATAAAACGCTTTTTTGTTTATAGTATAATTTAATTAGTAATATATGTTAGACTAAAAAGGAGGCCAAATGGGCAAAATAGAAGTTACACACGAAATTGAAAATCAATGCTGTGTATGCCGCGGAGTTAAAGGCATACCGGCCCCTATACCTCAAGAAGGTGAATGGACAAAATGCAAAGAAATTAAAGACATTTCAGGTCTTACACACGGGTGTGGTTGCTGCGCACCACAACAAGGTACCTGCAAGTTGACACTCAATGTTAAAGAAGGTGTTATACAAGAAGCTCTTGTTGAAACAATCGGCTGTTCCGGTATGACTCATTCTGCAGCAATGGCTGGTGAAATTTTACCGGGCAAAACTATTTTGGAAGCGCTTAATACTGACCTTGTCTGCGATGCTATCAATGTTGCAATGAGAGAATTGTTCTTGCAGATTGTTTATGGAAGAACTCAATCTGCTTTTTCAGAAAACGGACTTCCGGTTGGTGCAGGACTTGAAGATTTGGGTAGAGGACTTTGCTCAATGGTTGGTACTATCCACTCAACCAAGCAAAAGGGTGTTAGGTATCTTTCATTGACTGAAGGTTATATTTTAAAACTCGGTTTGGACAAAAATAACGAAGTTATCGGTTATCAATTTGTTAACCTTGGCAAAGTTATGGATGCTATTAAAAAAGGTGTTGATCCAAAAGAGGCTTACGAAAAGAATATCGGTACTTACGGCAGATTTGCTGATGCTGTAAAATATATCGATCCTCGTGAAGAATAATGTAGTAGAAGTTAGAATTAATATAAGGGAAAAAATATATGACAGTAAAATTTGAAGGACAAGACAGACGCGAGGCTACCTTAAAGAAAGTTTTACCTGAATATGGGTTCAAATCTTTGGAAGAAGCTCGTGATTTATGCTTATCAAAAGGAATTGATGTTGATGCAATAGTAAAAGGTATTCAGCCTATTGCATTTGACAATGCATCTTGGGCATACACTTTAGGTTGTGCCATTGCGATTAAAAAAGGTATCAAAAATGCGGCAGATGCGGCTGAAGCTATCGGTTTAGGGTTGCAAGCATTTGCAGTTCCGGGTTCTGTTGGTGACAGCAGAAAAGTCGGTATCGGTCATGGTAATTTGGCTGCTATGCTTTTAAGAGAAGATACTAAATGCTTCTGCTTTTTGGCAGGTCATGAATCATTTGCAGCTGCCGAAGGTGCAATTGGTATTGCAAGAAACGCTAATAAAGTCAGAAAAGAGCCTTTGAGAGTTATCTTGAATGGTCTTGGTAAAGATGCCGCTTACATTATTGCAAGAATTAACGGTTTTACAGCTGTTGAAACTGAATATAATTACAAAACCGGCGAATTAAAAATAAAAAAAGAAATACCTTTCTCAGACGGTGAAAGAGCAAAGGTTAAATGCTACGGCGCCGATGATGTCAATGAAGGTGTTGCAATTATGATTAAAGAAGGTGTTGATGTGTCTATTACTGGCAACTCAACCAATCCGACAAGGTTCCAGCACCCTGTAGCTGGTACTTATAAAAAATGGTGCTGGGAAAATGGTCGAAAATATTTTTCTGTAGCATCAGGCGGTGGTACAGGTCGTACACTTCATCCTGATAACGTTGCAGCAGGCCCTGCTTCTTACGGTATGACGGATACTATGGGTAGAATGCACGGTGATGCTCAATTTGCAGGTTCTTCATCAGTTCCGGCTCACGTTGAGATGATGGGTGTTATCGGTATGGGCAACAACCCTATGGTTGGTGCAACTGTTGCTGTGGCTGTTGCTGTTGAAAAGGCTATGGCTTAGTTTAATTTATATTTTGATATTAAAGAGAAAGCAGATAATCAATTATCTGCTTTCTCTTTTTGCTTTTTAGTTAATATTAAAGTGAGAAATCGTCCTCTGCCGGTAAGATTTCAGGGATTTGCTTAACCCATTTTTTAGCATCTTCACTGGCTTTAGTCCAATTAACAGAGACGAGTCCTCTTTGTACCCACATTAATTCTTTAAAAAATTCATATTGTGAATTTATTGCATCTAATTTTGCAGCCATGTAGAGGTTTTGTGCATCAGCAAGTTGAGTTACAGGTGCTTCACCTCTCAAATATCTGGCTTTCACCATTTGATAATTCTCGCTTTCTGCAAACATTGCTTTATAAGATTTTTCAATCATAAAATATTTTGCAATGGCTCTGTTTACAACCTCTCTGACCTGCATTTCAATTTCAGTGTTAACCTGTAGCAGGTATGCGTTAAGTTCATTTAATTCAGACTTACATCGTGCAATTTCGGCAATTTTTGTTCCGCCTTCTATAGGCTTCCATTGTGCAGCAATTAAAAATCTCCCAGATGTCTTATCCAAGTTCAACCACGGAGTACCGTATGGTGACAATTGCAAATGGCCTATATTTTCATATGGAAGACTTCTATCAAATTGTGAACCGTATTCTAAGGACATCATTGCATTCGGCAAAACAAATTTTTGAACATAATTGCCTATTTCAGCTTTTTTCATTGCAATTGCCGCTTTTAATTTCGTGGTTTCGGGAGCTAAATATATTGCTTCTTCTACAAGTAATTCGATAAATTTATTAAGTTTTTCAGGTGTCCTTACATGATCTATTACATGTAAATCTGATGTGTAAAAGGCCGGATCGCTTGCTGTTAAGGGTGCAAGTTCGTATTGTTCTGTTTGGTCTTTATACAATAATTTGTTTATTGAAATTCTTACATTTTTGTAATCGGCTTTCATGTTAAGAAGTTTTTTTTCTGCTTCGCTTACTTGTCCTGCCCAACGCAAAACTTCCTCATATCCGCAAAATCCCATTTTTTCTCTAACTCTTGCTATTGCAAGGTTTTCACGTGTTTCCCTTACATATTCATCCTGTACTTTAATCATGTTTTCAAGAATCAATGTATCTATATACAATAACCCAACCTGCAATCCTATATTTTGTTCGGTTAAAACTTTTTCGGCTTTGTCAAAATTCAACTTTTTATGTTTAACAATTATGTTTGTTACCAAGTCAGGTGAATAAATTACCTGATCCATTGCCAAAACAAATTGTCCTACGCGTATAGGAACATCAGAATATGATTTTGCATAGTCACTATTGTATGTTTGATAGCCCAAATCTATCCTTAAAGTCGGAAGATATCTTAAATAAGCTGCGGTTGTTGCCCTTCTTGCAGCATCAACCAAATATTTCTTCCGGGTTATATCTAGGTTGCTGTTATCTAAAGTATTAAATACATATGAAAGGTCATACTTTGTTACGGGTTTATTTGATATCACTTCAGCATTATTCAGTAACCTTAGCGGTGCCGTATATCCAAGTGCTTTACCTGTATCGCTGTTGTAAAATATGACCTTATCGTCATAAAAAGGAATTTTTTCATTTTGTACAACTTTTCCGTGTAAAACTCCGTGTATATTAAAAGAGGTTGCTTCTGCAAGTTTTCTGTCTACATCGGGCGTTGAAGTCCCCAGTAACGCGCCCAATTCCACGTCTTCTTTACCTACAGCTGAGAATGATGGCAGTTTTTTATCGTTTATGTATGTGTAAAGTTCTTCTCTTTGCTTGTGGTTAAGATTAAACATAGGCGTGACAAAAACGGAATCTGCATCCGACGGGATTTTCTCAAGTGAGGACTTTAGATTTTTGTTGCTTACCGGAATTACTACAAAATCAATGGTATAATCTTTTTCTTTAAATTTTTTGCTTATTATAGATGTCCAATCTTTTTGGCTTTTATAAAAGTTTTCATTCATTAAAATTGCAGTCTTCTTTTGGGTAGGCACAAGTTTTTTAAATAATATGAAATCGTTAACGGATTGTTGTACCGGGTTAAAGAAGGCACTGCTTCCGAAATCTCTTAAGCCGTACTCATCAATTGTTATTACAAATTTTTTCTTATTATTTTTGTTTGAAAGGTATATGCTTGACATATAACCGAGCGAGATTACCATTGTTGCTCTTGAGTTTAAAGCATTTTCGGATGCTTTGGCTGCACCTTGCTCTGTCCAATCCCCGGTATAAATCAAATCATTAGGAAATGTAGCTTTATAATCTGGCAGTAGGGATTTAGTTATTGTTTGTTGAAAAGTTTTCAAAACCTCATCATTTTTATCCGAAGGACCATCAAATACAAATGCAAGCTCGATACTTTTTGCATTAGGGGCGGCTTGTAATGATTTTGACTTTTGTGTTTCTTGAATTGCATAGGCGCCGCCCGTATAGCCGAAAAACATCACCAGCACCAGCATTATACTGAAAAATTTCTTCATCCTCTTAACTCCTAACAAATCTCCATTCTAAGATACAATGATTATACTGCGAACATTTGTAACATGTTTACATGTTTAAAACTTTTTTACAATTGTTAATCATTATAGTTTTTTGTTATGTATTATGCAACATATTTTGAGATCAATTACTTTGATTTTTTATTGCAAATCAATACAAAATGTGATAAAATAAGACCAAGTAAGGAGGAAGCGTATGAGATTGACGGGATGCAACGGGGGGGGGCGACTCCTCTAAGTAGAAAAGACAAGGGTTTTGACCTAATCGGTATTAAATGCTGTAACTTAAAACACTGGTTAAGAAAAGGTTTTACGTTAGCAGAGGTATTGATAACGCTTGCAATAATCGGTATAGTAGCGGCAATGACAATACC
>CASGCE010000030.1 GCA_949299935.1 uncultured bacterium | reverse complement strand
CGACAGTGAAATGATGGGAATTGAGATTTCTGAAATAAAAAAAGTAAAGTTCTTTGATGAAGATATTGAAAAGATGAAGAATATGTCGGAAGAAGAAGAACTCGAATATATATCAAAATTAAAAGATGAACATCGTTATACATACGAAGAATAAAATATAAGGATAAAATTAATTGCGTATAAAAACAGTAAACGGTTTAGGCGGTCAACCTGTTGTTTTAGACAGAAAAATACTGGGTTTTCGTCTAACATATAGAGAATACATGAAAAGTATGCCAGATGGATATCAAGGAAAAGAGGTTAAATGTCCTAAAACAAAACTTGGGAATTGGATTACCAATCAAACTAAAAAGATAGTAAAAAGGTTATTTCCAGATTATGTAGTAGAAACCAAAGCTCAATATAATGCCCGTATGAAAGCGAATCATGATAGTGAAATGATGGGAATTGAAACTGCTGAAATAAAAAAAGTAAAATTTTTTGATGAAGATATTGAAAAAATGAAGAATATGACCCTTGATGAACGGCTTGCTTATAAGTCAAAACTTAAAAGAGAGGGACGCTATACATACGAAGAATAAAAAGGGAGCATTTTGCTCCCTTTAGCCAACGGACTAACTCTATCAAGAGATCTTAATCACAAATAATCCGGCTTATATTTTTAATTTCAAATAACATTTTTTCTATTGTTGGCTGAGTCCAAGAATCAGGCTTTAACAGTAAAATTCTAAAAATAACCTGAGTTAAATTAGTTACATGAAATTTTTCCGGTAAACTTTTAAATATTGAATAAATATAATTAATGTTAATAGGTGTATTTGGTAAGTTTAACCCTTCCAGAATTTCTTCGTCCGGTAATCCTGCAAATAGTGCTATTATAATTTTACATTCATCATCGGTTAATTTTTCAATAGGCTTATTTTTATTCTGCTTACTCCAATAATATAAAAGGTGAAAATTTAAAACAATATTTCTATTGTGTTCAAATTTCCAAATATCATTACAGACATCTGACACAATATTAAACAATAATATATTATTTATTCTGTCATTTTCATCAACAGCCTTATTAGCCTCTTTAAGATCAGATATGCATAAAACACCATCTTGATAAATCGAAGCACATATCGATGCTCCTTGAATCTGTTTATCAAACTTTTTATATTGAGGGTTGTTTTGCAGGTTTAATTTAAACCGTTCATAAAATTCATTAAATAATACCGGATCATCTTTAACTTTAATCATTTTGTTAAAATCAAATTGAATAAATTCAGGACAACTTCTGAAATATTCGTTTAAGGGAACTAAGCCTGCAAAATTTCTATTTAATTTTTTAAGTAGTAATTCTTCTAACTCCTGAGTGGAAAAATTGGTATCTTCATCTTCTAAATCTAACAGCCATTTCATAGTGTAAATTTTTTCTTGTTGGTTTTCAATATTTTTATTACCTATATTTAATACCTGATTGCCTACCATATTAACCACCTTTCCAATTTATTTATTAAAGAATTTAAATTATTATATTTGTATATAATTCAAACTCTCTGTTATCATTTTTAATAATAGAGAGATATCTTCATATTACAATTACCCGACTCGGCTATTTGATTAATTATTAGTTAGTGTTAACTAACGCATAGTCTATCGTTATAAATTATGCATTAGTTATAATTTTAATAATATGGAATTGAAAAATTTATTCGGGGAAAATTAAATAGAATAAGCCAATCAAAGGAATTAACAAAAAAGTTAGCAAAATTATGTAAATTACAGACGAATTCAATTACTAACCCTTTATACATTAAAAGAATAATTGTTTAAGATTTCTTTTCATTTTTAAAACATTGAACTAACTTGAATGCAATCTCTCTGTCTTTATAATCAAGATCTTTGAATGCTTCCGAGGCTAAAAATAATAACTGCTTATCCTGTATATCGTATGTATTTTCGTCAAAAGTGAATATATATGAAAGCGGAATTTCAAGAGCTATTGCGATTTTAATCATTACGTTAAAAGACGGATTGTTAATTCCGATTTCAATACAAGACAAAGTCTGAGATGCTATTCCTGCAAGATTAGCTAGTTCTTTTTGCGTGAAATTTTTGGCTTTTCTATATTTTGCAATATTTGCCCCGATTTTCTTTTTATAATCGCTGACACTTGGAGAGTCTGTCATTTTCTAGTCTCCAAATGAGCATCTATAACTCTGACATAGAATTGCAAATCATTTAAGGATGCTTCGTCTAATTTTTTATCAATGTAAGTTCTTAATTCTTCTCTGGTTTTAATGTAATCAAAATCAAATAAATCTTTAATATTACAATCTAGTGCTTCAACAAATTTTTCGATATTTTCTTTTTGAGGAAATCTTGAGCCGTTTTCAATTCTTGAAATACTAGTTATTTCAAGGTCAACCATTTCAGCTAATTGAGCT
This sequence comes from uncultured bacterium, assembly GCA_949299935.1. GTDB lineage: Bacteria > Cyanobacteriota > Vampirovibrionia > Gastranaerophilales > Gastranaerophilaceae > SIG32. Next base: position 66,657 of record CASGCE010000030.1, on the reverse strand, counting down.
TGAGTAAGCCCTTTTGCTTTTCTAATTTCTTGCAGTCTAATACCAAAATCTTTAGTAATGTCCATATTACTGACATTATAGGTTCAATTTTCATATTTCATAATAGCCAAGTAAGTGTTAATTTTATCTCAATATTATAATTCATGGTAAACTTAATATTAAAAAAGGGGCATCTTTGTAACATCTGAAAGGTTAAGCATGAAAAAATATACCTACTTCATAATTGTTTTTTTAATCCTTGCAGGAATAGTGTTCGGTTACAATAAATATAATCAGTATGCCACGCAAAAAGTAAATCTTGTAAGGGTTCTTGATGGAGATACATCCGACAAGCGGACTTATTTTTTGTTAAATGGCGGGAACGACGAGGCTCGAACTCGCGACCTCATGCGTGACAGGCATGCGCTCTAACCAACTGAGCTACGCTCCCAATTACCTGATGATTATTTTAATTATATATTGCTCAAAAAAAAAATGCAATATAGCAAAAAAAAAAATTGTTTGGGTTATTATTTATATATGTTTTTGGAATCTGATATCTCTTTTACTTCAAATGCTAAAATTAGGTTCGCAGATAATTTGGTAAGAAAAGTCAATAATTCTTACCCTCGTATTTCTGTTTCTAAATTGGAAAATTTTAAGAATACAGAAAAATTCCAGAATTATATACTTAAGTTGCGTGGTAATTTAAATTGGCAACGGTCTAAGTTTGCTGCTTTTGCTAAAGATAAACGGGGTGATTATTTAGCTCAATGGAAATATTTGGCGGATAATATAAAATTATATCGTACGGGAAACTGTCAAGAGTCCGCAAATTTAACCGAAATAGCCGCAAGAGTCAATAACATTAACAATTGCCAACTCGCCCAGCTTAAACTGTTAACAAAGGATAATAAGGTTTTTCCGTTAGATCATGTTGTATTATTAGTTAATGACAAAAAACCTTATATTATAGATGCTTGGCTTGGGTTTGCCGATTTTTTACCTAATGCTTTTAAACGGTTTAAGTATGAATTTAGTCGTTTTATAGGGCTTAATCTATCGGAGGAACAAAATCTATTTTTGGAAGCTCAAGGCAGAAAGCACGATATATCTAACGAACTTTTATTGAAACTTAAAGATACATTTTCGGAGTTAATTATCAAATAAGCTTGTAATAATTACAGATTCTAATGAAAAAAAGAAGCCGTAAGGCTTCTTTTTAATTATATAATGGAGCAAGTTTTTTAGCTTGCTGCGGAATTACACCTTCTTCAATTGGCAGGTAGACTCTATAATCGATTTCCGAAAAACAATTATCAATACTTTCGATATGTCTTAACTCATCCTCATTGATATTTCCGCTTTCGATCATATCACAGATCTTTTCAAATCTGTCCACGTGTTCTCTAAACCTATCGGTTGCATAATCTTTTGCCTGCCAAGTTGTAATCAGAAAAGGCCAATCTGAGCTTTGCAGCAATAAATTTTCTCTTGCCATTTGATTTAAAGCCCTATGAAGAAGCTTGTCCTGTGGAATTTCCTCATATTTAGACGCTATTTCGGTAACACGTTTTTCACAAGAATGGATAATAGGCCACATCCATTCAGTCAAGTGGTTATTCCACACATAGAAGTGGCCGCCTTGTCCCCATGAGCTTTCGGGGATTTGGATGGCCTCAACTGGAGGATGTGCATGAATATATTCGCCTGCTGTCATTCTTTCAACCTCCGGAAGGTACTGATGGAATTTTTTGATAACCTGTTTAATAAATTCTACGCCTTCAAACCACCAATGACCGAACAATTCTGTATCAAAAGAAACCATTACCAAGCCTTCTTTACCATTGTGTGCCATTTTGTAATCGTTTAGCAAATGATAAATTAAAGTTGTGTAGTGATCTGAATTTTCATTAACTTTGTTCAGTGCCAATACCGGGTCATAGAGCATTTTATCTCCGAGATCAGTTGTTGGAGAGGTTATTCTCCAGTAGTGCATTCCTGATTTATCATCTTTTCTGTGGAATTCTCTAAAGCATCCGTCACCGGGGTAGCCGTCTGCTGCAGACCATACTTGGTAACCTGCACGGTCATTTCTGCCCATAACTGCTACTTGTGCATCCGGAAGCCAATAGGCTGAATATGTATCGTAACCTGTTGCTGCACGCTCCGGTAAAGGTATGTATTCAATGTTTCCGTATACTCCTATTACACGTCTGTTGCCGATAGAATTACCGCCTTCAATAACGTGTGATTCTGTGAAGAAGTATTCAATATCATTATTTTGCAAGGTAACTTCTATTGCCGGACGCCAATGCTTTTTACCATCTTTGCCCACATATTCGTAACCTTGTCTATATGCACATTCCGGAAGCCAGCATCCTTTCGCTTTTTTACCGAATAATCTTTTTGTTGTATCTGAGCCAACCTTAAATTGTGCATTCAAGTTGTTGTCAGTAGCCAATAGTGGTGAAAAACCGTGGGTTGCCCCAGAAGTTGTTATTTCTATACACCCTAAATCCTGATATTTCTTAAATGCACCAATTAAATCCATGCTGTATTTATTTACAAATGAATCCTTAATATGGTTAAACCAGTCATAATAATATTTCGCCAAATATTTTAAGTGCTGTGAATGAGCAACATTTGCATCAGGATATCTTTCTAAGTCTTTTGCAACTTTTTCAATCCTTGAATCGAGGTATTTCAAAAAACCATGTTTAAGGTGTTCGTCATTAAGTTGTTCCGCCAATATCGGTGTTATACCTATTGTTAATTTTGCCTTAATACCTTCATCATATAATTCAGCAACTGCATTTAAAAGTGGAACATAGGTTTCTGCCATACATTCATACAGATTCTCTTCTCCAAAAGGCCACATCCCGGCTTTTCTGTAGTACGGAAGATGACTGTGTAACATAAATACAAATTGTCCTGTTGACATTTCTGCCTCCATTTCTCTAAGTTATTACAATATAACCTAACTTTATATATTATATATATAGCACAAACGATTATAAAATATAACCCTTTAGAATTAGCTCTTATGAATAATTTTACAAATATTAATATATTGTTATTCACACACTTGCAAATTAAGTTTTTTCCAGGTAGAATTAATGTTACTCACATCCTCAAGTATGGCACCGTCATTAAGTGCCGCAATAGGAAAGGTAAAATAAAATGGCAAATATTAAATCCGCTAAAAAAAGAGTATTGGTTGCTGAAAAAAATAGAGTCAGAAATGTAGCTTTTAAGACTTCTATCAAAACGGCTGTCAAAAAAGTGTTAGAACTTGCCAAAGGCGATGACAAAGAAGCATTAAATAGAGCTTTATCAAAAGCGTATCAATTATGTGACAAAGCTGTGGCAAAAGGTATTTTGCACAAAAATACTGCTGCCAGAAAAAAATCAAGATTAACACTTGCTGTAAACAAATTAGCAAAATAACACTTAAATGTTGTTAGTGAATCAAAAAGTCACCTGCTTATGGCGGGTGCTTTTTTTAGATGTTTTTTTACAAACATTTTTGTTGTGTAAGTTGCAATTGAAATTTTAAGAACATGAATAATACGAATATATCTTATTTTTGTTAAATGCTGCTTACACAAAAAAATGTTATATTGGTGCCGTGTGGTGTAAAAGAATTTTATAATTTCGTTTTTTTTATTGTAAATTAATATTATGTAAAGATATAGTTTTATAGCGTTTATGTTGTATAATGATTTAGGAGAGGAAATTGCAATGCAGGAAACACTTGAAAAAAAACAAATAAAGAATATAGATTTTAATTGTGATTTAGCACAGAGTTTTGGTGTATATAAAAATTTTTCCGAATATGAATTGTTGGATTATGTCAGTTCAGTAAATATTTCTTGCGGATTTCATGCGGGAGATCCTATGAGTATAAGGGAAGCTTTGTTAAAAGCTAAGGAAAAGAACGTTGTTGTCGGTGCACACATAGGTTTTGATGATATACAAGGTTTTGGGTATCGTTCTATGAAGTTGTCAGACGACGAAATTGAGGCTTTGGTAATGTATCAGGTTGGTGCGTTAATGTCCTTTGCTAAATCTTACGGGCTTGAAATTGAGCATGTAAGACCTCATGGTGCGATGTATAAAATGGCAGCAGAGGATTTCAGTTTTGCTTGTGCTGTTGCAAAGTCTGTCAAAAAATGTTCACAATGGCTCATATATTATGGCGCTGCAGGTGACGTTACCGCAAAAACCGGTGATTACGTTAATATTCCAGTAGCACATGAAATTTGTTTGGAAAAATCGTACAATGTTGACGGAACAGTTGATTTTTCAGCTGATGATATTGTGAATACCAATGTTTCTATAGGCAGGCTGAAGGAGTTGTTGAATAATTCACAGGTTATGAACAACGAATGCGGTAAAACTATTGTAAAAGCTGATACAATACATTTTACAAACAGAACAGGTAATGCTCTTGAGCTGATAACTCAGGCCAGAGAAATAATAAACCCCGTTCCGGTAAATTATAAAAATGCTTGTGCATCAGGCTGGGTAGAGTGAAGAAGGTTGAAATATAATGAGAAAATTTAGTGCTAATGTGAAAATACCAAAAGATGCAGGTTGGTTAATACCAGGATTGCAAGTTAAAAGATGGTTTGTACTGATTCTTTTCGGTGCTGTTTTAATGACGGTTGGAGTTTTGATATTAATTGATATTAAGCCAATATTTTATACCATGGAATTTATAAGAAGAATAGCAAATACGGTTTCAACGGAATGGTTGGCATTTGCAATATGTATGTTTGGAGCGGCCATATTTTTTAAAGGATGGCAAAAGACAAATCTTTCAATACTTGATATAGGTGATGAAAAAGGCGATAATTCACTTTTAGAGAATTTGTACAGAAGAAGAAAGCTGAACAGAGGTCCTAAAATCGTTGCAGTGGGTGGAGGAACCGGGCTTTCAATGCTTTTAAAAGGCATTAAACACATAACAAATAATATCACAGCTGTAGTAACGGTGGGTGATGATGGAGGAAGCTCCGGTAGATTACGTGAAGAAATGGGGATTTTGCCTCCGGGTGATATAAGAAACTGTATTGCTGCACTTGCTGATGATGAGGATTTGGTAACCAAACTTTTTCAATACAGGTTTAAAACCGGAGAGGGACTTGAAGGACACAGTTTCGGCAACTTATTTTTAACTGCACTGTGTTCCATAACAGGTGATATGGTTCGTGCAGTGAAGGAATCCTCAAATGTTTTGTCAATAAGAGGCCGTGTTTTGCCTGCAACGTTGGATGATATGAAGCTTGTTGCTGAAATGGAGGATGGCAGAATAATTAAGGGTGAATCTAATATTCCGGAGGCACATGGTCGTATAAAAAGACTCTATACAGATCCAAAACACTGCAAGGCACTGGAGGATGTTATTGCTGCGATTAAAGCAGCGGATTTAATTATTCTGGGCCCTGGAAGTCTTTATACGAGCGTAATCCCCAACTTGTTGGTGGAAGAAATTTCGCAAGAGATAGTTAAGTCAAAGGCTAAAAAAATATATGTTTGTAATATTATGACTCAACCCGGCGAAACCGATGGTTATGCTGTTTCTGACCATGTCAAAGCGCTTATGCAGCATGCTAACAGCAGAAGAATTGTAGATGCCGTGCTTGTAAACGATTATTTGCCGGTGAATTTGGCGCAAAAATACCAACAGGCAGACTCTTTTCCGGTCAAACTCGACAGAAACAATTTGAAAAAACTCGGTATAACGCTTTGTTCTAAAAAGTTGATAGAAGACAGCAAAGAAGGACTTGTAAGACACAGTTCACATCGTGTGGCACGAGCAATTTTGTACTGGTATAAAAAGGTTCTTCGTGATGGCTGCGGTTGTTTTTCAATTGAGTGTGAAGAAGAAAAACAGGAATGTAATGTGTAATGATTAGAAAAGTTTCCGTAAATACTATACAAAAGATTAAAAACGAAGGTGAAAAATTTTCGGTTTTAACTGCATATGATTATTCCACAGCGAAATATTTGGATGAAGCGGGAATTGATATAATATTGATAGGTGATAGTCTTGCAATGGTTGCACTTGGCTACGATACGACAAATAAAATTGGCGTGGAGGAAATGTCAATTTTTACAAAAGCGGTTGCAAAAGGTGTAAGTCGTGCGATGGTTGTTACGGATATGCCGTTTATGAGCTACAATATTGACGTTGAATCCGCATTGACTAATATTTGTAAAATGATAAAATACGGTGCTAATGCAGTAAAAATTGAAGGTTGTAACGAGCACATTATAAAGGTTGTCAACAGATGTGTGGAATCAGGAATTCCCGTCATGGGTCATTTGGGTTTTACGCCGCAGTTTCTCAACGTTTTGGGAGGGTATAATATACAAGGAAAAACATATGATGCCACCCTTTCAATCTTGGAACAAGCAAAGAAACTTGAAGAAGCGGGTGTATTTTCGATAGTTTTGGAAATGATACCGGAAGAAAGTGCCCGCTATATAACCGAAAACTTAAATGTGGCAACAATTTCATGCGGAGCAGGCAGGTACTGTACCGCTCAGGTGATGGTATCTGATGACATGTTGGGAAAATTCTCCGAATTTAAACCTAAATTTGCCCGTAAATACGGAGATATGAGAGCATTAATTTTAGAGTGTGCAAAAAGATATGATTATGACGTAAAAAACGGATTGTATCCTTGTGAGGATGAGATTTATAAGCTTTCGGAAACTGAGTTGTGCCGATTTGGTACAAAAGGTTTGGCATAGGATATTAAAATCCGGCGCCGAGTATTTTTTTTCGTGCTAAAATGAATGCATTAGAGGTGACTTAGTATGATTTTACATACAATATCGGAATTGAAAGAGTATATTAAGAATTGGAAAAAAAAGGGCTTAATAATAGGTTTGGTACCTACAATGGGAGCGCTTCACGAGGGTCACAAGAGCTTGATTGAAAAATCCGTTGGGCAATGTGACAAAACAGTGGTGTCTGTATTTGTGAATCCAATACAATTTTGTCCGGGAGAAGATTTGGAAAAATATCCCAGAACTCTTGAGGCTGATAATGAACTTTGTGAAAATATAGGTGCAGACGTGGTCTTTGCTCCAAGTCCAAGAGAAATGTACGGTGAAGAAACTATTTTATCAAATGATTTTTTGACTTACGTTATTCCGCCTTACTTTTATGTAAATAAATTGTGCGGTAAGTCCAGAGTCGGACATTTTGACGGGGTTTGTACCGTTGTTAATAAACTGTTTAACATAGTTCAGCCGGATTATGCATTCTTTGGTCAAAAAGATGCACAACAACTTATTATAATTAAAAAGATGGTAAAAGATTTGAATATACCGGTGGAAATAGTTTCTTGTCCTATAGTCAGAGAATCTTCCGGTTTGGCGCTAAGTTCAAGAAATAAATATTTAAAAGATGAGGAAAAAGATTCTGCGTTGGCTTTAAGTAAAATTTTATTTAACATAAAAGCTTGTTATGCTAAGGGTATAACGGATATAGAAGCATTAAAAGAAACAGCATATCCTTATTTGAATGAAACTCATAATTTGGAATACCTGGAGTTTTTAGATGCGGAAACTTTGAAGGAGAAAGTTATTGCCGATAATAATACAAGAGTTTTTATTGCAGTAAAAATTGGCGATGTCAGATTGATTGATAATATAACGCTCGGAGTTAGATAAAAGTGTATTATGGCAGGTATTACTTTGCTATATACGGTCGTTTAACAAAATAGAATTTTATTAATAAAAAAAAGACCTCTTTTTTAAGAAGCCTTTTGGAATTTCGTTTCAAATTCCTCGTGTAAAAGGTTAGTAGGTAGAATTTAGTGTGTATAAAATCCCATAACTATATATATTTTATATACTATTAAAATATAATAGATATAATAAATTTCAAGGATAAATAGTTATTTTAACAAAAATTAACAAAAGTAAATTTTTTTTGTTTTATAATAATAAATCGAAAGGAACAAATGATGAAAATAGCAATATATCCTGGTAGTTTTGATCCAATAACGAACGGTCATTTGGATGTGTTAAAAACCAGTGCGGGGATTTTTGATAGAGTTATAATTGCAGTAGCAAGGAATCCGGAAAAAACAGGCTTTTTAACAGTAGAAGAAAGGGTTAAGCTAATAAAAGAGAGTGTAAAACATATAAAAAATGTAGAAGTAGATTTTTTTGACGGGTTAACAATAGAATATGCGCGAAAAATGGGTGCGGAAGTTCTTATAAGGGGTTTAAGAGCAGTATCTGATTTTGAATATGAGATGCAGCTTTCGCAGACAAACAGTGCGCTTGCAGCGGATATACAGACTGTATTTTTGATAACAAAACCGGAGTATAACTTTATTTCCTCAAGCACGGTACGTGAAATTCTTATGAACAAAGGTGATATTTCCAAATTTGTTCCAAAGCCGGTGTTTGAATATCTGACTAACAGTAAAATATGTTAAAATATGTGATTTAAATTTTTTTGAAATATTTGACAACTACGATATACTCGGGTTAAAATGCATGGTATAGAAAGATGGGGAGAAAATGCAACAAAACGGAGTATATGATTTACTTAAGATGTTGGAGATTTCACTGGAGGAAGGATTTTCAATAGTTCCCAGGAAATACACAATAGTAAAGACACGAGAAATTGAGACACTAATAGACAGGATATATGCGTCACTACCGGTAGAAGTTCAAGAGGCCAGGGCATTTTTACGACGCAGGGATGAACTGCAGATAGAAGCACAGCAAAAAGCTGAAAAGATTATAAGTGATGCTCAAAAAGAAGCAGATAGGAAATTGTCAGAAGCTGATTTCATAAAAGCACTTGAAAGGGAAGGGAATCGGATAAGAGCCCAGGTTCAGGAAGAGTGCGAGGAAATCAAACGAAAAGCATTTGAAGAAGCTGAAAATGTTCGTCATCAGGCAAGGAGTGATGCAATGAAGACGCGGGAAGGTGCGGAGCTATATGCAGAGCAAGTTTTGACGAATCTGGAAGGGAATCTTTCTCAGCTTCAACAGGTTGTTAAAAACGGACAAGTTTATATGGAAAAACTCAGAACGGATTCAATAGGTTCTTATGATGTTCCTCCTTCAAAGATGTCTGGAGACAGACGGTCTATTGAATTCTAAGAGTTTGCAATACCGGCGTATGCCGGTTTTTTTTATGAATTGTTACAATCTATTTGCATTTTATTTTGTTTGCGTTATCATAAAACCGTAAGCCGAAAAATAGAATGTGGATTTTCTCACATTCTATTTTTAAAAGGTTAAAAATATATAGTAAAAAGGAATATAAAATGGGTATCAAAGGAAAAAATGACAGAATGGTAGTACTGGCTTGTGAAGATTGCAAAGAAAGAAATTACACAACAGTAAAAAACAAAAAAAATACCAAAGACAGATTGGAACTTTCAAAATACTGTCCGACATGTAAAAAACATACAACACACAAAGAAACAAAATAGTACGAACTATAGGGCGCTTGCATAAGCAAGACCTTGGGGATAAGAAATTCCCCGATAAGCGTCCTTAGTTCAGTTGGTAGAACGTCGGTCTCCAAAACCGGATGTCGAGGGTTCAAGTCCTTCAGGGCGCGATTTAATAAAAAGGAAATACAAAATGGATAAATTTGTTAACTCGGTACAAACATATTTTAGAGGTGTAAAAACCGAATGGGGCAAGATAAGTTGGCCCGAAAAACGTCAGGTCGTTACTGAAACCGTATTTGTAATTATTATTGTATTTGTATTTACTGTTGCGATTTATTTGATGGATATTATTTTCAAAGGACTGTTTAGTCTGTTAAAATAAAGGTGGCTTATGACTAAAAAACAAAAATCAATGGAAGAACAATTAAACGAAGATTTGCAGGCAGAAAAAGCTGAGGCGCAATCTGATGCTGAAAGTGCCGAGAAACAATCAAAGAAAAACAAAAAACGCTGGTATATTGTTCACACATATTCCGGTCATGAAAACAAGGTTAAGGTAAATCTTGAAAAGCGTATTGAGTATATGAATATGGGTGAAAAGATTTTCAGAGTTGAGGTTCCTCAAAAAACAGTTACCCAGATGAAGGCAGGTAAAAAACAAGAACGGGAAGAAAAAATTTTCCCGGGTTATGTTTTAGTTGAGATGATAATGGATGAAGATAGCTGGTATGTGGTCAGACATACAGCCGGTGTTACAAAATTCGTCGGCTCTGCTAAAAAACCGATTCCTGCACGTGATAGTGAAATTAAAAAAATTATTCACAGGTCATCATCTCAAACTGAAAAAATTGAGTTGGATGTTAAAGCAGGTGATAAGGTTAGAATTATTTCAGGACCTTTCGCAGATTTCATTGCGGATATTATTGAAGTTTATCCTGATAAGTCCAAACTACGAGCCAATGTTTCGATATTTGGACGAGAAACGCCTGTGGAACTGGAATATAAGCAGATTAACAAAATTTAATCAATTATGGAATTTATAAATGAAAGTTAAAATAAAGTCGTGAATACGGCAAAGTAGTATATAAAATGTGGAAGGACCCTCTTGCAATGATTGCGGAAGACCGTTAGAACCACAAAAGGAGAAAAAAATGGCAAAAAAAGTAGTAGGAAAAATTAAGCTTCAAATTGAAGCCGGAAAAGCTAATCCGTCACCACCGGTCGGACCTGCATTAGGTCAACACGGTGTCAATATTATGGATTTTTGTAAGCAATTTAACGCAAAAACGGAATCTCAGGCAGGATATATTATTCCTGTAGTGATTGATGTTTATGAGGACAGAAGTTTTTCATTCATCGTTAAATCACCTCCGGCACCGGTGTTAATTAAAAAAGCACTTAATCTTTCAAAGGGTTCTGCAGTGCCTAATAAGGATAAAGTAGCTGAAATTACCAGAGAACAACTTGAAGAAATCGCTAAAATAAAGATGAATGATTTAAATGCAACTACCTTGGATGCTGCGGTTGAAATGATTAAAGGTTCATGCAGAGCCATGGGTGTTACAGTTAAAGATGCGTAGCCAAAGTGAAGCCTTTGTCGACACACATTAGTGTGGAGTACAAAGCTAAATTCAATGATGCCGCCGTTGCAAGCGGAATGTTAGTGAAGTATGTAGCAATCTTTGTTTGCACAGGCGGAAAATGTATGGAAGGACGTTAGTCCGCTAATACCACGAAAGGAAAATAAAATGTCAAAATTAACTAAAAAACAAAAGAAAATGCAGGAAATGCTGGAAGGTTTTGTACAGCCCTCGTCAGCGGTTGATGCAGTAAAAAAATTACAAGAAATATCAAAAGAGGTTTCTAAATTTAACGAAACTGTTGAATGTCACATGAGATTAGGTATAGACGTAAGACAAGCAGATCAACAAATCCGCTCAACGGTTGTGTTGCCGGCAGGTTTGGGTAAGGAAGTTAAAGTTTGTGTTATTGCAAAAGGTACTAAGGCAACTGAAGCTAAAGATGCCGGAGCAGACTTTGCAGGCGCAGAGGAAATAATTGAAAAAATCGAAGGCGGCTGGTTTGATTTTGATACTTTGATTGCAACACCTGATTGTATGGGTATGTTAGGCAAATTAGGCCGTGTCTTAGGTCCTAAAGGTTTGATGCCTAACCCTAAAACGGGAACGGTTACTATGGATATTGCCTCTGCCGTTAAGGATGCTAAAGCAGGTAAAGTTGAATATAGGGCAGATAAACAAGGGATGATTCATTGTCCGATAGGCAAAATTCAATTTAAAGAAGAAGATTTAATTAAAAACTATGCCACTTTGGCTGATGCTATTTTAAGGGCAAAGCCTTCATCTGCAAAAGGTACCTACGTAAAATCAGTATACTTATCAACAACAATGGGACCCGGTATTAAAATTGATCCTAAAAATTTTGCAGCTGAAGTAAAAGAGCTTATAGCGTAATTTGCCAATTAATAAAAAAAGCACTTTCTTTAAGGAGGTGCTTTTTTGTGTTATAATTAACTTATGAAAAAAGGTTTATTTATAACATTCGAGGGAGCTGACGGTTGCGGTAAGACAACGCAGTTAAGGCTTCTATACGAATATCTGACGAAAAAAGGTTATGAAGTTGTAATTACGCGAGAACCTGGCGCTGCAGGTTTAGGTGAAAAAATAAGAGAAATTTTATTGAATTATTCCGGTGAAGTTTCAGACAGATGTGAATCGTTCTTATTTTTAGCGGACAGAGCGCAGCATATTGATATGATAGTTAATCCGAATGTTGAAGCTGGCAAAATAGTTCTTTGCGATAGGCACACTGATAGCACGGTTGCATATCAAGGTTATGGAAGGCAATTACCTATTGACAGAATAAAAATGCTTAATGAAATTGCTGTGGCTGGCAGGCATCCTGATTTAACGTTTGTTTTCGATATAGATGTAGAAGTTTCAATGGAGCGTGTAGGTCAAAACAAGGATAGAATGGAAAGTGCCGGCAGAGAATTTTACAACCGAGTAAAGCACGGATATCTTGAGTTAGCGTTACAAGAGCCTCAAAGAATAAAGGTGATTGATGCTTCAAAATCTATTAATGAAATTCATGCTGATGTAATCAGATTTTTCGAAGATTTTCAGAAGATATGACATCAATTATTTCCAAATCGCGGAATTTTGCGATTTTTTTAATATTATCAGGATTATCTGTAGCTTCTTTTGCTAAAATAGCGCCAACAACAGCTTCCAACTGTGACATTGGCATCATATTACCGGGCAAATCTTGAAAGCCCCATTCATATTTCAGTGCTTGTTGCAGAAATTTGCAATCAGCCGGTGACCGTTCCTTATAACAAGAATTTAAATGCAAGCTTTGGCGTGTCAAGTATAGTTCAAAACGGTATATTGGAATACCTTTTTCATTTAATTCTCTAAAAAAATCGGAACCTCGATTGGAGTATCTTTGTGTCCAATTGCCAATATTAGGTATATGTGAGTTTGTTGCCACAAGTTGGTATGGTTTTGACAAAATCCTCCATTTACCTTCAAGCATTGTTTTGTCCCAAGCCATTGAAACACAGATTTTTGACTGTTTTAAAGAGGGATAATTTTCGAAAAAGAAGATTATGTCATTCATCTTGTAATATTTATCAACAAGGATAAGTTTATTAAACTCATCTATTACAGCTACTCCTGAATCCATTGCTGATCCGTAAGACAATGATAAACCTATATAATAATTCATTTTTTCTCCTAAGGCATTAACTGTGTTAAGATTAACGGTCCGTCATCAGTTACCATAACGGAATGTTCAAAGTGTGCTGAGGGTTTATTATCAGCTGTACTTACAGTCCAGCCATCAAATTCATTTACAACTACATCATCAACGCCAAGATTAAGCATAGGTTCAATTGCTATTGCCATACCCGTTTTTAAAGAAGTTTTATCACCGACAGCATAATTGAAAAGAAAGGGATCTTCGTGCATACTGTGTCCTACCCCGTGACCGCCATATTGCCGGACTATCCCGAAGTTTTCTCTCAGTGCAATGCGTTCTATTGCCGCTGAAACATCGTCAAGAATATTACCTTCTTTCATCTGTTCAATACCGGCGAAAAGAGCTTTTTCTGTTGTCGCAAGTAGTCTTTGAACTTCTTGTGAAATTTTTCCCACCGGATAAGTCCATGCTCCGTCACCAACAAGCCCGCCATATGTGGCTCCCACATCAATGCTTATGATATCTCCCTCTTTTAGAATCCTTTCTTTTGAAGGAATTCCGTGTACTACTTCTTCGTTAATTGAAGCACATATTGATGCCGGAAACCCGTGATAACCAAGAAATGTCGGAATTGCACGATTTTCTTTAATTATTTTTTCAGCGATTGAGTCAAGCTCTTTGGTGGAGATTCCTGGTTCAATTACTTCCCTCATTTTTTGGTGTACTAATGCTACAATATGACCTGCATGGCGCATTCTTTTTGTTTCTTCTTTTGATTTTCTTTTAATCATTTATAACTTCTATCAACCTTTCCCAAACTTCTTTTATACTACCATTTGCGTTTATTGTTTTAAGAACACCTTGTTTATCGTAATATTCAATTAATGGTGCAGTTTCTCTGTTGTATGTTTCAAATCTTGATTGTGCAACTTCTTTTGTGTCATCTTTTCTTTGTATAAGTTCTGCACCGTCTTTATCGCAGTGTCCCGCAACTTTGGGCGGCTTGGATTGAAGATTATATATTGTGCCGCATACCGGGCAGGAACGACGGTTTACAATCCTTTCTAAAAGCAGGTTACTGTCAATGTCAAAATATATCGCCATAAACTTTGTTTCAATACCGTTATCAATTTCTGCGTTCATTTTGGTTAATTCTTTGGCTTGTTCTTCGCTTCTGGGAAAACCATCCAGTATATAACCTTTTTCACAGTCATTCTGCGATAACCTGTTTTTAATTATTTTCGTAACTAATTCTACAGGTACCAGCTGACCTTTTGAAATATATGATTTTGCTTCTTTACCTGCCTCGGTTTCATTTTTTATTTCTGCTCTCAATAGTGAGCCGGTATCAATATGCGGCAGGTTTAAGTATTCTGACAAACTGCCTGTTTGTGTACCTTTTCCGCACGCCGGCGGCCCTAAAAAAATGAATTCCTTTTTCATAGATATCTCTCCTATATGTCTAAATTCTACATCAATTATTTTTTTATTTCAAATTTTGTCTGTAAATTTGTTTATTTTTTAGGTTTGTAAAGTTTTGTAAATAAGATGAATATTTTGGGCAATATATTTTAGTGTGCATATTTAAAATTTTTAGTTAGAAGTAAAAGTTGTAGGTGTAGAAGTAAAAAATATTAGTTTAGGTATATTTACCCCAAAAACAGAAAGGAGAAGTTATAGTTATGGAAGTAAACAATATTAGTTTCGGGATGAAAATTCCAACGCGGAAGGTAATTGATTTGGCAATTAATAAGCCACTTTATCAAAAACAGTTTGATAGTAATATTGAGGTTATAAATCAACTTACTTCCAATAGTGCTAATTTTGATGAAATGGAGTTTATGGGTTGTGCCTATATATTCGACCTGGTTTCTGAGGTTATAAACAAACAATTCCCGCAACTAAGGCCATTTATTAAAAAGATAAATCTAGCTTCCAAAGAGTTGGGGGAAAAAGGAAGAAAATTGCCTAAAACAACGTATGATAAGGAAATTGAGGACATAATGGTTGATGCAGAGAAAAAATTGGGCAAAGCCCTTGATGTTTCAACTGCTGACGTTAAAAAAGCTGTAGCGATTGGTGAATCTCCTAGTTCACTGGCAGCGTATGGATTATTATAAAAAAACTTCCACTTATTAAAAAAACTCCCTTTTAGGGAGTTTTTTTATGTATCTATATTAGTTGCGTAAACGGCATTAGCTTCGATGAAATCACGTCTTGGCTCTACTTTGTCACCCATCAATACATCAAATAACTGGTCGCAGAGCATGGCATCTTCGATATTTACCTTTAAAAGAGTTCTTGTTGCCGGATCCATTGTTGTTTCCCATAATTGTTGCGGCATCATTTCACCTAAACCTTTGAAACGTTGGATGGTTAAGCCTCGTTGTCCTCTATCGTCAATTATTTTTTGAAGCTTTTCAAAAGAGGTAATTTCGTATTGTTCCGTATCGGTTTCTAAAATCAGACTTTGTTCTTCTTCAATTAGGTAGTCCCTGATTAAAGGATAAGCGGTTTTTAAACGCTTGTATTCCGAACTTTTTACTATACTTTGAGTTATCATAACGTGTTCTTCTTCGTCTAAATTTAATTGGATAGCGTATTTCGCATTTTCCGGATTATATTTTAGCGAACAAATATAATTTTCTGCTTCTTTAATGTTGTAATTTTGAGCGTGATCTTTAAGATAGTGGTTAAGATACTCAATTATCTCATTCATTTTTGCTTGGTTCTCAAAATCTTCAGGCTCAATATTTGAACGTACAAGACCTCTCAATACAACAGCAGGATATAAATTCAAAATAGGGTTATTATATGAATTATAAAATGCGGACATATTTTTGATTAATTCCAGAAGTTCATCGCCGGTTTTGGTTTTGGACTTTGTTTTATCGGAAAGAGAAAGGTTTTTAATTCCGCGTTCCTTGAGCATTTTATCCAATGCGTGTTCATTAAAAAGATATTCTGAAACTTTGCCTTGTGTAACTTTAAACAAAGGCGGTTGAGCGATATATACAAATCCGTTTTCAATTAGCGGTCTTGCGTATCGGAATAAGAAGGTAAGCATTAATGTTCTTATGTGAGCACCGTCAACATCAGCATCTGTCATGATTATTATTTTGTGGTAGCGGAGTTTTTCAAGATTAACCTCCTCTTCATTTTTACTTATATTTATACCAAATGCCTGCACCATTGACTGAATTTCATTATTCCCATAAATTCTGTCAAGTCTGGCCTTTTCGACATTCAAAATTTTACCTCTCAAAGGCAAGATTGCTTGAAACATTCTGTTTCTACCTTGTTTTGCAGACCCGCCTGCTGAATCACCCTCAACTATAAAAATTTCACATTTTTCAGGTTCTCTGTTAGAACAGTCGGCGAGTTTGCCGGGTAGTGTGGAATTTTCAAGAACAGATTTTCTTCTTGTTAATTCTCTTGCCTTTCTTGCGGCTTCTCTTGCTCTTTGTGCCTGAAGTGTTTTTTCCAATATAATTTTGGCAATTTTCGGGTTGAATTCCAGCCACTCTTGTAATTTATCTTTTACGGCATCTTGAACTGCACCCATAGCTTCTTGTGAACCTAATTTTTCTTTTGTTTGACCTTCAAACTCAGGATTAGGCAGCTTAACACTGACTATTGCCGTAAGCCCTTCACGAACATCTTCTCCGGAAAGGTTTTGGTCAGAATCTTTTAAAATATTATTTTTTCTGGCGTAATCATTTAATACACGGGTAATTGAGTTTCTGAAACCGGTTAAATGAGTTCCTCCAAAATGGGTGTTAATATTATTTGCAAAAGATAACACACTTTCGTTGTAAGCATCGGTGTATTGCATTGCAACTTCTACTTGCATATTATCTACAACTTTGTCAATATAAATCGGTTTTTCGTGAAGTACGTTTTTATTTTTGTTTAAAAATTCAACGTAACTTCCGATACCTCCAACATAGTGAAAAACTTCTTCCTTATTTGTGTGACCGTCTATAAAGATTATTTTTAATCCTTTGTTCAAAAATGCCATTTCGCGAAGTCTGTTGGCGATAACATCTCTGTCGATTTCTGTAGTTTCCGTGAATATCTCAGGATCAGGCCAAAAAGTTGTTTTAGTACCTGTTTTATCTGTTGGTTCACATTTTTCAACGGGGGCAACGGGTTCTCCTCTCATGTACTCCTGTCGCCATACGTAACCTTGTCTTGATACTTCTACTATATATTTTTCGGAAAGAGCATTTACTACTGATGCCCCTACACCGTGAAGTCCGCCTGATACTTTGTAGCCGCCATCACCAAATTTACCGCCGGCATGAAGTATTGTATGAACAATTTCTAACGCTGATTTCCCGGTTTCCGGTTTTATATCAACCGGAATACCTCGTCCGTTATCTTCTACAGTTACACTGTTGTCTATATTTACTGTTACCTTTATATCTGTGCAAAAACCTGCAAGAGATTCATCAATTGAATTGTCTACAATTTCATAAATACAGTGGTGTAATCCCCGCTGTGAAGTTGATCCTATATACATACCGGGTCTCATGCGAACTGCTTCTAAACCTTCTAATACCCTTATGTTACTTGCATCATATTTATCGGATGTTTTGGTCTCAATTTCTTCTATTTGTTCATTTATTTGAGTTTGTTCCACTTGTTTTAAAGCTTCCATCCCCTTATCATTCATAATTTCTTGTTGTGTGCTTTCAGCCATGCTTTCCCCCTAATCGTCTGTATTTATAGTACTATCATACCACAAATAAGCAAAAAAAGCCAAATTGTTTACCTTATGTAAATTATCTTGCCAAAAAGTTTATGAAATGGTAGAATTAGGCAATAGGAGGATTTTTATGAAAGTGAACGGGATGTTTAACGGGGGGGGGCGACCTTTCTAAGTAGATATAGCAAGGGTTTTGACCCAATCGGTATTTTGTGCTATAATTCAAATATGAAGAATTATAGTTCAAGAAAAGGTTTTACATTATCAGAGGTATTGATAACAATAGGGATAATAGGAGTAGTTGCAGCGCTAACGATTCCGAATTTAATTGTGAAATATCAGGAAAAACAAACTGTAACACGATTCAAGTGGGTATATTCAACACTGGCAAATGCTTTCACGATGGCGGTGGCGGAAAATGGAGCGCCGGAAGTATGGGAATTAGATGATCCTCAAGATTTGGCAGAGATTTTGTCAAAATATATGCGTGTTGATGAAAAATGCTATTATAAAAAAGGTTGTCTGCCCAGTGATATACAAGTTGTTGCGTTGACAGGTGAAGCTAGATATGGTCATTTGGCGAATGATCAAAACAGAGTGAAGGAAAAATTCGGCAATGGTATCTCCTTGTATTATGCGAGTAGTCATACTGGTTGCAGTTATACATCTGTTGATGTTGCCGGTAATGAGACTATACATAAAAATTACTGCGGCAGTATATATGCATTTATAACTGCGAATAAATTTAGCAGATTAGGCTTGGATCATTTTTTATTTACCGTCACTCCGAAAGGAATATTACCAGAGTATTATGATTGGAATGATAGCTATATAAAAAGAAACTGTAATAAGGTAAACCAAAATACGGAAACAAATACCAATGTAAATGGCATGACATGCGGTGAATGGATAAGACGTTGGGGTAATGCTGATTATTGGTATGATTAAAAATTTTTAATTAGGAATTATTCTCTGCCAATTTCTGGTTAAGCATCTCATTAAGGATTGATTTAGCAGTCGATAATTGAATGTCATTTTGTTTTTTTACGTCTTCCATTGTAAAGTTAACTTCAATATCGGGTGTAATTCCTTTTTGGTTAATATCAGTTCCGCTAGGGGTAAGATATTTGGCAATAGTGAGGTTTAAGCCGGTTTCATTTGGCAAAGGTATAATTTTTTGAACCATGCCTTTGCCGTAAGTTTGCGAGCCCAAAAGTTTTGCTTTTTTATAGTCCTTTAGGGCACCTGAAAGGATTTCACTTGCACTTGCACTTGCACCGTCAACAAGAACTATCATTGGCTTATTAACGTTTAGCTCTGTATCTTGAGCATAAATATCATATTTATAACCGTTTCGCCCCACTATACTAACGATATTACCCTCCGGAATGAAAAGGTTGGCAATAAATATCGCATTTGGTAATAACCCGCCGGTGTTGCCGCGAAGATCCAATATAAGACCTTCGGCTCGTTTGGTTTTTTCTAATGCTTCCAAAAATTCATTTGGCGTTGTAGAGCCTATGAAAGTCATTATCTGTATATAGCCTATGTTTTTCTCCAATGAACTTCTTACTGTTTTTATTTTTATTTCTTTCCGTATAACCTTTTTTATGAATTTGTCTTTACCTCGTAAAATTGTAAGCTCTACAAAACTGTTTTCCGGACCTCGCACCATGTTTGCAACGTCAGACAAAGGAAGTCCGTTTACATCCTTGCCATTTATTGCAGTTATAATGTCACCGTTTTGCAGGTTGGCATATTGTGCCGGAGTACCCTCCATTACGCTTATTATTTGCACTTTACCCGCATTTGTGGAAATGTTTACTCCAATTCCCGTTATCTTGGAATTTATAGAAGAATTCTGATCTGCGTATTCGGATTTACTCATATATCTCGAATACGGGTCATCAAGGCTTTCCAGCATCGTTTGCACCGCAACTTTTGCATCTTCATCAGTTTTGATTTTACCTTTGTAATGCTCCTTCCATCGACTCCATATTTGGTGATTCATTGTTGCGTCATAGTAGTTATCTCTGACGGTTTCCCATGTGTTGTCGAAAAGCTTTTGCGAAGAAATATGGTCATGGTTTATCATTTCTTCGTTGTTGTTATCAAATATCGGATTATGAACACTCAAAAACAGTCCGTTGAGTGCAAATAATGCAATTACGATGATTAGAAATAGTATTAACTGCTTTTTCTTCATACGATATATTTAACATCAAGAAATTTTTATAATCAATATACTTTTTTAGTAACCCGATTTATTAGGATGTCATAATCATAAATCTTCGAATCCCGGCGAGGTCGAAGGTAAATTGGCATAACCCTTATTTTGTAATACGGTTTTTTTGATGTATTTATTTGTGTAATTGCCTTTTTCAAAAAGTTTTTTAAGAGTATTTTCTCTGTCTACAAGAGGGTGTAAGCTGTTTTCCCCGCTTTCCGGAAATTCATTCAAGATTTCACACCAGACTGAAGCTTCCATAGTCCAAGCATATGTTTCTTCTGCAATGGAATTATACTCGTCTTGGTGTAAAGCTTCATGTGCCAAAAGAGCTGCCAACGCTCCTGCGGGTGCATCTTTGTGTCTTGGGTTGATGAATATGTAAAGTCTTTTACCTTTTTTCCAGCCAAGGGCATCAAATGATTCGTAATCTTTATTTATGGTGCCTAAATCCTTAAATTCAATTCTTACGGGTCGCTCGGTTAAATTGTTACCTAAAATCGCTTTTCTGGAAAAATCTCCTGTCGTGTTTTTCAGCATATCAAGAGCTACATAGAAGATTTCATCTTTTCCTACAGATTTATATTGCGGTGTGATTTGTTCTATGTATTCACGAGTGTATTTTTGGGGAAAATTTGCAGGAACAATTTTGTCCTCATCTTCCGTGGCGAATGTCTGGGGTAACCATATTCCTATTAGTAAAATTGCTGTGAGTATTTTTTTCATATATCCGCTAATCTCTCTGATTTTGTGTATATTTTATATTATACCTATATTTTTTTTAAAGGCAAATCGTTTGTAATTTAGTTATAGCTGTTAAGATTTATAGTTTCTTAACAATTTTATTGACAGAAAATAATTTTTAATGTAAATTAACAGTACAACCGCAGACAGTCGGTAGACTAAAGTCTTTAAAATTTGCCGGCCGAGGTTACATTAAGTCGAAATTGTTATAAATAAGCTTGTGTAAGATTTTGCGGTTAGTCATATGTGCAAAATCTTTTTTGTATGTGTGTTCAATGAAAGTAAAGGAGCGAAAAATGGCAACAAAAGCATTTAAATCAGAAAAAATTGATGCGTTAAAATCAAAAATTGAAAAAGCCCAAGTCGCTATTGTTACGGAGTATAAAGGTTACACTGTAGAAGAAATCACAAATTTAAGACGTGCATTGCAAAAAGATGGCGGTGATTATACGGTTGTGAAGAATACTTTGGCGAAAATTGCTGTTAAAGGTACTCCATACGAAATACTTACGGAAAAATTGACAGGTCCGATAGCGTTAGCTCTCGGCTATAAAGATCCCGTAAGTCCCGCAAAAGCCTTGTCTAAATTTATTAAGGACGTAAAGAAGGGTGTTATTATAGGGGCAGTTTTGGATGGAAAGCTTTTAACGGAAAATGAAACAAAAGCATTGGCAAATCTTCCTACAAAAGAAGAACTTTACGCAAAAATGCTTGGTTGTGTCAACTCACCGGCTGTCGGTATTGTTGGTTCAATCAATGCAGTTATGGCTCAGCTTACCAGAGCTATGGCAGCTGTCAGAGATCAAAAGGCAGCATAAATATATGATAGTAATTTAAAAAAGTATAAAGGAGAAAAAAATGAGTGTAGAATCAATTTTGGAATCAATCGAAAAATTAACATTGTTGGAAGCAGCTGAATTAGTGAAAGCTATGGAGGAAAAATTCGGCGTATCAGCAGCAGCACCTGTTGCAGTGGCAGCAGCACCCGTTGCAGCAGCCGGAGCAGAAGCAGCTGCAGAAGAAGCTTCTGAAGTTAATGTTGTGTTGGCAGCAGCCGGCGCTAATAAAATTGCTGTGTTAAAAGAAGTACGTGCTATTACAGGTCTTGGTTTGAAAGAAGCTAAAGATTTGGTTGACGCTGCTCCGAAACCGGTTAAGGAAAATGTTAAAAAAGAAGACGCCGAAGCTATTAAAAAACAACTTGAAGCTGCCGGCGCTACTGTCGAAATTAAGTAGATTTCTTGACTTCATAAAAAAGAGGCTTTTTAAAAGCCTCTTTTTTATTGCGTTTTTGGATGAAATTTGTTATTATTAAATAGGAGGTTATATGAAAAGAATAATTTTAGTTTTTGGCTTGTTGATACTTACTGCTGTAGCAGTTGTTGCGGTTGATAATGTAAAATATTCAGGTGTGTTTATAAATAAATTTTATCATTGCCTTCCTACTAATCAAACAATAACTGTAACGGCAGATGATGGTAGTGTTGTTACAATTACAAGATCGTTGCACGGTTGGAAAGAAAAAAGATGCGTATATCGTGAAACTATTGTCAGCGATAGTGAGACTTTAAAGTATAATTGTAATTTATACCGCGAGCAGGTAAATGAACTTGTTTCGGCTATGCGAAATGACCCTAACGGAGAAGGTATTGCAGAGCAAACCTGGTCAAGGTTTAAAAAATTACCTGAAGTCTGTAATAGCGTTGCAAATCAATAGTTAACAAAATTTATTGTATTCACAATATTTGCAATTTTTTGTATTTGGCGGGAAAGACTGCGCTTCGCTGATTTGTTTGCAAATCTTTGATAGCTCTGTTTTGTACTCGTTTTCTCGTGTAAATTCAATTTTATGATTCAAATTATTTTTTAAATCAATATACACTAATGACAAACTATTATATTTTTTTAAGAATTTGGATACTGCAAGCAGATATACAATTGTTTGAAAATCATTTTCCGGATTTGGCGGTATCAGACCGGTTTTGTAATCCAAAATGTAATAGTCGCTGCCGTCTTTCACCAGAGCATCTATCCTTCCGCTTATCCAAAAATTGTTGATTTTGCACGAAAGGTTATATTCCGAATTTACATAAGTTTTTTGGAAATATTCATTTGATAATAACCTGTTCCAAGCCTGTAGCTCTTCAGATGAAAGTATTTTTTCAAATTTTGAAATATCCTCACCCCTTAAATAATAATTTGCAAGTGCGTGGATTTTTTTACCTTTTTCAAAAGGTGTAACGCTTTGTGGTACGGAAATTTTTTTGATATATTTATAATAGTACTTTTTAGGGCATTCTTTATAAATTTTTAACATATTGGGAGAAAAATTATTCATATAAAACTCCTTGCAGTAATTCGTGGAATATTGAACTGGGCTCTTGTTCGATTGTTTTTCCGAAAGAAAGAGCTTTGCGGCTTGTCGTAATATAAAGCTTTTGTTTGGCTCTCGTAATTGCTACATATAAAAGTCTAAGATTTTCAGCTAAAAGCTCTTTTTTTAATTCGATTTCAGTTTTGTGTTTGTAGTTAGGGTTTAAACGTCTTACATTTTCTATAAAATCTGAGGATTTAAGCTTAATCTCAGCAAAATTTAGAGGAAGATTTTTCCCTGACATTTCCGGTAAAAATACTAAATCAAACTCATCGCCTTTAGACTTGTGTAATGTCATAATCTGAACTTTCCCTTCTAAAAATTCACGATTGCTTTCATCTTCTTCCGAGAAGAATTTAAACCCGCTTAAAGATGGTTTTTTCGCCAGTTCGGCAAGCCTTTCGGTTACGTATGTCAAATCTTTGTTTGTGTAACTTAACCGTTTAATTAATGTTGCTATCAGGTAAACATTTGATTTTTCTATTTCGCTGTTAAAATAAGTAAGTCCTATTTTTATTGCCAGTTCCTCAGGTTGTAAATGTGGCATGGAAATCCAATAATTTACATCCCAATAGAATTGGACAAGTAAAGGATTTTCAATGCTGTCACAGGATGTTTCCACAAACGGGGTTTCAAAATTCCTTATTTCAGTGCCCAGTCTGGGCTTATAAAATCCCATTTCAGCAAGAATCTCATAATTGTCCGCAAGAATATCATTGTCAAAAGGATTAAGGATTATTTTTAAAATTGAGAAAATAGTTCTAAAAATTGATTTTTGTTCAAGGCTTTCGCTTCTTGTGATACTGGTTAACCCGCTGTTGTTAATGAAATTAAGCCATTGTCCAACTTGAAAATTATTCCTCAAAAGTATGCCCACGGTAGCTTTCGGATTTTGAGCGAAGGCATTTTTTATAACCTTTAAAATAAAATTTCGTTCTTCAAGCGGTGCGGAAAATATTTTTGCGGTTACAGCATTTTCCTGAACCGGATTTTTGCCATCTACAGGTTGCATAAAAATTTTGTAAAATGCATTTTGCATATCGGGTTTGTTTTCGGCAAAATCAATAAGATTGTTCGCAAGTGTCCAGACATCTTTAGTGCATCTTTGTGAACAATTCATGCTAACATTGTTGCTTGATAGTATGAATTTTCTGAACCCCTCAACATCTGCGTTTGAAAATGTGGTTGTAATTGCTTGATTAATATCTCCGCAGCGTATCAGATTTTTATGTTTGTTGCTTAAAAGCCCTATTAATTCTTGCTGTATGGCTGACGAGTCCTGTGCTTCATCCTCTATGATATATTCGCATAAATCTTGATAATAATTCAATATATCAGGATTTTCTCTTAATAGTTTCACCGAGGATATGAGCATGTCGTCATAGTCAATGAGATTTTGAGATTTTAAATCCTCCTGATAATTGTTGAAAAACTCAGTAAATTTCTTGATTTTCGTGTCGTTAGTTTCCGAAAATATCCCTTCACTTAGTTTGAAAACCGAAATCGCACGATCAAAATCTTCAGTTTCAGTTTTTTTAAGCTTTAATTTATCCGATAAATTTTTAATGATTCTGGAGCGTTGTGTGTCGTCACAAATCTCAAAGTCAGAACTTAAACCAAGACGTTCATAATTGCCGTTTTCCTTCAAAATTCGCAATGCCAGTCCGTGGATAGTACTTATATTGGGTAATTGCCCGGTATTTTGCCTTATATTTTTAATTTTTTCTCTGAAATTTCTTGCTGCAGATTCCATGTAGGTCAGAACAAAAATGTTTTCGGGTTTTATTTGTTTATCAAGTAATTTTAAGATTAAAGCAAGTAGTATTGTCGTCTTGCCGGCTCCGGGAACTGCTGATATTGCCATTTTACCTGATTCGTATTCTAAAACGGGTGACTGATCTTTTCGTGGAATAATTGGTTTTGTATTTTTCAGCGGGGTATTCTCAATTTCAAAATTTAAGTAATTTTCTATTCCTCCGAAATTTTCCACTCCGTTTCCGTCAAAAAGACTTGAGTATGCGAAAACTCCTTCATCTGCGCAAAGTGTCAATTTCCTTAATATCCGTGCAGTCTTATCTTTGCTTAAATTTATATTATCCTCGATTGTATAGGTATCTTTTTCCCAGCTTTTTTGAAATACCCAAGCATTATATAGTGGACCCGTATCGCTTTTTATCCATTCGGTACTCGAAATATCAAGCCAAAATTGATATTTTGTTCTTATTTGATTGTCAATAATCTTTTGCGGTGTGGCTACAATAAGATTCGAGGCTTCAATTTCAATTGTTGTATATGGATTTTCAGCAATTATAGAATTTTCTATTTGTAAAATTATGTCAACTTTACGAATTTCAAATTCATCGTTAAAAATATTCTCAAAATCACGTAACTGTTTTACAAAAAAGTTAAACTTATTAATTTCATCAGAGTTAATTGTGGTAAAATACATAATCTCACGATAAATTTCGCATACCTGCTCTGAAAGTCTCTGCTTCGATAACGACAATTTGTTAATTAATTCTAAAAGTATTGTGTATCTTTTATTTAGTTTTTCATCATTAAAGTGGTATTCTGGTAAGGATTTTGTCGTTTTAAAATTACTAAGAATTTCCCGACAGTATTTTAGTTGTATTCCTAAAAATTCATATAATAAGACCCTTATATCAAATTCGGTTATTGTTTCTTTGAGTGGAGTATTCATTTTTAAAAGAGTCAAAGCCGCCTGTACCAGCCGGTTTTGTGCAAGTTTTTCGCTGCCCGATAAAAATAATATATCTGATTTGATGTTTTCTTTAAGTGAAAATTTGAGCATATCGTCTATTACCGGTGTTATTACGGCAATTTCCGACGGTTTGATATTCTTTTTTAGTAATTTTTCAATATCTTCAATCGCCAAATCTATCATTTTAGCCCTTTTTGACGGCGATTGTATAATAAAATGTTTTAATTTTTTATTGTCATTATTTTTAACATTATCAAATAAAACTTGTGCATCCGATTTTAGTTTGGTTAAGGTTTCTGCCGGCATGGCTTTTTGTTTAAATAATTCTTCAAATCCCCAAAGAACGTTCTTGTCAGCACTTAAATAGCCGCTCCTGCTTGTACCAAACCTGTCGAATGATATAAAAACGTCCTTTAGCTGCGGTTTTATGTATTTTATAAAATCGTAGCATACAGGCGTTATTTCATCTCCGTCATCTAATATTAAATATTTAATTTTACTAAAATAATCTGTATTTTGGTAAATAAAATTAAAAAGCAGTGTTTGTCTTAAATAATCAAAATCTCTTAAAGCAAGAGTTTTAGATAAAAGCTTTTTCAGAGCCAGTTTTGCATCATCTGCGAATGCTTCCCCCAAAATTTTTGAACGTTCTTCAATCTCTTTTTCTGAAAGGTTGTTTTGCACTATTAAGGAATACCTTCTAAATAGCTGATGCAGCAGGGATTTTTTTGAGTTGTAGCCTTTAAACGGAACATCTTTTAAAATGTCCTTCAATATATATTGTGAAATTTCTAAACCGGTCAGATTTGGGAGTATTACCGGATTACAATAAGTATTTCTGTTTTCAAGAAATGCCCAATTGTCCGTAACAGTGTTGTATACCAGACCGAAAAATGAATATACCTGAAGTTTTTCAATGGCTTCGACGGTTAATTTATCGAGTGTTTTTTCGACAAAATTATTTTTTAAGGTCGAATTTTGAACTAAGACAAGTATCTCAGACGCCGGTATGCCTGAATTCAATAGTTCTGCATATTTGCTTATTAATATATTTGTTTTTTCAGAACTTATTGAACCTTCAATAATCAAAATCAATACCCCCTATAATGTATTTTATCATAAAATTATTCTAAAAAACTAATGCCGATACACTATTGCATTTTATTAAGACTTATTTTATTATTATCTTATAAAAGAGAAACATGTTACAAAAAATTGGAGGTAAAAATGCAACAATTACAAGAACAAATCGGATTTTCAGCTGGACAAATTTATGATTACTTAAATAACAACGGCGAATCTTCATTCTCAAAAATGAAAAAGGAATTGGACCTTAAAGGAAATTTTGCTGACCTTGGTCTTGGTTGGTTAGCGAGAGAAGACAAAGTCGAAATTTCTAAAAAAGGTACATCAGTAAATGTAAGACTTAAGTAGTTATTAAGTTTAACACGAAAAAGACACCGTCAAAGGTGTCTTTTTTATTTGGATTTTTTTCTGTTTAGAGTGGCAAGTTCTTGGTACATTAATTTGTATTCCGTTGAATCGTCAATGCTTTCAGCTTCTGATATGTATTCCAGTGCAGTTTTTATATCATTTTTTGCTTTATATATTTTGCTCATTTCTGCGTAATATTTCGGGTTTGTTGCATCATAAGTTATTGCGCGCTTCATGCATTCAATTGTTTCTTCATAATCTTGTTCATTAAAACGTACCATCGCCAGATAATAGTAGCCTTCGGAACAATTCATATCCAGTAGTATGGCTTGTTGGGCGTAGCTTTTACATGTTTCCATATCACCCTTATGGTATGATATTTTTGCGCCCAATACGTGTCCATAAACATAATTTGGATTGATTTTTATGACTTTTTTAATGAGTTCTGTTGCTTCATTGAATTTTTTCTCCGTTATAAATATATCGGCTAAATCTGTTAAATAGTTTGTGTTTTCAGGATTGCGTTTAATTACTTCCCAAATTGTATGTTCGGCTTTTTCATACATATCAAGATAACTGTAGGTTTTTCCAAGTGCAATTAACGTAAAGTCGTCATCGGCTCCAAGGGTTACATTTTCCTCGAGTATATTTTTTGCTTGCATGTATTCTTTATCATTATCCAATAATAACGCCTTTAAAACCCTTGTCGGATAATGATTAGGGGACGCTTCAAGTATTGCATCAACTTCTTTTTTGCATTTATCCGCTTTTTTTATTTCATAATACAAATAAGCAAGCGAGTATCTGTAATCGGTATTTTCTGGTGCAAGATAAATTGCTCTTGAATACGCATTTTGTGCTTCTTCCATCCAACCGTTTAAAAAGTATGCATTACCTAAATTGTACAAATATATATGATTATTTTTATTTATTGAAGATGCCTTTGAGAAAAATTTTATGGCATCGGTAAAGTTCATATCTTCAAGTGCAAAAAGCCCTCGGTAATTAAGAACTTCAGGATTGTCACAATTCTTGTCAAAGGCCGCAAAAATTTCTTTTGACTTTTGAAGATTATTCTCATCAAAATAAATCTTACCAAGCAGAATGTTTATTTGGGCGCAATTGTCATTTTGGCGTGTAATCAGAAGTTTTTTTGCCTTTTCGGTTTCACCGTTGCTGTACAGTGCGTTCGCTATTTCAAAGATTATATCCGAATTTAAAAATTCGCTGTCTGCATATTTTTCCAAGTTATCCGTTTGGTTAAGTTTACTCAACAGTGTTATAATTTCTTTTAAATTCTCCGAATTTTTATTTATATCAAATAATTTTTCGGCGAATTTAAGTGACTTATCAAGCTCATTTTGGGTTTCGCAAATCCTTTGATAAAGCTTCAGGCTTTCAATATGTTCGGAGTTTTTCGCAATAACCTGATCAAGATATCCTGTTGCTCTTGTATAATTTTCCATTAAAGCGTATAATTCTCCAAGTTGATAAAGTATCTCAATGTTGTCATTATCAAGCGTCAAAGCTTTATAAAGCATTTCTACGGCAGGTTTGTAAAGTTTCCTTGCCCTGAGTGAAAACGCCTCTTTTATATATTCCAGAACTTCTCTTTCTTCATTGAGCATTTTTTACCTCTGATTTTTTGTTATGTTTCTTGTTTGGTTTTGTTTCAGTGTTTGTGTTGTTTATTATGATTAAGACCTCATCTTCGCCGGCCATTTTGAGGGTATTTCGGGCTATCCCTTCAAGATTTTGGGTGGTAGAGTACACTTTTATTTCTTCTTTAAGATCTTTATTTCGTTCTTCTGCATCGTTCAGTGTTTTCTTTAATGTTATTATTTTTGCCTTGTAGGCAACAAGCTTTGTTATATTTAAAATAGCACTGAAGCCTACTTGTATAAGGCAAAACAACAACACAATGGTTAAAAAGGAATAGTAAAATCCTATTTTTCGCAATTCTTTTCGTGATTTTTTTAAAGAGGCACTTTGTTGCGTTGTTGATTCTGATTTTTTATTTTTTGTTCTTTTTGCCATTTCCTTAATTATAACCAAAAATTTGTGCATATACAAAAATGTTACAATTCTAATCGGGTATTAACTTTTATTTGTTTTCGGATTAAGGAATTTGTGGAATCATAGGTTTGGCTTGCTCCAAATTCAAGATTAAGTCTGTCTTCTCGCGTGTTGGCAAGCGGTTTTACTGACAAAACAATTTCATTTTTCTTTCGGTCATTTGTTATGTCTGCTGTTACGGTATTTTTTATTGACATAAATTTATTTAATCTCAACTCTGGCGCTATGTAAAAATTGTCAAAATAGTTATTGTAGGTGCTTCCTATGGTTCTTTTATATGCCGTATTAAAGGAAAATCTGCCTTTATCATAACGCGTAAAAAAAGTTGCGGTGTGTTTAAGTTCACCCCAGTCTACTTCTTGTTCCATATTTGTTCCGTAAGAAAATCCTCCTTGCCTTTCAAATGAGGATACGTCTTTCGGGGATATTTGATATTCTTCGGCTCCATATTTTGAGTACAATTTAGGACGTTGAGCAAATATATTTTCTTTGGCTAAGGATGTTGCAGCTATTCTTTGCGGAACTTTTAAATTTATTACTGACTTTTTATTATCAAGCAGATGTATTGCCTGAGAATCCTCTATATATTGTGCATATCCTTTCAATGTAATGTTTTCAGGTTCTATGTAATCTTCAGCTTCCGAGGTGTCGGTTAAAACTATACGTTGGAATTTTACCTCCGGAATATCATCTTTTTGTGCATATACAGAGGGTATTAATAGTATTATTAAAGCTGATGCAAGTAGAAACTTTTTCATAATTATATTTTACACTTTTTTTAAGTCTTGTAAAGTTATTGCAAAATAAGAAATTGTTTGTTATTATCTAAAAAAAGGAGACAGCCTATGATTTGGTTGGAGGTTAACGGGGGGGGGCGACTCCTCTAAGTAGAAATAGTAAGGATTTTAGATATATTGAATCTGGAAAATTAGTCGCTAACTGTAATTTTGGGATACTGAGGAGTTACAATCAGATTATTAAGTTCCGGTTGCGAAATATTAATTTTTTACTTCAGGTATGTGCTAAGTGTTTCATAGATTTGTGCGAATTTGAAAAGAAAGCTGCATTTACTTTTGGTGAAGTTCTAATTACTTTAGCTATAATCGGCATAGTGGCAGCCATGACAATTCCGACATTGATAAATAATTATCAAAAAAAGGTGTTGAAAACTCAATTTATGCAAACATATGCATTGATATCGCAGGCGGTAGGTTTGATGAAGGCTGACGAGCAGTTGTCGAGTCTTTATGACTATTACATTGCATTTAATCCGACAAATGGTTTTTATAGAGAAAACCAATTCAAACAAGAATTTTTTAAATGCGTAAAAGTGCAGCAAAAAAGTGTATCACCGTCAAAAATGCCGACGTATTATACATACGACGGTTCGAGGGTATTCACATCGGATGGGAGCTATGTGGTTTATAAGCCTGATCTTATTCTTGCAAACGGGGCTTATTTAAGGCTTAGTATAGCTGGATCTTTGGATGGAAGAGGAATACGTTTTAACGTTGATATTAACGGTGCTAAAGGTCCGAACAGGTCAGGACATGATGTTTTTGTTTTTCAGATAATGAATTCAAGCGACGTGTTAGAGGGAAAAAAGATGTTGCATCTTTATACTGAAGATGAGTGGAAAGACCATCCATATGCAGGTTTGCTCGGACAGCCGTGTTCAGTAAAATCGACTCAAGCAGCAAACGGTGTGGGTTGTACCTGGTATGCGTTACGCGATGTTTGTCCCGACGATGACACAAAAGGTTACTGGGAGTGTCTGCCTAAATAATCATAAACGTGTACAATTGAGTTTATAGGATTATTTGTGCTAAAATTGGTTGAGAGGTGACAATGAAAATAGCACTTATAAATCACGGTTGTGCAAAGAATCTTGTAGACAGCGAACTTATGTTGGGACTTTTGGCCTCAAAAGGTCATGATATTACTTTGGATGAGAATGAAGCTCAGATGGTAATTGTTAACACGTGTTCGTTTATACACGATGCCGAAAAAGAATCTGTGCAAACAATTTTGAAGTTGGTGGAAAAAGGTAAAAAAGTTATTGTGACCGGGTGTCTTCCTCAAAAATACAACGAGGAGCTTAAAGCTGCAATACCTGAGATATGTGCAATGGTTGGTACATCAAATCTGAAAGAAATAGTAGGGGTTGTGGATAAGGTTGCCGACGAGGCAAACGAGGAATACATTTCATGTGTTTCCGAAAAGCCTGAATATGTATATCCGGAAGATATAGAGCGTCAGCAAATTACAATGGGGGCAAGCTCTTATGTGAAAATTGCGGATGGATGTAATTATCATTGCGGATATTGTATTATACCTAATCTTCGAGGTAATTATCATTCACGCCCATTAGAAAATATTATAGAGGAGGTTAAATTACTTGTTGAAAAAGGTGTTACTGAAATAGTATTGATAGCACAGGATACAACAAGCTATGGAATTGATCTTTATAAAAAACAAATGTTACCCAAACTATTAAGGGAATTGAATAAAATAGAGAATCTTTCGTGGATTCGTATAATGTACGCATATCCTTCACAGATGACAGAGGAGCTGATAAATACAATTGCAAGTTGTGATAAGGTGGTTAAGTACATTGACTTGCCGCTTCAGCATTCGGATAAAACAATCTTGGAAAATATGCGTCGACCGGCATTTGATTATGAAAAACTTATTAATAAAATAAGGGAAAAGGTACCAAACATCGCGATAAGAACAGCATTCATCGTAGGATATCCCGGAGAAACCGACGAGCAGTTTGAAAATTTGTATGAATTTGTCAAAAAAATGAGATTTGACAAGATGGGTGTGTTTGAGTATTCAAGAGAAAAGAACACAGCTTCCTACTCTATGGAGGATCAAGTACCTGCAAAAATTAAGCATGAGCGTTATAAAAAATTGATGTCACTTCAACAGGAAATATCATACGAAAATAATCAGGCATATGTAGGTAAAACTATTCCTTGTATTGTGGAAAGCTACACTGATGATGGTGTTGTTATTTTGCGTTCCGAGCATGATGCACCTGAAATCGACGGACTTGTATATGTTAAGTCGAATAAAAATGTGGTTCCCGGTGATATCGAAATGGTGAAAATTTCTAAAGCGGATGAATATGACCTTTTTGGCAAATTTGTAGTATAATTGCCATAAGATCTTTAAATTATGGGAATAGCATATGGAATATATCGAAAATAAAGAAGTTGAAGAAGCACAAATTAAAGGGATTTTCCAGGACATGGCAAAATATGCCCCCTCAAAAATTGTGGGCATGATAGGAAATGCCCTGATAGTTCCTGTATACACAAGCTTGCTGCCACCTGAACAGTACGGTTTATATTCAATCTCGATAGCACTCTTATCATTTTTGTGTATATTATTTTCAGATTGGGTCGGACTTTCAGGATTGAGATTTTTTAGACACCATCAACTTACCCAAGATATACCTAAATACCTTACCACTTTGGTTTTTATTCTGACTTTTAATGTAGCATTAATGTTTTTTGTAGCTTATATTTTCAGGGAGAATTTTTACTCATTTTTCCATATACCCGTTAAATATTTTTTGGCAATTTTGTTATTGATAATACCGGTTGCAATAAGAGCGTTATTGTTTCAACTTATAAGAGCACAGCTGAAGTCTATGTCGTTTACCTTCTCAACAATTTTTAACCAATTTTTAACGATAGGACTTTCCGTGTTTTTCGTAAAATTTTTTCATCTTGGCGCTATGGGCATGCTTTTAGGTATGGGTGTTTCTATATCATTAATTAATTTGCTGTTGATATATCAAAGCAATATTGTTAAATGGTTTAAAATTCAAAAAGTTGAATGGACTTTTCTAATTCCTATATTTAAATACGGAGTGCCGATTGCGGCTACTTCGATGAGTGCTTGGATAATCAATCAGAGTAATAAATTTATAATGAACAATATAAAAGGTTTTTCGGAAGCCGGATTAGTCGGTGTCGGATACAGTTTAACCTTACCTTTGCTGCTCACCATATTTGCAATTATTACTGTGGCGGCGACTCCGAGAATAATCAATATGTATGAGGAAAAAATTGATGTAAGACCGATAATATCAAGATTTTGCGGATATTATCTTTTGATATCTTTACCGGTAATTACCGTAATATCATTGTATGCAACCGAATATGTAAGCATTTTTGCTAATGAGCAGTTTCAGTCTGCATTTAAGCTTATACCTTATTTTGCTTTCGGTACTTTCTTTTTGGCATTAACTGATTATACTACGCTGCAGTACCATTTGGCAAATAGAACGTATATAGATTTTGTGATAAAATTGATTTCCGGTATAGTAGGAGTATTTCTAAATATTTGGCTTATTCCGGATCATGGTCTTGTAGGTGTGGGTATCGCAACTTTGGCAGCAAACTTTTTGTATTTTATTTTTTCAATAACGATTGTCCTGCCGAATCTTTGTCTGAAATTTCCTTGGCAAACAATTTATAAAATGTTCTTGGCAGCAGTTCCTACTGGTGTGGTTTATTATGTGTTTGGCGCATTTAATGTGAGTAACGCCGTAATTGAAATGATATCACTTCTGCTGTTGTTTTATTGTGTATATCTTTTGTTTAGAAATTTATTTCTGAAGTATGAAAGTTAAAAAGTCTTAATATTTTTTAACAAACACGCAATATTTTTTTATTTTTTCCGTTAATAAATGTAATAAGTGTTGACATGATGTGCAAATTTAACTTAAAGAAACGTAATATAACGGGACTTTAAGACATACTCTTGGTACAATAAGATGTATGAATAGCAAAAAATTGAAAGGACAAGCTGATATGAAACTTGACACGATGAAAAGACAAAGAAGAGTAATTGCGTCTTTACTGACAACGTTTTTCCTAATGCAGCAGTCAATGGTAATTCCGGCGATGGCAACTGAGATTTCGGGTGTTACTGGTAACAACGGGATTTATAATATTGATCCGTCTGCGATATCCGGCGATGTGGGTTTTCGTCAGTATGATAAATTCAATTTAAGTGCAGGTGATGTGGCAAATCTCATTTTCAAATATGGCAACAGGAATGTTGAGACATTTGTCAATTTGGTGCAAGATAAGATTAGTATAAACGGTATTGTCAATTCAATGCGTGACAGTGGTTTTTACAACGGCAAGGCTGTGTTTATATCACCGAACGGAATGATGGTAGGCGCAAGTGGTGTTTTAAATGTTGGTTCGTTATCTGTTTTGACTCCTACTCAGAGTGATTTTGACAGGTTGAGACAGACACCTAATATTGGTAATTTAAATGCTGTTGAAAATAGCCAGGGTAGCGGAACGGTTGAAATTGACGGTAAAATATACGCTCAAGAGGTTATAGATATCAGGGCTGCTTCGGTAACGGTGGGATCTAACGCAAATATCCAAAGCGGTGTCAGTAACGGTCTTTCACAACAGCTATACCAACAACAGGCAAACATTTTATTTAAAGAACTCGTAAATACCGATAACGTTAATAATGGTGTCCAGATTGCTAATGAAAATGGCAGAATTTTCATCAAGGCATACGGAGGCGAAAAATCAGGAGTCAATATATCTGGTGAAGTCAAAAATTTTGGTACAAAAGAAATTTCGATTGAAAATAGCGGCGCTGACGGTATTAAAATAGCCAGTGCCGGCAAAATTTCCGGTAACGGCTCGGTTAATATAACAAACACCGGTGCCGCCGGGATTGATGTACAAGGTACTGTTGTTGGTGTCGGTGTAAATATTAACAACAGCGATTCGAATATAACGATAGGCGATAATTTAAACGATGACTATATTACTTCTTATGGTGATTTGAATATTAACCTCGAAAACGGTAATCTTATAAACAGCGGCACAGCTAAAACACACTTGGTTACCGGTAAGGGCGGGAATTTAAACATAAATGTGCAAAACGGTAAAATTGGTAGTATTAAAACAGGTCTGACTTGTGAAGGCGCAAATTGTATAGGTGTGGGACCTAATGCGAGAGATCTTACAACATCAATCAATACAAGAATTGATGGTAAAATTAATGCTCAGGCTACATCTGACATTAATCTTGCAAGTATTGATACTGATATGAGAGTTGACCAAATTATGTCTACCAATGGTAAAGTTGCTTTACTGGCTGACTCTGAGGTTAAAGGTCAGACTCCTTACTCAGTGCTTAACGCTAATGGAAATCAGGAGCAAGTGAATGTTTCTGGTAAAAGTATTTCCATTATTGCAAGCGGTGGGATTGGTGACAATAATGAAAGATTGGTAATTGAACAAATCGATCCTCAAAACCGCAGTGTTGATATGTTGGCAAATAACGGTGATATTAGAGTTTTGGCTCTAGGCGATGATACAAAAATTTGTACAATTATCTCCAGAAACGGTAATGTTGATATTCAATTCACCGGTAATGTCGATATCGGCGAAGTTACTTCTGCTAAGAGAATTAAACTTGTAACGGAAGGCAAAACGCTTAATATAGACAATCTTGGTTTTGCTCCTAATACTCCTACGGATTATTACGGACCTAATTCGAGTGTGGCGCCTCAAGAAGTTCTCTTGAAGGCTTTAGATATAAATCCGAATACAAGAATTGATCCGAACAGAGCACAAAGTGTTGTAACTGTTATTAACGGACGAGTTCAAGGTGACAACAATCCTAATTCTGAAGAAATTACGATTGTTGCTGATGATATTTTTATTGATGGTAAACATTTTATAAACGACGACGAGCATACAGTTAACATTAACGGTCAGGAATACATAAGATTTACTGTGGTAGATGATGCCACAACAAATCCTGTTCAAGGCACTGATGATAATGAGGTAACTATAGGTACCAGACCGGTGAGACCGGAAGACGTCCTTGAAATCGGGCATGATGAGGATGAAAGAAATTACTATTATGAAGATGAGTTACCGATAGATACAGACTCAGATAGTGACGCAGATAGCGACGCGGATAGTGATACAGATACCGACGCGGACAGTGATGCTGACAGTGACGCAGATAGCGACGCGGATAGTGATACAGATACCGACGCGGACAGTGATGCTGACAGTGACGTAGATAGCGACGCGGATAGTGATACAGATACCGACGCGGACAGTGATGCTGACAGTGACGCAGATAGCGACGCGGATAGTGATACAGATACCGACGCGGATAGTGATACGGATACCGATGCGGACTCTGATACAGATACCGACGCGGATAGTGATACGGATACCGATGCGGACTCCGATACAGATACCGACGCGGATAGTGATACGGATACCGATGCGGATAGTGACACGGATGCGGATAGTGATACGGATACCGATGCGGACTCCGATACAGATACCGACGCGGATAGTGACACGGATGCCGATAGCGATACAGATACTGATGCGGATTCCGATACAGATACCGACGCGGATAGTGACACGGATGCGGATAGTGATACGGATACCGATGCGGACTCTGATACAGATACCGACGCGGATAGTGATACGGATACCGATGCGGACTCTGATACAGATACCGACGCGGATAGTGACACGGATGCCGATAGCGATACAGATACTGATGCGGATTCTGATACAGATACCGACGCAGATAGTGATGCGGATGCAGACTCAGATACAGATACCGACACGGATACTGATACAGATACTGATATGGATTCAGATAGTGATACAGATACTGACACAGATACAGATACCGATAATGACAGTGATTCAGATATTGACACTGATACTGATGATGACCCTTCTTATGACAGGGATTCAGGTAAAGAAACTTATATTCAGCGTAACGTAATTGACGAGAATATACCTACAATAGATAAAAGACAGTATATGCGCTTTGAAGTTGCAGGTAATCGTAATCCGGTTGAATTGCAGCAAAATAATCAGATAGATTCGTTACTGGACATCTCAAGAGGCGGTATAGCTGTAAAACATCATAATCAGCTTAAAGTGGGTGATATAGTTCCGGTACAAATTTCATACGGTGACCTTGATATAAATGCTGATGTAAAAATTGTAACAGCTACAGATGTCAGGGCCGGTGCTGAATTTGTTAACCTTGATAGAGCTACTGCAAACAAATTACTTTATATGAATATATTGTTAGAGGAAGCTAATAATAACATTACATTGAGGTAGCTATAACGTAGATAGAAAAAGACCAACCTCTACAACTTCTATCAGGTTGGTCTTTTTTATGCTGATTATTTATGTTAAGCGGCATATCCGCCCATAATTACCCTGTTAGACCATATTCTTTCAAGTCTTGCCCAGTTTTGATAAGCGCTTCTGTCAGAATTGCCGGTATCGTTTATCGATTCTGTCTGTTGAAATTGTGCAAGCATGCTGCTTGCCATTTGTAAACTGCCTGCTGTTTTTTGTACGTATGCCATAAATTTTTCGTCTTTTGCCATATTAGCTGCTCTTTCGGGATTTGTACTCATACCTAAGCCGTTTGAGGAGTCCGCGATTCCATATGGAGATGTCTGACCGGCATCTTTTTTAATTGATTTTGTATCATTTCCAGACACTGTTGTTCTTGCATTCATAATATTGGCTTGACTAATTTTGATACCACTATTTGCACTTGCTTGGGCATTATTTATAAGGGATTTTCCTTCAGCAGTATTATCTTTTATGGCGCTACCGATTTCTTTATAATTCATTCCGGCAGTTGACTCTTGAACGGATTGTAAAGAATTATTATAAGCTATATCTTTCATCTGACCCTTACTCATACCATATTCTGCTTTAACTTCTTTATTTGACATTCCTTCAGTTAATGCTTTTGTTTGAGATTTTGCGGAACTTTTAGCAATACCTTGTTGCATTGCTTGAGTAGCCTCATTTTTTATATTAGCAAAGCCGGAGGTTATTTCTTTGGTGCCTTTAATGGCTGCAGTACTTGTCATAACTGCTGAGGCAACGTTGGTAAATGCTCCTGCTATATCTCCATTTGCTGCGGAACATGCCGCTTTTGTAACCGATGCGGCTGCCGAACCATAATTACCTATGGTTTCTACGGTTACACCGACAGACTTAACAGGTACACTTGCGCTCACCAATGCTGCCCCGGCGGTCGCCGTATAAGGATTACTTAACAGTGCTCGACCCGTTATATTCATAATTTTACCGATTAATTGTACACCTTGACCGGTTAGGGCTGTATATTGTGAAATTTCACCGACTTTATTAGCAACATCCATTGCTTGATTTGTTGTCGACTGGTTAGCTTCTATTTTTTGTTGAGTTTTTGTAACTGTTCTTTGATAAGTTTTACTTACCCTGTTCATTGTTTTTATAGATTTGTTATTTTTTAGTTGCAGTTTATTTATTTTACCGGTATATTTACCGATTTGTCCTGATTTTGAGTCAATTTGAGAGTATAAGCTTACAATTCGCTGTTCCGAAGCATCGTCGGAACCTGTTCCTGCTTGGTCGTTTTCTCCTGAGATATCAAGGGAATAGGCACTATACATTTGGGCTTCCTGACCGGCTGATAAACTTTCCATTTCAGTTACCATTTCGTCTATTGCTGTGCTTTCTTCACTGATGGCTTTTACCATTTTTTGAATTTCTTTATTATTCTGCTGCACTTCACGTTGTTGCTCACGGAATGTTTTTTGCATAGACTTTTCGTCGCTTTTGATGTTTTTAGAAAGAGTCTTTGTTTCCCTCGTAATAGATTCTACTTTTTTGGTATTTGCTTCGGTTTCCGCTGTGCCGGATTTGGTATCCTGTGAGATGCTTAGGGCTTTTGTTGCAGCTGCTTGACCTGATGATGCCGTATATTCCGAACTTTCACTCTGTTCGGTATCTTTGTGAACACTAGGTAGAGCAGTTGTTCTTTGTTTTGTTGCAGTATTTTCGGTTTTGTCGGGACGTTCTATATTAAAAATCGAGCCATTATTGGTCATATTTACGTCTCGCGACGCAGGCTTAGTTTGGGTGCCCTTTCGTAGCACCAAATTTACTTGCAAATCTGATTTATTTAATTGACCTAAACCGTTTATGCCCATAGCTCTCTTTTGGTTATTTGCTCTCTTAAATATATAAAAAAACTTTGAAATTCAGGATTTCAGATAAATTGCATCTTGTTACATTTGTTTATATTTTTTATTGATTTGCTTTAAATTTTTATTTTTGGTAAAATCTGGTTATAAAAAATGTTTGTATCTAAGAAGGAGAATTGTTTATGAAATTAATGGAAGGCAAAAAGGGGCTTATTTTCGGGGTTTCAAATACACATGGTATTGCATATGCTATAGCACGTCAGCTTTTTGAGGCAGGTGCTGATATAGCATTTACTTACGCAGGCGAGGTTATGGAAAAACGTGTAAGACCGCTTGCAGAAGAAATGAATGCAAAAATTATAATGAGTTGTGATGTTACAAAGGAAGATGAAATTAAAGCTGTCGTTGCCGAGTGTGAGAAGGTTTACGGAAAATTGGATTTTGTTGTTCACGCGGTTGCTTTTGCGGCTAAAGAAGATTTGCAGGGAAGATTTATTGATACTTCTCATGATGGTTGGAACTTGGCTATGGGTGTCAGTGCGTATTCGTTGGTTTCAATTTGCAGAAATGTTGAACATATTATGAAAGAAGGCGGCTCAATATTTGCATTGACATATTTGGGTTCTGAATATGTTGTTGCTAATTATAATGTTATGGGTGTAGCTAAAGCTGCACTGGAATCTTCTATGAGATATCTGGCAGCTGATTTGGGTGCAAAAGGTATCAGAGTTAATTGTATTTCTGCAGGTGCTGTTAAAACTCTTGCAGCAAAAGGTATTTCAGGTTTTGATAAAATGCTTAAGGCTGCGGTTGCAAAATCTCCGCTTAATCGCAATGTCGCTTTGGAAGATGTTGGTAAGGCAGGTTTATATTTGGCATCGGATTTATCTACCGGTACTACCGGTCATATACTTTACGTGGATTGCGGGTGCCATGCTGTTTATGCCTCATTGGAAGAAATGGAAATTATTGCTAATTCTCTGGTTAGCGCATAATGACAGTTTTGAAAAAAGACCGCTCTTTTGCGGTCTTTTTTGTCTATAATTTTTTTACATTGTTTCCCAGACTTTAATCTGGAAGTAATTTTTATTTTTTTATGATATCCTTAAATTACGGGATATAAATAATAAGGATCTGATATGTCAAATATAAAAACTAAAATAGAAGATTTACCTACAGTTTATGATGCCAAAACGACCGAAGAAGAAATATATAAGTTTTGGGAAGATAATGAGATGTTCAAAGCCGATGCAAAAAGTAAAAAACAGGCTTATTCTATAGTAATTCCTCCTCCTAATGTCACGGGAGTGCTTCATATGGGACACGCATTAGATGAAACTTTGCAAGATATTTTAATCCGTTATCATAGAATGAGCGGATATGAGGCTCTGTGGCTTCCCGGAACTGACCATGCCGGCATTGCTACTCAAAATGTTGTTGAAAAAAAATTACGCGAAAAAGGTTTGAGCAGAAAAGACCTCGGTAGAGAAAAATTTTTGGAAGAAACTTGGGATTGGGCTAATGAGCATAAGTCTGCTATTCTTGACCAATGCAAGCGTCTTGGTGCTTCTTTTGACAGATCAAGAGAAAGATTTACCTTCGATAAAGGTTGTTCCGACGCTGTAAAAGAAGTTTTTATAAAGTTATATGAAAAAGGTTTAATATACAAAGGTGCCTATATTGTTAACTGGTGCCCAAGATGTCAGTCAGCTATCTCTGATGTTGAGACCGAATACGAAACTGAACAGGGGCATTTGTGGGAAATTTCTTATCCTTTGAAAGGTGAATCAGGTGCAATTATTGTTGCAACCACACGACCTGAAACTATATTTGGTGATGTTGCTATAGCTGTTCACCCCACTGATCATAAATATTCCGAGCTTGTCGGCAAAACGGTCGTTATACCTTTGTCCGGTCGCGAAATTCCTATTATTGCTGATGAATATGTTGATAAAAATTTTGGCACCGGTGCGGTTAAAATTACACCGGCACACGATCCCAATGATTTCGAGGTGGGAAAACGTCACGGCTTCCAGCCTATTTGGGTTATAGACGGTGAAGGCAAAATGAAGGCTTGCAGTGAAGTACCTTCTGACTTTCAAGGTTTGGACAGGTATGAAGCTCGTGAAAAAATTGTTGGTATGCTCTCTTACAAGAATTTTTTGTTAAGAACACGTCCTCACGAACATAATGTGGGTAAATGCCAACGATGCAATACTACTATTGAACCGCTTCTTTCCGAACAATGGTTCGTAAAAATGCAGCCACTTGCAAAAGAAGCGATCGCTGCTGTTAAAGATGGCAGAATTAAATTTATTCCGGAGCGTTGGGAGAAAAATTATCTCGGTTGGATGGAAAATATTCGTGATTGGTGTATTTCCCGTCAATTATGGTGGGGACACCAAATCCCTGCTTATTACCATAATATTACCGGCGAAATGATTGTCGCTAAGGAAAATCCTGATCCCAAAAATTATACACAAGACAGCGATGTCTTGGATACTTGGTTTTCATCAGGTTTATGGCCTTTTTCTACCTTGGGTTGGCCTAATACTGAATCTGATGATTTTAAAAAATTCTATCCGACAACCGTCTTGGTTACCGGATTTGACATAATTTTCTTTTGGGTCGCCAGAATGATTACTATGGGACTTGAATTTACAAAAAAAGCACCTTTTTCTACGGTTTATATCCATGGACTTATTCGTGATGAAAAAGGACAAAAAATGTCTAAATCTAAAGGAAATACTATAGATCCCGTTGTTATCATTGATAAGTACGGTTCTGATGCTTTGAGATTTACTATGACATCACTTTGTACTTACGGCGGTCAGGATATTAAAATTAGTGATGAAAGATTTGAATATGGCAGAAATTTTGCTAACAAAATTTGGAATGCCTCAAGATTTGTTCTTATGAATTTGGACGGTGTGGATGATGAAAGTATTGATTTTTCTTCGCTTACTATCGCCGATAAGTGGATTTTAAATGAATTGAATAATATTACTAAAGAGTTTAATGAAAATATGAAGAATTACAGAATTGGCGAAAATGCACATATTCTGTATGATTTCTTCTGGAATCAATATTGCGATTGGTATGTCGAAATAGCTAAAATTCAGTTACAAGATACAGGTTTAAAAGTTAATACTCAAAGGGTTTTGAGATACGTTTTGGATATGTCTTTAAGGTTATTGCACCCTATTATGCCCCATATTACCGAAAAAGTTTGGCAATTAATTCCTCAGAAGAAAATTTTTAAAGCTTTAATGTTGGCGGATTTCCCTATTTATCAGCATGATTTGGTATTTAATAATGAGGCGAAGGAGATGGAACTTGTGTTTGAAACAATAAAGTCGTTAAGAAATGTTCGTCAAAGTTTTAATATCCCGTCAGCTTTAAAATGTGATATAGAAATAAGAGCAGCTAAATCCGAACGTGCAACTTTTGAGGCCATTGAATCTTACATAAAACGTCTTGCAAAAGTCGAAAATATTTCCTACAAAGAGGATACTGATTTTGTCCCTAAAAAGTCCGCTGCGGCTGTTGTTTCGGCGTCTAAGATTATTATACCTCTTGAAAACTTGATTGATTTTAATGAGGAAATTAAACGTCAACAGAAAAAATTAGATAAGCTTTTGGCTGAAAAAAATTCTTTATTCGGCAGAATTAATAACGAAAAGTTTGTGGCAAATGCTCCAAAAGATTTGATTGAACAGACTAAGACAAGGATTGATGAAAT
Source organism: uncultured bacterium (assembly GCA_949299935.1). GTDB lineage: Bacteria > Cyanobacteriota > Vampirovibrionia > Gastranaerophilales > Gastranaerophilaceae > SIG32. The sequence continues at coordinate 23,440 of CASGCE010000030.1, read as the reverse complement.
CACTATTCAGGAAAATTCAATTACTAAGTTGATAAAATCTCTTGAATCTTGAGATGGTTCATTCTCAAAATTTTTTGTGTAACCCTATTTTAAGGTAGCAAAAAATTTTTTGGTCGGTTTTTATGGATAATGTAAAGGGAAAATTATATGACAAAAATAGTAAGAATTCTACCCGATATGGTACAAAAAATGCGGGTAAACCCGGAAGATCTAAGAGGAATGCGTTTGGTTGGCATAAGTCAGTTGAATGTGCCTGAGAGAATGAACCGGTATAACTACCGCAGTAAAGATGGCATTATTCAAAAATACACTGTTGGAGATAGTTTTGCCGCTGTAACTTATTTGAAAAAAATCGGCGAACGATATGTCGAAATTTTTAAATTATTTAGCGGGTGTTTTTTAAAGTAATTGTAAAACAATATTAACAAAACTTTACAGCTTGACAAAAATTTGTTACAATTATTAATGTAAAGTAGGTTAATGCGGGGTAAATATGGTATCAAAGAGTAAAAGTAGTGATTTGGACTTTGAAGAATTACTGAAAAAGTATGACTATAATTTCCAAAAGGGTGATTTAGTGAAGGGCATTGTATGTGGCTATGACAGTCAAGGTGTGATGGTTGATATAGGAGCAAAAACTATTGCTATTGTGCCGACCCGTGAGGCTGTTGATAAGGATGAAAAGCTTGAAGAAAAATTTGAAAAAGGTACGGAATACGAGTTTTTAATCATTAAAGAGGAAGATGAGGACGGGAAGTTTCTTCTTTCCAGAAAGAAGGTTGATTTTGCATATTCTTGGAAAGAACTTGAAAAAGCAAAAGCCGCTGACGAGACAATACTCGGCACTATCGTTAGTATTGTTAAGGGTGGTGTGCTTGTCGAAATCTCAGGAGTTAGGGGTTTTGTTCCGTCTTCTCAGTTACGCGCTAAGGAAACCGATTTGGAAGTTGGCGGTAAGATTGAATTGAAAATTTTAACTCTTGACAGTCAACAAAATAATTTTATTCTATCAAATAAAAAGGTTTATGATGACAGTGCTGTGGAAGCAAGGAAAAATGTATTTTTACAAATTGAGCCCGGTCAGATAGTTAAAGGTGATGTGGTCAGAATTACAGATTTTGGCGCCTTCATTGACCTCGGTGGAATCGACGGTTTGTTACCGCTTTCGCAATTATCTTGGCGTTGGATTGACCATCCGACAGATATTCTCAAGGTTGGTGACAAAATCGATGTCGAAGTTATTGCAGTTGATCATGACAAGCAACGTGTTTCTCTTAGTCTGAAAAATCTTGAACCGGATCCGTGGCTTGCTGCTGAAAAGCAAATTAAAGAAGGCGATAAGGTCGATGGAACAATTACAAGAATTAAACATTTTGGCGCTTTCGTTGAAGTTTTTCCAGGCGTAGAAGCACTTTTACCTCACGCCGAACTTGCTGAGCTTCAGAATGATACGAAAAATATTTTTAATGTCGGTGATAAAATTCAAACTTATATTCTAAAATTTAATCCTACGGATAAACGAATTGCTTTGACGGTTAAAGAGCCTAAAGATGAGGTTCCTTCCGAAGGATAACTCAAGTCACTCGTTAAAACGGGTGATTTGGTTTTGCTTTATTCGAAAAATGTGTTATAATTAATTTGTGAATGGGAGATAGCGGATGGGCGCGTGTAGATTTAACGGGGGGGGGCGACTCCTCTAAGTAGAAAAGACAAGGGTTTTGACCTGATTGGTGCCATGTGCTATAATTCAAATATGAAGAATTATAGTTCAAGAAAAGGTTTTACGTTATCGGAAGTATTGATAACGATAGGGATAATCGGTATAGTAGCGGCTATAACAATACCGACAGTCACCTCGAAAATACAGGAATTTGTATTAAAAAATCAGTTTAAGAAATTTTATAGTACATTAACACAAGCGATATTTGGTATACAAACAAAAAATGGCAGACCGGTAAAATGTAGTTATTGGAGTAGCAATCCTTATTCAGGTAAATGTACGGCAACATGTCATGATGAAGATAAAAATGACTACGGAGTTTGTAAAAGGAACTGGATTTGTGCAGAAACCGGTTTACCAATACCATCTGATTATACTGGTGCCATGAGTGATTGCAATGAGTTTTATGAAGAATTATTTTATCAAACTTTAAAAACAACGAAAATATGTGAAGATAATGCTTACCAACAAGGATGTCTTCCGAAGAATTTTCGCGGTCCAGATGTGGTCAAAATAGAGCAGAATCCCAATGCGGTTTCTGACCCGAACGGTAATTTTTCAGATAGCCAAATAAAAAATAATTATCCTGTATTTGTTTTATTTGACGGAGCGTATATAATTAAATATTTTAAAATTTTATCTGGTGCACCAATATTTACTGTTGATATAAATGGATTTAAAGGTCCTAACAAATGGGGACATGATATATTTTCTTTCGAATTGCGGGGTGATTTGAGCAGAGGGATTACAACTTTGCATTCTGTCAATTACGCTACGGAAGAAGGTGGCAAGACTTTTCAGCAAATGTATGATGTATGTTTTAAATAAATTGTCTTTTATTCTGTTAAATATTATCGGGGTTAAAGATTTATTTTTTGTTGTTCGTTTATCTGGTATATTTGAATTAATATTATAAAAAAAATACTTTTAATGTATGATTTTTTCTCATTGTTCATACATATCTTTTAATATATGCCGTATAATTTTTATAGATTATATTGACTTTTGTAAAATAATCATTATGAATGTAAATGTAGAAGAATATAGGAGACCAATTTATGGGTATGGCAGCATCACAAGCCAGATATCTGGGCTTGACGGCAAGAAAAACAAATGTAGAATACGAAGGACAGCAGGTTAACCAAGCACGTACAGCTTTGGCAAATCAAAGTGCTAACACTTTTAACGAGCTTTTAGCACTTGAGGTTCCGACTGCTCCAAGTACACAAGATTTCACAACACTTCAGTATTCATATGAGGATGGGACTTATGCTGAAGTTATTACTAATATGTCAGAATTGGTTAATGATCCTGACGGATATAATTATTTAGTTTCCCATTACCACTATGCAGAAGTGTTTACCGGCGTCCAGAGTAAAAAACCTAACCCGCAAGTTTCTTTGGCTAATGATGCCGTAGACGGTGTGCTTAATAACGTAACGTACGACACTCCGAGTGGTACGTATTATGTTGACGGTGCTCAAGCTTTAGTATATGATCCGTTAAACGAAGATCAAAGATCTTTGCTTGAAAGAATAGGGCAAGAATACCCCGATTTGTTGGCTGAAGACCCGGCAAATATTTTTACTTACACCGATGCAGATGGTGAAATTCATTTTACCACCGGAGATAACTTGGCTCACGCATTAGCAGGTGAAGATGCTGAAGAATATCATATGGTATACGATGTTCCAACATATGTTGGTAATTGTGAGTTGACTCAGTATGATCCTACAAATTCAATACAAAAAGCTTCTTATGATGAAATATGTTCAAAATTCCCTGATACTGCTTTTGCTAATGCTTCCGCTGATGAGATTTATACATATGAATATCAGGGGAGAACTTATTTTGCCTGTTTAGATGATTTGAGAGATGCTGCAATATCAGCTGTTGATTCGACAAAGCCTACGGAGAATCAAGATCCTTTGACTCAATATTATGCCGATAACATAAATACAAGAATTGAAAGGCAAGAAAGAGCTTTTATAGATGTTGACGAAAAAGGACGTCCATATAGTATCAGATTTGAAAACTCAACGGCAACACTTGCGTTAAATACTGAGACTATTACTGATGAAGATGCATACAATGATGCGATGAATCAGTATAATTATGATATGCAAGTTTATGAAAAAGCTATAGCTGATATAAACGCCAAAACAGAACGTATTCAAGAACAGGACAGGACACTTGAATTGAGGTTGCGTCAGCTTGATACTGAACAAGATGCCTTACAGACTGAGATGGAAGCTGTTAAGAAGGTTATTGAAAAGAATATTGAATCAACATTCAAAACATTTGAATAATAAATAAGAGGTCAAAGATGTCATACAAAAACGATAGTTATTTGGTAATAGCAAACAAATTTAGCTCTGCAGGTAGTGAGGCTAAAGCACAGCTTTTCGAAACTTATGATAAATTGAGAGATTTGACGGTTTCAGGAAGCGGTATGGGTACAGGATTTGGTGCGACGGGCGGATTTTTATTCAATTTGGCAAGCCTTTTTGCTCCGTCTTCATTTGCTACGGTTTTTGGGGCATCTGAATCTATGAGTATTCCCGGTACATCGTATTACTCTAATATGGTAAGCGGATCCTCTTATGGATTAAATTCATTGTATAATTATTCTGGATTTCCAAGCGGTGCAGCCCCTGTTTCGTGGGGGTTGGAGGGATATTCTACCGGAGGGGCGGCTGCTCTTTGCGGTTGGGGTTCTGTTAATGGTACTGCAACGGGTTATGCCTCAAACCTCGGAGGTTTGGCAGATGTGGCAAGCGCAGCAGCATACGGTATCGGTGGCGCAAGCGGCTTTGGTATCGGCAGAAATATAGTTTTACCCCTTGCAAGTTGTATTTCCGGTTGGGGTGGTATTATGCAGGCTGCTGCACCTTATCTCGGCGAGTATGGTTTGCCTGCACTCGTTATGGGTAACTTGATGCAGGGAACTACTTCCGCTGCTTTGGCCGCTTACCAGAATATCTCCGGTAATATTACCGCTAATGCCGATACTATACTTTCCAACAAGGTAAGAAATATCGAAACTGTTTGTAAAATGCTTGATACTCAGGGCGATGTCGTTAAAAAAATGCTTAAAGAATCTATTGAAGGCGATAGTAAAGCTATACAAAATTTATAATTAAAGTTTTTTCGATTTTTGCCGTATAATATCTACAAGAGGTCAGTTCCCTCTGTCTGGTACTTTTTAGATTTGCAATGTTTAAGACATGTTACAAATATTTACAAATCATGGCAATTATTTTGTGTAACAAGTTTTTATATATTTGTAGGTCTAAAGTGTAAAGGAGTAATATGCTTCGTGAAACTTTAGAGATGAATATAAAAAGATTGATTGATTTCTTAATATATTCAAAAAACTTCCTGATAAGAAAAAATCCTTTGAAAACTTTGTCTAATTCAATAGTGGACGGGTTGAAAGATTTTCTGACAATGAAAAAAAAGCTTAAAATGGCACAATATAGACTCAACTATCATCGCCATCAGCTTCACAAAATGGAACAATTGATTGCAGAAAATAACGAGCACAGTTTCTTAAAAGGAAAAAATCTAAACGAAACCAGGTAGAAGGAAACAAAATGGGATTAATTAATTCAACAATCAGATTGACAATGTTATGGTCACAAAAGCTGGACTTGGAATATAAAATCCAACTGGTGACACAAGCTCAAATGAATTTATCCCAATCAGTAAGCGATTTGATGCAAGTGGGAACGGATTATACTGATCCCGATTCTCCGATGGCTAAGATGCTGCAACAGCGTCAGGCAAAACTACAGGTGTTAGAAAAAAGATTAGTGCAACAAATGAACCAGTATAAGGCAAGACTGGATATGGTTACTACAGAAATAGAATCTTGTGCCGCAATGAGGGATAAGAGTATTCAGTACACATTTAAATATTAGTTTGAACAAATAGGCTTATAATATCATTTAATGCAGCATATTGTCTTTGATATTTTTGTGCTTGTTTTTCCAAAATACTTATTTGTTTTTTGTATTCTATAATAGAGGCTTGACACTCGCGTGAGGAATTGTTCAGCCCTTCTTGAACTTTTTGTGCTTCTTGTAAAACGCTTTTCATCGAAATTCCTAAAGCTTCCATTGTTTGTTTAATAATCAAAGCGCCCGTTTGTTTTGTAACACCGGCTGGCAATTTTGCAATAAGCTGCTTCAAAACAGCTACATTTGAAGGGATTTCGAAATCATCGAGTTCAGAATTCATAAAAGTTTGCGGAATGTTAATGTTTATTTGTGGGGTTTTTTCGGGTAAAATTTCCTGTTTTTCACCGTAAGTTTGAAAATCATCCTCATCTAATGCTTCCTCATCAAACTGGTATTCATCTTGCAGGGGTTCTTCTTCAGCGATGTCAGGTTGTGTATCATCAATGTTAATAGTCTGTTCTGTTTCAAAAACATCGTCATTATTCTCATGTGCGGGCGTAATTTCAATATCTGACTGCATTTTTAATGCTTCAACTATCTTTTTGCCTACACCTTCAGTCATTCTGTTATTAGCCATAGTTTCCTCTTTTTATTCTGAACAACGTTAATTGTAATTAAAACAAAAAAATAATTCAAGAAAATTAGATGTACGGCTTAATAATATGAAATGTAATTGCTAAGATTTAGATTTTATGTTATTATGAAAACAATTTGAAGAACAGAGATGAGCAGAGATGAAAGAGTTTAAATTTGACAGGATAAAAGAATTAAAATACGGTGAAAATCCGCATCAAGCAGCCGGGTTATATTCGTGTGAAGAGATGGCTGATTATGAAGTACTTTTCGGTAAAGAATTAAGCTATGACAACATACTTAATTTGTATGAAATAGCGTCTATTTTAAGTGAATTTTTTGATGTGAATGCTGTTGCAATAATGAAGCATGCTTCTTGTTGCGGTGTAGCACTTGGAAGGAGTATAGAAGAAGCGTATAATAAAGCATTTGATTGTGATCCGGTCAGTGCATTTTATGGTACCATAGGTTTTTCAAAATCTGTAGATTATGAGACCGCAAAGCATATTAATTCAATGGGTGTAAAAGTTGTCATGGCGCCTGATTTTAACCCTAAAGCATTAAATTTGATGAAGGAAAATACCGGCTTAAAGGTTGTAAAACTGAATACACCATTAAAAAATTTCAAAAACATGTGTATGGAGGAAATAAGGGTAACGCCTTTTGGGGTGTTAATTCAGGAGAGAAATAACAGTGAATTTAACAAAGATTTATTTAAGGTTGTTACGACAACCAAACCAACAAAGGAACAAATAGAGGATGCAATATTTGCCTGGAAAGTTATAAAGCATACAAGTACGGATTCTGCTTTAGTAGCGAAGGATTTTGCGACTTTGGGTATTGCCAAAAACGAAACAAATTCAGCTGCAGCAATAGATGCGGCATTAAAAATTGCCTGTGACAGTTCAAAAGATGCGGTAATTGCTACTGACGGTATTATTTATTCACAAGATGCAATATATGCAGCTGTTCAGGGCAGAGTCGGTTTAATCATTCAACCCGGAGGTTCTCATAAGGATCAAGATATAATAGATTTGGCTAATCGTTATGGTGTAGCAATGATTATGACCGGAATAAGAAATCATAAATATTAGAGGAATTATGGAAATAAAAGCTTGGGATGATTATTTTTTAGATTTGGCAAAGACGTGCGCAAGTCGTTCAAATTGCATAAGGGCACAGGTGGGTGCTGTAATAGTCGGTGAAGATAGAAAGATTAAGGCAACCGGATACAACGGCACACCATCAAAGGTTGAGTCATGTTATGAACGCGGTGAGTGTTACAGAATAAAGCACGGTATTGAATCCGGCACAAGATACGAAACTTGCAGATCAATTCATGCTGAGCAAAATGCCATTATTCAAGCCGGTCAGGACAGATGTAAAGATGCCACAATGTATATCTGGGGACATAATTTCATTTGTATATTATGTAAAAGATTTATTGTCCAATCAGGTATAAAAAATTGTGTGCTAAAAAAGGACGAAAATTCACCTATAGTGAGAGTTTCCGTCGAGGACATAAGAAGAGAGCTGAATGCCCAGTAGGAAGGAAATTAAGATGAAGTCAGTGTGCTGCACAGGGGGGGCGACCTCTCTAAGTAGAAATAGTAAGGGTTTTGACCAAATCGACATTGGGTTTTGTAATTTAAAATCCGGTTTAAGAAAAGGTTTTACGTTATCAGAGGTCTTGATAACGCTTGGAATAGTCGGTATAGTAGCAGCAATAACTATACCGAATCTTGTGTCGAATTATCAAAAAAAAGTGTTAAAAAGTCAATTTCTCAATAAATATTCACTGCTACAACAGCAGATGTTGTACGCTAAAAACGATTACGGCGGAAATTTTAAAAAATACTGTATAACTCGGGATTATGTTAACAATAAGTATGCGCATAAAGATGAATGTTATGCAATTTTCAGCAAATATTTCAAAGTTATAGGCGAGTGTAATTATAAAAATAAGCCGCTTACTTATAATCTAAAAAAAGAGGCTTATATTGACATCGGAGGAACTGCGAATCCAAAATACTTACTGGCAGATGGCACTTGCTACGGTATAACTGTAAACGGCGGGGCATTAGGATTCTCATTTGATATAAATGGTGCAGATAAAGGGCCAAATGCTTTAGGTCATGATATTTTCGCGTTTTGGGTAAACAAGGAAGATTATTTAGAACCTATAAAAATGGCCGGATACTATACTGATGAAGAACTTGCAAGTGTAATGGAAAATTGTGAAGGTGATACTTCTATGCCATATATAAATGGATGTGTTGCAGGAAATGAACAAAGGGGTTATCCTTGCACCGAAAAATCCGCACAAAAAGGAAATGGTCTTGGATGTTCTTGGTATGCACTAAATGATGTTTGTCCTGATGACGAAACGAAGGGTTATTGGGATTGCTTGCCAAGATAAAATTAGAAGTAATTTACATATATTCACAACTGCGGATAGAGATTTTCTAACGCGGAGTTAAGTTTATTTACGTTTCTGAAAAGATCTTTTAGTTGCTTTTTGTTTGCCCTTTTGTTGGAATTCCCCGTACTTGTTGGCTTCTTTAATGTAGTTGTCAAGAAAATCTGTTTTAACGTTTTCTTTATCAAATTTTTGGAAAACCCTATATCCTAATTGCTTTAGTTTACTTTCAAATTTTGCATCTTCACTATTAGGAATAGATAATCGTGCAAAACCGGTTTTACGATTACTAACGATACTGTTAGGATAAGATGAAACAAGCGTTTTAAGTCTTTCTTTTTTGGCATTATTTTTCCCTGCTTGAGTTATGGGAATTCTGTAGGTTGATGTAAAATTTATATTCATAAGTTCTCCTTTTTAAGGTATAAAATGCGTAAAAATTTTTTTTTGCCATGACTTTTAGTGAAAAATCATTAAATAATCTGTATGAAAAAAATGGTTTTTTCTACATAAAATGAATGATTTATTAACATAAGACTAAACATATTGGCAAAATTTACGATAGAATATAGAAAGAAAGGCAGCGCAAATGTATAGCAATTTTTATCCACACTATGACTTGGCAGGGAGAATCCAACACACGAAATTGGATACGGGTATAAACGGTATGCCTTCTGCCAGAATGAACCGGGTAGAATCAAACGAATCACCGGATTTTAAGCAGGTAATGTCCGGGCTTATAGAGAATTTTAATTCAGAATTGAATGCACCGGATAACTTGTTAAAAGATGCAATGTCCGGAAACGGGAATGTGGATATCCATGATGTAATGACGGCTATGGCAAAGTCTGAAATCAGTGTTAATGTAGCAACTCAATTGGTAGGAAAAGTTATACAAGCATACGATAGAGTTATGCAAATTCAGATATAAAATTAAGGTATAAAATAATAGACAGGTATTGGGACGGAAATGGACTTTAAAAAACTTCTTGAAAATAAACCATTATTATACGGTGTAATCGGCGGTGTTATAGTTGTTATAGCCTTATTTGTAACAATAGGTATAGTAAACTCTTCAAAATCAAGTAATGGTGCGGCGCGAGTAGTAAGTGAAAAAGTAATAAAGGAACCTTTAGATTTACTTACGACGGACAACATAGGCAAGGCAATAGAAATACAGGCATTGCTTGCACGCGAAGGTATTGACGCAAGTCGAAAGCTTGACGGAACAAAATCTACAATATTCTTGAAACAATATACGCAAAGTCAAAAAGATGCTGCACTTTTAGCGATTGTAAAAAGTGGTTTAATGGATCAAAATGTAGGTCTGGAAATTTTTGATAAGGGTGACTTTACCTCAACAAAAGAGGATAAGAGAATACGTTTAGCAAGGGCAATAAACGGTGAGCTTGCACGGTTAATAAGAAAGATTCCGCCAATAGAGAACGCATCAGTATTCATATCAATTCCAGAGCAAACAATGTTTACATCAATGCAAAAACCTGTTACAGCGACCGTGCAGATAACCATTCCTGCAGGTGATAAGATTGATCAATTAAAGGTCAAGGCGATAACGAATCTTCTTTTAGGAAGTGTTACGGGTTTAACAGCTGAAAATATAGCAATAACGGATACTAACGGGAATGTATATTCCAGTATAATTGATGCTCAAGATGAGATGCTTGAAAGACTTCAGGAAAATGACAAGTATATGCAGCAGAAAGTTGCGACTCAACTTGACAGACTTATTGGCAAAGGTAATTACGTAGTTACGGTAAGCACTTTTCTAAGGCAAGCTCCGGTAGAAAAATTTACAATTGAATATGACCCGACAAAAAAGACAGCCGTAACAGAGCAGAATTTTAGTGAAGGTTTGGGCGACCAAACACGTGACAGTAATCAAAATGTAAGTGCAGTAAGCGTTTATTTACCCAACGGATTGCAGCATGGTGGCTCTGATTCCACACAGAACAGAAGCTATTCAAGATCAGCAACGGAAACTCAGTATGGCGTTACAAAAACTCAAACAAATGAATATATAAAGCCGGGTGTTGTGGAAGAAATTTCAGTAGCGGTAACACTTGAAAAATCAGCAATTCCAGTAAATACGACCCTAGAGGAGTTGAAAGAATTAATAGCACACGCAGCCAGTCCAAAAGTAAATCCTGAAAATGTATCAATAGCATTTTCTGATTCAACAGACCCATACCTTGCATCAGACAGGCCTGTTAATTTACCGAAACCGGATGAAACAGGTAACCCTTGGTGGTTGGCAATTGCGCTTAGCGGTGCCGGTTTGCTGATACTGTTTAAAGCGGTTTCAAATAAGGTTAAGCAGGTTCAAGAACAAAATATACGTGAGGTTGAACAATTAAGACAGAAAACAGCTGAGCAGGACAAACAGCTAAGCGATATAAGCAATCGTGCGGCACAGTTAACCGAGAGACAATCAGAACTTGCACAAAATCTTTTAGAACGCCAGCAAAGAGAATATTTACCCCAGCAGGATGAAGGTCAATTGATTGAACAACTTGCAAATGTTTCGGCCGAAATGTCAGATATGGACAGTGAAGAAGCCGGCGAAAAAATAAAAAGTTGGATAGAACAAGGGTAATATATGGCTATAAAAGGGTTTAATTATCAAGAATTTGCACAAAATTTAACACAACAGGCTTCAGAGTTAGTGCCCAAGGATTTTACGGAGCAAGAACGGCAATATGTGGTAAATACGCTAATGAATTTTTCCGTACTTGCCGGAGAAGCTTTGTATAATGATAAAGAATCAAATTTCACAGCAGAACAGGCAATGATGATTACCCAAATAATAGCGGAATGGGCGTTTCATAAGTCTGTAGATTTGATAAGGTCGAAAATCCCACAGGAATTCTGGGATTCTATAATGCAGAAAATTGCATTTACAATATTTGAAATAGCGAAGCAAACTTTCAAGCAGGGTTTGCAGCAGGATCAAATTTTGCAGTTAATAGAGCATCATGTTAAAAAGACTTATCTGGATGCAATATCAGAGCTTAAGGAGAAAGGTTTTATCGACCAAAAATTAATGGAATTTGCATCGTCACAGTCTAATATAGATGCAATGATGCAACAAATGAGTGATGAACAGGCAGCTGCGGAACAACAAGGCGAAGGTCAGCAAAAAATTGCGCAATCACCAGGTCAAAGTCCGGACTCAAGTTCCTCTGTTCAGTTGGGGTCAAGTTCCAAGATTATGAAGCTTGCGACAGTTGCCCTGCTTTTTCAAAAAATGAAGCAGGAAAAGGTTCAAACAATTTTAGATAAGTTTAATCCGGACGACGCCGGTATAGTGATTAAATACATGAAAATGCCTGATTTGGAAGCTCGTGTAAGTGTTCCTACGACATTAAAATGTTTAAATGAAATAAAAATAAATTTACCCGAATCTCGAGAGCTAAGCCCCGGTAAAATTGTATCGAAATTACAAAAAGTTACAGAAGGACTCAAGAAAGAGCAGTTGGAACAGATGTTAAAGCTTGAGAGGATGAAGGTAAAACGCCTTGTATTTAATGCTTTGGAAGGTGAATATTATGAAGTCCCTCCAAAAGTTGCAAACATTATTGCCACTCATATAGAAGATAGTGTATAATAATATTGAATCATGATTATTAAAAAGAAAAAAATTCAACCGGAGGAGCCCGAACAGCAAGGTGCTGCTGAAGGTATTTTTGAGCAGGAAAAAGTCGATGATGAGGTTATCGACTTATTCAACCTTGATAATATTGATTTTAAGCAACGGAATGAAAGAAGACGTGGAGATAGACGCAGAGGGTTCAGGCGAATTGACGACAGAAATCTTATTTCAAGAGCCAAAGAGGAGGCGCAAGCCATACGTGAGGCTGCTGCTAAAGAAGGTTATCAGTCAGGTTTAAGTCAGGCAAAAGAGGATATTTTGATTTTGCGTGATTCAATTAAAAAATATATAAATGCAAAGCAGGAGGTTTTTGACAAAATAGCACCGGAAATTCTTTCGATAAGTGTTGATATTGCAAAAAAAATTATTAAAAAAGAACTGACACAAGAGCCTGAACTTTTGTTAGAAAGTGTAAACGAAATATTGAAGGGACTGTCGAAGGAAGAAACCAAAATTACCTTACACGTAAACCCTTCACAAGTCAGCATGTTGAAAAGTGAAGTTCCACAGATTACTGAGCAATTAGGTATAGAGGCAAAAATAATGGTAATACCGGAAGAATCTGTAATGGAAGGCGGATGTGTGGTTACAACGACGAATGGTGTAGTAGATGCTACAATTGATACTCAATTAGCAATAATAAGTGAGGCTTTAAAAGAAATATAATGGCACAGAGTAATTCAAGCAGCAATCCCATAAGTGAAATTTTCTTGGCAGTATTTGTGCTGACCCTGCTGTTAATCCTGCTTGTCGAGATGCCGACTTGGGTTATAAATTTTTCAATAAGCTTGAATATAGCGTTGGGAATTGTATTATTAATGATAGCCTTATATGTGCAAAAAACACTTGAGTTAGCTGCATTTCCGTCAATAATCCTGTTAGGAACAATGTTTAGGCTGGTATTATCAATTGCCTCAACACGTCTAATATTAGCAAAAGGTGAAGCGGGTGAGGTAATTCACGCTTTCGGAACATTTGTAACCGGTGGTAACATGGTTGTAGGCGGTGTTATATTCTTAATTATCACTGTAGTACAATTTATGGTTATCACAAAGGGTGCTGAACGTATCGCAGAGGTTGCTGCAAGGTTTGCGTTGGACGCTATGCCGGGAAAACAAATGACTATTGACGCTGATTTTAATGCTGGTTTAATATCACCTGAAGAAGCAACAAAGAAACGTGAAGATTTACAAAGAGAATCAAATCTTTTCGGTTCCATGGATGGTGCGATGAAGTTTGTAAAAGGTGATACAATAGCCGGTATCATAATCGTAATAATTAACATAGTAGGCGGGTTGTGCGTAGGTTGCTTGATGAACCAGATGTCTATTGAAGATGCCGTAGCCAAATATACTGTGCTAACGATAGGTGATGGTCTGGCATCACAGGTTCCGTCATTGCTAATGTCAATAGCAGCGGGTGTATTTATGACCAGATCTTCGGCTGCAAGTTCTTCATTGGGTGCGGATGTTGCAGGTGAAATTTTAAGTAAACCGTATTCGCTGTTTTTCGCCTCCGGATTTTTGATGCTGTTAGCTTTAACCGGACCTATTACGGGTTTGCCGTGGTTCCCGTTTTTCATATTCTCAGTAGGATTGGGTATTGCCGGATTCTCGGTATTAATCAATGCTGATGTTCAATCACAACTGGGACAATTGGAGAATGTACGTCAAAATATGCAGGATTTAGTCAACCCGAACAGAATGTATGAACGTTTAGGTGTTGATGTTTTGAGCTTGCAGGTGGGTTCTAACCTCCTTGTAATTGCAGATCCCGATCAAGAAGGTCAATTGCTTGCCAAAATTGCTGCATTGCGCCAAAGGGTTACGGATGAACTCGGTTATATCATTCCTAACATAAGAATTATGGACTCATCAGCTTTGGATGCAAATGAATATATGATATCAATTCGCGGAAATACTGTAGCAACGGGTTATGTATATCCCGGGAAATTGATGGTAATTGCTGATCAATGGGATTCTATGCGGAAGGAAGTCCCTGATGATGCGATTATCGGTATTGATCCAACATATCAAACTCAAGCTTATTGGATTACCGCAGAAGATGCAAAATCTGCAAGATCGGTTACTGCCGTTGATTCAACAGATGTTATTGTTACGCACTTGCAAGAATGTGTAAGAAAACACGTCGATGATGTTATGACAAAAACTGATGTATTGAAACTTATGGAGCTTGTCAGATCTCAAGACCCGACGCTTGTAAATGACCTTGTACCGACAATTATTTCTACAAGTGACTTGAGAAAGATTTTTGTTAACTTAATCAGAGAAAAAGTTTCTATAAAGGATATCATATTTGTTTTTGAGAGATTGTGCGATTACGCAAGATTCTCGAAGGAACCGGATATATTATCAGAACGTTTAAGAGCTGCTTTGGGACGTCAAATATGTTTATCCAATGTTCAAGAGGATAAAGTCTTGTATGCTTTGACTCTGTCACCCGAATGGGAAAAAATACTTGATGACAGCTGTCAAAGAACTGAATTAGGAACGATGTTTTTGTTGAATCCGATGCAGGTTCAGGAATTAATTGAAACTGCTGCAACAACACTGATGAGAGCACATCAAACCTGCGGTAAACAGCCTGTGATACTGTGTTCTCCAAGAATTAGGCTGCCTTTGTATCAGTTGCTTGAGCGTCACATCCCGACTATTGTTGTTATATCTTATTCTGAATTGATTACTGATATTAAAGTGGAAGCAATAGATACAATAGGTGAAGCATACGCTATGGAATAAAACATGTTTAAGAAAATTTGTACTGCTATAATAACGATTTATCAAAGAATTTCATCATTAACACCGCCTGTATGCAGATTTTATCCGTCATGTTCTGAGTATATGAAGCAGGCAATAGAAAAATACGGGATATTTAAAGGCTGTTGGCTTGGTATTAAAAGGATTTGTCGTTGCCATCCGGGCAATCCCGGAGGATATGATCCGATACCTTGATTGCTTGATTAAAGTTGAGAATCATGATATAATTTGGCTAAAGAGGAGGAAGTTCATGAAACTGATGCATAGACTTAACGGGGGGGGGCGACCTCTCTAAGTAGAAATAGCAAGGGTTTTGACCTAATCGATATTATGTGCTATAATTCAAATATGAGGAATTATAGTTCAAAAAAAGGCTTTACGTTGGCGGAGGTATTAATAACGCTTGGAATAATCGGTGTAGTAGCGGCAATAACAATACCGACAGTCACCTCAAAAATACAGGAATTTGTATTAAAAAATCAGTTTAGAAAATTTTATAGCACATTTACACAAGCAATATTTGGTATACAGACAAAAAATGGCAGACCAATAAAGTGTTATTATTGGCAGAATAACCCTTACACAGGTAAATGTACGGCAACCTGTTCTGTAAAAAATGAATATGGTTCATGTATAGGTGGATATGTATGTGCTGAAACAGGATTATCCATTCCTTTAGATTATGTTGGTCCAATGAGTGAATGCCGAAAATTTCACGAAGAATTATTTACAAATACCCTGAAAACAGTTAAAATATGTAAAAAACAAGCATATGAGCAGGGTTGTTTACCGAAGGATTTTAGAGGTGCAGATATAGTCAATTCGGAAAAAAATCCTAACGGCAACTATGATCCGAACGGTAATTTTTCAGATAGTCGAATAAAAAACAATTATCCTGTATTTGTTTTAGCAGATGGGACTTATTTTATAGGCTTTTCTACATATTTCCCGGCAATGCCAATATATACAGTCGATATAAATGGACATAAAGGTCCTAACAAATGGGGATATGATATATTTTCTTTTCGGTTAGATGGTGATTTGACCAGAGGGATTACAACTTTGCGTTCTGCCAATTACGTTACGGAAAAAGGTGGCAAGACTTTTCAGCAAATGTATAATGAATGTTTTGAATAAGTGTTATAATATTTTATCTTTATAATTGATTTTGACATATTAATATTCTTGTATTTTTGTGCCTATTGGAAAAATTTTTTTTTCTTGATATAATTGAGTTATGAAAGATATGTTAGACAAAATTCTTCAGATAGAGAAGAAATATAAGAAATTAGGCGAAATTT
Source organism: uncultured bacterium (assembly GCA_949299935.1). Classification (GTDB taxonomy): domain Bacteria; phylum Cyanobacteriota; class Vampirovibrionia; order Gastranaerophilales; family Gastranaerophilaceae; genus SIG32. The sequence goes on along the minus strand of CASGCE010000030.1, from coordinate 7,018 downwards.
TATCGGATCCTGCTGTTATACAGGATTATAATAAATTCAAGGACTTATCAAAGCAAAGAAAGTCAATGGAAGAAACAGTAGAGCTATATTATGCTTGGAAGAAGGCTGTGGATTCAATAGAGGAGGCAAAGGAAATGATTCATACTGAATCAGATCCTGAAATGAAGACTTTTTTGAAGGCGGAGATGGAAGAAAATGAGGCTAAATTACCTGAATATGAAGAAAGAATGAAAATACTTCTTCTTCCGCGAGATCCAATGGACGACAAGGATATCATGCTCGAAATCAGAGGCGGAGCAGGTGGTGATGAGGCAAACATTTTTGCGGGTGATCTTGCAAGAATGTATATGAGATACGCCGATAAACAGGGTTGGCAAACTCAGGTTTTGAGCAAAACCGAGTGTGAAGCCGGCGGAGTATCGGAAATTATCATATCAATGAAAGGTGACAGCATATATTCCAAGCTTAAATACGAATCCGGAGTCCACCGTGTACAAAGAGTTCCTGCTACGGAATCACAAGGCAGAGTCCATACATCAACTGCTACGGTTGCCGTGATGCCGGAGGTTGATGATGTTGAAGTTGAATTGAATATGAACGATGTTGAAATAACGACAGCACGTTCAGGCGGTGCAGGCGGTCAAAACGTTAATAAAGTTGAAACTGCTGCAAGAGTTTTCCATAAACCCACAGGGATTATGATTTTTTGTACGGAAGAGCGTTCCCAATTACAAAACAAAGAACGTGCATTACAAATTTTGAAAGCTAAACTTTATGATATGGAAGTACAAAAGCAGATGAAAGAAATAACTGATTTGCGCAGATCACAGGTTGGCACGGGTGACAGAAGCGAACGCATAAGAACTTATAACTTTCCTCAAGGAAGATTGACTGACCACAGAATTAATCATAACTTGAATGTTTGGACCGTCATTGATGGTGAATTGGATGAGTTGATTAATCTTTTGATGGAATATGACCAGAAGCTTAAGCTTGAAAAGTTGGCACAGATAAATTAAGGCGGTGTGCGTGAATTATAGGAAATGCGTCGGCTGCGGAATTGTAAAAGATAAAAAGGCTCTGATTAAGGTTACTGCACAAAATCCGCATAAAAATATTGTTATTAACGGCAATTCAAAAATATTTGGCAGATCAGCATATCTTTGCTATAATAATATTTGTATAGAGAATGCTTTTAAAAAAGACCGGTTGAAAAAGGTTTTGAAAGCCCCTGTACCACAAGAATTGAAAGGGAAATTATTAAATGAGTTACGATACAGTCAGAATAAATGAGTTAGCAAAAGAGTTGAATTTGCAGAGTAAGGAGATTATAGAAAAATTTGCTCTGATTGGTGTTAAAGGTAAAACTCATTCCAGTACTGTTACCTCAGAACAGGTTAAAAGATTGAAGGATTTTCTGGAGTCAGGCGGTGTGCAAGAGGTTAAAAAACCTAAGGCATTTGTTGTTAAAAAGTCGAAAACTCAAGAAATAGAACCGGTAAAAGATGAACTTAAAAATGAAATACGAGATGAAGTACAAAGACCTAAAGTTGAAAGAGTTGAGGTTGTAAAGCCTCAAAGTCGTTTGGAAATAGTAAGGAAAGCCCCCCAAAGGGTTGAAAAACCTATGCCTGAGAAGAAGACAGCTGATTTGGAACGTAAATCGACGCGCAACGACAAAGCTGGTAAGCCTTTTGACAAGCCTGCTAAGAAAACTTTTTCAAAAGAGGGCGGTTTGGCGGAAAGCTCCGAAAAAAGACCGATTCAGCGGCATATCATTCCGCAGGATATATACGAAAATAAAGGTAGTGCAAGAAAACGCGGTGATAACAGAAAAAGGGACAAGGATTTTAACTCTAAAAAAGAAGAACAGGAGCGAATTTCTCTCGAAAAAGCTGCTGCCCAAAAACATAAAAAGAAAGTTCATAAAGATGAGATTGTCGAAGATGTTAAACAAATTGTTGTTAATCATGCAATGACAATATCTGAGCTTTCCGAAAAAATCCAAAAAACTCCGGCTGAGATTGTTAAATTTTTGATGATGCAAGGAATTATGGCGACGGTTAACCAGCTTATAGATGTTGATGTGATTAAAAAAGTTTGCGCAGAATATAATTTGGAAGTTTTGGAAGAAGATCTGGAGGCTTATTTCGAAGAAGAATTGGAAAAGGAGGAGAAGAAAAAAGCACTTTCACAGGTTGATAAGAAACTTCTAAAAAAACGTGCTCCGGTTGTAAGTATTATGGGACATGTAGATCACGGTAAAACAACACTTTTGGATAGTATTCGCGCATCAAAACATAAGATTGTAGCAACAGAAGTTGGCGGTATTACGCAGTCTATAGGTGCCTATACTGTTTATCTGGATAATAACAAGGAAAAAAAGATTGTATTTGTGGACACACCGGGACACGAGGCTTTCACCGAGATGCGTGCAAGAGGCGCGAAAGCTACGGATATTGCGATTCTTGTAGTGGCTGCTGATGATGGCATTATGCCCCAGACTATCGAGGCTATTAACCATGCAAAGGCTGCTGAGGTGCCTATTATTGTTGCAGTCAATAAAATTGATAAGCCCGGCGCTAATCCCGATAAAATTCTACAGCAGCTAACCGAACACGGACTTGTCCCTGAAGAATGGGGTGGTGATACCATTACGGTAAAGGTTTCAGCATTGCAGGGTACCGGTATCGACGAATTACTGGAATATATTTTGCTGGTCGCTGAGGTTCAGGATTTTAGAGCTAATCCTAAAGCTGAAGCTTCCGGAGTTGTTATTGAATCAAACCTTGACAAGGGCAAAGGTCCTGTTGCAACTTTGCTTGTGCAAAATGGGACTTTGCGAGTCGGTAACTGCGTAGTAGTAGGAACAGCTTGTGGCCGCGTTAGAGCATTGTTGTCAGACAGCGGTGAAAAAATTCTAAAAGCTGAACCTTCCACACCGGTCGAAGTTTTGGGTTTGACAGAGGTGTCCCAGGCCGGTGAGCATTTTGAAGTCGTTAAAAACGAAAAAGAAATGAAAACTATTATTGATAAACGTAAAGAAAAAGCTCGTGATAAACGTTTGGAGGCAATGTTGCCTGCACATATCAGACGTGAAGCTGTGGCTGGCGAAAATGATATTCCGCAGTTGAATTTGATTATTAAAGCTAATACTCACGGTTCCGCTGAGGCCGTATCGCAAGCTATTGCACAACTTGAATCAAAAGAAATTAAAACAAAAATTATTCATGTCGGTGTTGGTGATATTTCGGAAGCTGACGTTATGTTGGCTTCTGCATCCGGTGCTTTAATTCTCGGCTTCTCTGTGAAGGAAGACGCTAATGCACTCTTGGTGGCTGAAAAAGAGGGTGTTACAATTAAGAAATACGATATTATATATCAAATTCTTGAGGATATTGAACAAACTATGCTTTCACTTCTTCAACCCGAAGTTAAGCAGGTTAATCTCGGTAAAGCGGAGGTTCGTCAAATATTTACTGTCGGTAAAACAACCAAAATCGCCGGTTGTTACGTTATTGAAGGTAAAATCGTCAAAGGTCAGGATGCTAAAATTATTCGTGATGGTCAGGAAATATTTAAAGGTGCTATTGATCAATTGAAAAGATTTAAAGATGATGTCAAAGAAGTCGCGCAGGGGTTTGAATGCGGTGTTTCTTTTGCTAAATGGAACGACCTTATGGAAGGTGATATCATCGAAGTTTCCACAACCCAGGAAGTTGAAAGAAAATCATTGTAAGTAATCGGCTGCCGGATTTTTTTATCCTTTATGCACGGTATGGTTTTGTGAAAGGAGAAAACTATGACATTAAGAAACGAGCGCGTCAGAAAAGAGTTAATGAGAGATATTGCAGAAATCCTTCGAAAAGAAATTAGAGGATTGGAAGGTGTTGTCTCAGTTATTGATGTTGAAGTTTCTCACGATAATTCTTTTGCAAAGGTTATATATAGTGTTTTAGGTTCTCCTGAACAAGTTGAAAAAACTAAAGAAGTCATTGAGAAAAATACCTCGAAAGTCAGATATGAAGTCGGAAAGCGTATAAGATTACGTCTGACTCCCGAATTAAAATTCGTTTACAGCGATTCTTTTGAAAAAGGTTCAAAAGTAACTGAAATTATTGATAAAATTTCCAGAGGTGAACTTTAATTGTTTGGCTTTTTGAATGTTTATAAACCAAAAGGTATAACCTCACATGATGTTATTAATAAAATCAGACGCATTATAAATATTAAGCAAGTGGGACATACCGGAACCTTAGATCCTTTTGCGGAAGGAGTTTTACCGGTTTGTGTGGGCAAAGCCACCCGGTTAATTGAGTATTTGGAAGATAATAAGGAATATATTGCATCTGTTCAATTCGGTCAAAATACCGATACATACGATTTGGAGGGGCAAGTTACTTCGAAGTTTGATAAAAAAATCTCTTGCCAGGATGTTTTGTCTGCTTTAAATAATTTTAAAGGTGAAATTATGCAGACCCCGCCCATTTTTTCTGCGGTAAAAGTTAATGGGAAAAAACTTTATGATTATGCCAGGGCGGGTAAGCAAATTGAGGTCAAGCCGCGCAAGGTGCTAATCAGCAATATCGAGTTGTTGGATTTTGATGCGGATTGCCAAAATGCGATTATACGTATTGCATGCTCAAAGGGTACTTATATAAGATCGATTGCATACGAACTGGGCAAAAATCTTCAATGTGGTGCTTATCTCACCAATCTGGTAAGAACTAAGGCCGGCATGTTTAAGGTCGCTGATGCTGTAAAGCTTGAAAATTTGTCCTCGGCTGAGGTCGTTAGAGAAAATTTGATAGATCCTATTAAAATCCTTAACCTTAAAATGCTTGTCATTGACGATTTTGAACATAAAAAGGTTATTCAGGGGCAGTCATTAGAAAATAAGTCAATGTCTGGTGACGATTTATTGATTTTGATTTATAATAATAAAATGGATGCGGTTGCATTCGTTGAGGGTGATAAGATTAAAGTCAAAAAGGTATTTGTATGAAAAAAATCCTGTTAATATTCATAATTTTATTATTGAATTTTAATATCGCTCGGGCATCTTCAAACACTCAGGCAATGTGTGTTCAGCCTTATGATTTAAGTTGTGGAGTTTCCAGGTTCGTAAGTGTTGCTACCGGGTCTAACTTCTTGGCTACCAGAGTAGCTGAAACTTTGCTGAAAAAAGAATTGAAAAAAAATATTAATGGTAAGCTGAGTATTAAAATTTCTTCCTTTAGCGTCAAGGATTTAAAAAAAGGTATCTTTAAATCAATGTCCCTGTCTGGTAAAAATGTTGATATGGCTGGAGTCCATTTTTCAGTTTTAAACTTGTCTACAATGTGTAATTTTAACTACATTTCTTTAATAGATTCTAAAAATCCGGTTGTAAAAGAGGATATTCCGTTGGCTTTTTACGTAGTTATGACTGAAGATGATATTAACAATACTATGAAAAGTGAGGGTTATCAAAAGGTCATTGAAGATTTGAACATGCTCGGCAGCAGTATCGGTATTTTTAGAATTTCTTCCGGAAAAATCAAAATTAAAGATAACAAGTTTTATTACGTTCTAAAAATTTATATACCTTTTGTAAAAAATCCTCAAAATGTCGTGCTTATGTCTGATTTGAAAGTATCTCGTGGTCAGATTGATTTGACCGATACGAAACTTATCAATAACAATTTTTTAATTGACCTTAAACAATTGGATCGTGTTATAAATTATATTAACCCACTTGATTTTTCTTTAAATATACTGGAAAATAAACATGCAGATTTAACGGTTCAAAATATACAAATTCGGGAAAATAAAATTTATGCAAGCGGTATAATAATTGTACCAAAGGATGGTTATTAATATGGACGGAAAACAAAAATTATTTTTAGTTATTTTCGGGATGGTTTTGGTTGCGGCAGCCGTATTCTATGGTTTTAATGTAATGAACTTCGGTCAAATTTCGCCAGAGGAGGTTACTGTCACTGAAAGGTCTACTGAGGAGGAATTTACACAAACGGATGTGAATGCCGAAAAAGAATATGTTAATGTGTTTTTTATAGGACAAAATGAAAATCGTGAGGAAGTTTATAAGGCTGTAAAGCGTGAATATGACCCGGATATAGATGGAACCAAATTTAAATTTGCCATGGAATCGCTTATTGCCGGTCCAAAGCCTAATGAGCGTGATAAAGGTGTTTATACTGAAATCCCCGCAGGCACAAATATTATCGCAATACGTGAACTCCCTGATAAAGCTATAATTGATTTGTCGATGGATTTTGAGGCCGGTGGCGGCACCGATAGTCTTTATAAAAGATTATATCAGGTGATTAAAACTGCCAACAGAAATACCGGTTTACCCGTTTATCTTTATATTGACGGTCAAAAAGCTGAGGTTATCGGTGGTGAAGGGATTATGATTACACAACCTTTGAATGATAGGTCTTTGGATGGTTAATAAAGATTTGGACTACTATTTAAACTTGAATTGGACACTTATTGAAGGGGTTGACTTGGATTTTGAGGGTAATCCTTATCATTATATCGAAATAAAAGAAATTCCCAGTTTTGTTTTTTGTGCAAAGACTATTGAGAAAGCTCGCGAAAATTATAAAAGACAGTTAAAGTTGATGCTTTCGGTTATGTTGGAAAACGGCGACATTATTATTGAACCGGATGAGTTTAGTGATGCATCTGATTCGGAAAATTTGTGTCACTAAGTTGTTGCAGGCATGTAAAAGATATGATATAATCAATCTGAGAAAAGGAGGAAGCTGGTGAGATTGAGCAGAACTAACGGGGGGGGGCGACTCCTCTAAGTAGAAAAGACAAGGGTTTTGACCTAATTGGTGTTTGGTGTTGCAACTTAAAACACGGGTTAAGAAAAGGTTTTACGTTATCGGAAGTATTGATAACGATAGGAATAATAGGTATAGTAGCGGCACTGACAATTCCAACATTGATATCAAAATATCAGGAAAAAGTTACAATAACACGATTAAAAGAAACATACAGCATG
>CASGCE010000029.1 GCA_949299935.1 uncultured bacterium | reverse complement strand
GCCTGCAATTTCGCTTCCCGCAAGAACTTCATGTCCGAGTTCGCGCATTTCAGATGCTATTTCGCGTTCAAGATTGTTTTTGTATTCGTTTTCGTCGATTTGCAAGTTTTCAAGCGCTGCTTGTTTATTCTGGTATTCTTTGATATATGAAATATAGTTTCTGAAATGTCCTTCCGGAAGGTTTGTTATATCGCGTGAAACAAAGTTTACTACCTTATATCGTGCACGTGTAATTGCAACGTTAAACAGATTTGGTTTTTGCAAGAATGTTGCACTTTGGGAGTGAGAGTTGTTTGCAAATGCCCATGACATAAGAATTATATCTCTTTCATCACCTTGGAAAGTGTGTGCTGTACCGATTTCTATTTGATGTTTTCTTATCATATGGTCTGAAAGCACCTTTGATACTGAGGTTTTCAGCTGTTCCACTTGTGCTCTAAATGGTGAGATTATACCGATAGACAAAGGATTGTCGGGGTTTTTACGTTCATCTTCTATAACTATTTCGTGTAATTTTTTGATTACGGCCTCTACCTCAGGTAAATTTCTTGTTGCGTCAAAATCGACTTTGCCGTCAGGAACTTCCACCAGTTCAAGCACCTTTTGACCGCCAAAATCTTTTCTCATTATTCTTATTCTGTCACCGTAAAATTCGTGGTTAGAAAAATCAATGATAGGCGGCAAACTTCTGAAATGTTCGTCAAGCATAACGGAGTTCATTGAGTAGTAATCCGCAAGATCAAACATCGAATTTGTTCTGAAACGCCACATCAATTGGTATTTATCAGGAATTCCGTATTGATTTAAAAAAGATTGTTCTTTTGCTTTTTCTAAAAATGACAAGTGAGGAAGCTGCTTGTCATCACCTACAATCACAGCACGTTTTGCACGGAACATTATCGGGAAACAGCTTGCAATATCGCATTGAGAGGCTTCATCAATAATTGCCACATCAAACATTCCAGGCTTCATCGGTAATGAGCCTGATATAGCGTAAGTAGTCACACACCAGCATGGGAATGCTTCTAAAAGCGGCTTGAAGTCTTCTTCTTCAAGTATTCTGTTTTGAAGATTTTTTCTGCGTTCTACAAGCGATTTTGCATGTACTTTTAATCTTTGGCTCTTTATTTGATCGCGCAAAAGACCTTTTAAAGCCTCACGACGTTTGTTTTTTAATATATTTATTGCAAGATTTTTTTGTTTTTTCTTCATCTGTCTTATTTGTTCCATAAGGACATGAAGATTTCCTGTTTTTTGAATTGTGGCTTCAATCATTCTCAGTTTACAATTCATTGATGCAACTTCAAGCTCGGCACCTAATCTTGCAAGGTTTTCATTATCTACTTCAAATTCGTTCAGTTTGAGTAGTTTTTTAAGATGTCTAAGACTTGTGAAGTTTGCAATATTGGCGAAAAATCCTGCTTTTTCCATATTGCTTTGAAGAATTTTTATTATCCCTGAAATAATATCAATTTCACCTTTTTTAAGCGGGGTTTTGATAAATTGCATATCACCGATGGCTTTTTCCTGTTCGGTTGTTTCCAAAGACAGGTCATGCCATTCGCGCTCAAGTTTTATAATCTGCTCGCACTTCTTTTCTGTTTCTTGCAAAAGATTCAAATGATCCTTCATATCTTTTGTATCGACAAGCAAACTGTCTTCAAAGTCGCTATCTATATCAACTTTGCCTGAGAGAAGATCTTGTAATTGATAGCTAAGTTGTTTTTGATAGTTTAAACGTCCTGCTCTAAGAGCCAAAAAAGGTGCGCCAAGCTCGTTCAGACGTTCTGCAACAACGTCTACGGCTTTATCCATGCGAGATGCTACAAGCACAGTCTTGCCGTTCGCTATAAGGTGTGCAACTAAATTTACTATAGTTTGTGATTTACCTGTTCCCGGAGGACCTTGAACCGCAATAAATTTGCTGTTATCAATATTTTTTATAACTTTTTCCTGTGAATCGCTTAAAGCTAGCGGGGTTATCGGGTAAAAGTCCGTAATATCTTTTAAATCTTTAATCGGAACGGATTTTTCTTTTGCTTGTATATATTCATCATTTATAATGCTCAAAGCAGTTTCTCGATATATTCCGCTTGGTTTTTCAGCAATCTGCGTAAGTTCGTGCAAGACTCCTGCTGTAACAGATGGTCTTTTGGTCAAAATGATTGCGCTTTGATATGTGACAACTACTTTATCAACTTTTATTGAAGATTTTTGTACATTTTCACGTTCTTCTTCCTCTATTAGTTCATCAATGCTTTCAAAATCACTATTTTCTTTGTAAAAATTATTTACGTCATCTTTTGATATATTATCTTCAGTTTCGTTATCTTTTATATTTTGGCTTATTTCAACCTCTGGAATAACAGATTGTAATGTTGTTAAAAAAATATCCAGTTTTTCTTGTGTTATTGGTAAATCCGGGACTACGTCCAAAATCCCTTCTAATAACAAATCAACTTCATCTTCGTCATCATTTTTTTTCATTAATGCTGCAAGAGCACCTGTATTCAAAGATAACATTTCATCTTGAGGAATACAATTTATGTTAATCCCATTTCTCTCAAGTCTACAGGGTACGTATAAAAGTGGTGTTAAAAATTCATTCTGTTTTTTAGTTTTGGTATTTTTACCCACCAAAAACAGGTAACCATATATAAGGTACTTATCTTTTGTACTCAATTCACTTTGAATCATAAGCTCTGTAAGTTTACTGTCAGAGCCGTCAAGCTTTAAATATTCTGCTCCGGTTGTAAATAGTTCTTCTTCACCTGATAAAAATATCCATTTATTGTCCTTATCTGCTTTTAGATTGCGGAAGGTTGAACTTTTAACTTCTTCACGTACGCAATCATGGAGATATTGACTTAATTTTTTAATGAAACTGTTATTAAATGCTGAGTTTATAACTTTTGTAGCTTCTTGTAACATAATTTCTCCTGCTTGTTTATTATATCATTTTACGTTAAAATGTGGAAGATGGACATCATCAATATATATGATAATTCAGATAAATTGTACTATATCGGGGGCGTTGTCCGCGACAAACTTTTGGGCATCGAGAGTTTCGATGTTGATATAACTTACGTTGGCGATGCTGTTGAATATTGCGCAAAATTTGGCAAAGTCGTTCAAGAAAATCCTGATTTTGGAACGATTAGGGTTAATGTAGACGGAAGGGAAGTTGATTTTGCTTCAACGAGAGCCGAGGTTTACGAAAAAAAAGGGCATTTGCCTGTGGTTACGAAAATAGGCTGCTCATTGAAAGAGGATGTTCTTCGTCGTGATTTCACGGTTAATGCGCTTGCAATGAGTGTTAAAACAGGTGAAATTGTTGATTACGTCGGCGGGCAAGAGGATTTAAAAAATAAAGTGTTAAGAGTTTTGCACGATAAAAGTTTCATTGATGATCCGACAAGAATCATTCGCGGTTTGAAATTTCGTGTTAGATTTGGTTTCGATTTGGAGCCAAAAACAAGAAAGCTACAAGAGGATTACTTGGCTCACATTAATTACGATATGTCATACAAGCGTGTTAAAAAAGAGCTTATTGAAACATTTAATCTCAATTCTCAATACGCTTTTGAACTGTTTATCAAGGAAGAAATTTATAAATTAATTTCGCCTGAAAAATTTGAAATTCCAAATGTAAATGTGCAAGAACTTATAAACAAATATCCTGTAGAATATCCGTGGCTTGTATATATTGGGCTATTGCCAAACCTTGCGCGCTTAGATTTAACCAAAGAAGAAAAAAGAATTATTGAGGATTTCCGCTCAGTTGGTAAATTAAAAACCGACTTTAAGATCTACAAGGCTTTTGATGGGTTAACAACGGAAAGTATATTGTTGTATGCAGTTTCCAAGGATATGAAAGTTGCATTAAAATATTTGGATACGTTACGCAATACAAAAATTTCCATAACCGGTGATGATTTGAAAAGCCTTGGAATAGAGCCTTCACCTAAGTATCAGGAAATTTTTGATTACGTTTTAAAGAAAAAGTTGAAAAATCCTCAAATTACTTATGAAGATGAAATACAGCTTGTAAAAAATCTTATAAAGTAATAATTGATAGAAATAATACTTTAAGTTATACCTGTTTTACCTGTAGTTTGTAAATTGCAACGGATAATCATATTTGTCTTCGTTTTGTCTTAACATCTGAATTACCTTTTGCAATTCGTCCTTATCCTTTCCGGAAACCCTCACACTATCACCTTGTATTGAAGGTTGGACTTTAATTTTCATATCTTTTATATCGGCAGAAATTTTTTTGGCAAGTTCTGGTGTCAGACCTTTCTTTAATTTATATACTTGGCGAACATTTCCTCCCAGAGCATTTTCCACGGGTTGTGCATCCAAAATTCTTATACTCAAATTCCTTTTTACAAGTTTTGATTGTAAAATATCATAAATATTTCGTAATTTTGTTTCATCCTTTGTTGTTATAGTTACGGTTTTGTCACCGTCCAAATTGACATCCGAATTAGAATCTTTTAAATCAAATCTTGAAGAAACTTCCCGCTTAACCTGATCAACAGCATTTACAAGTTCTTGTTTGTCAAATTCCGATACTACATCAAAACTGCAATCTTTTGCCATATTAACCCCCTTTTTTGTTAATTATATCACAAAAAAGGTAAGAATTGTATTCTTACCTTATGGGGATTGTATATTTAGAGTGTATTTTTATTGAATAATCATTTTTTAAATTTGTTTAGGTTGTTTAAAAATTTTTGTTTTAAATTACTGCAAAAATCAGCGCCCGTTGTTTTTACTCTTGTCAGAAAGTTTTTAATATTCGAAAATTTTATACTCGGAGCTTTAAACTTTTTACCTAATATTACTAATGCAAGTGTTGTCAAACCGCCGATGATTAGGGTATTTCTCACAGTGTGTTTTGCTTCGTTTTGTTTTTCCCGGAGTTTTTCGAACTTATCTTTATTTAAAACGGGTTTCATAGGAGCCAGACCGTAATAAGGATATATTCCGCTCCCATACATAGGCATTATTGGATTCATCATAAAACCGCTCGGAACATCCTGATAAACCAGGGGTGTTGTTAACATACTTTCAAAATCCATAACCTTTTCTCCAATTACACATTACCTTATTTATATAAAGTTTTTTTCCAACGTTGGATTTACCATTTTTTTAAATTATATGAAGATATGTAACAACAAAAACATTTGTTTTTAAGTTATAATTATTTTTATGAAACGAATAATAGACGCAAATTTGAACAGAGGAAGTGAAGCATTAAGGGTATTAGAAGAAATCGCAAGATTTCTTCTTGAAGACGAAAATATTTCCGAAGAATTGAAAATCATGCGTCATAATTTAAATAACCTTCAGGAAAAGGACTATGAAAATTTGCTTTTATCTCGTGATACGGAGGGTGATGTTGGTGTAAAAATAAAAAATCCTGATAAGTGTTTTGGAACCGAAACAATTTTTAAAGCTAATATTAAACGTTTACAGCAAGCTTTGAGGGTTTTGGCAGAATATTACCCTGAGAATTTTGATAGCATGGAAAATTTGCGTTATAGGTCTTATATTTTGGAGAAAGTTATGTGGGACAAACTTAAAGAAAAATATAATAAGATAATGCTTGCAGATAAGAAACTTTATCTTGTTACAAATTCAGACAAATTTGAGAGCGAGGATTTATTTTTAGATGCCGTAGCGTCGGCTTTAAAAGGCGGTGTAGATATTGTACAATTAAGAGAAAAAAATATGACGGCAAACAAGATAATTGAGCTTGGCAAAAAAATAAAAATTCTTTGTGCGGAATACGGTGCAACTTTTATAGTAAATGACAGGGTAGACATAGCTTACATATTAAAAGCTGATGGTGTTCATTTAGGTCAAGAGGATGTCAATATTAAGTCAGCAAGACAAATTTTAGGTAATAATGCCATTGTAGGTATTTCTACCCATGCCGTTGAACAGGCTGAAAAAGCTGTTGAGGATGGTGCGGATTATATTGGTGTCGGACCTGTTTTTGCAACGCCTACAAAACCGAAAAGAAAATCTGTGGGGCTTGAATACGTAAAATGGGTAAGCGAGAATATTAAAATTCCTGCTTTTGCAATAGGTGGAATTGATTTGACTAATGTACAAGATGTTGTTAATTGCGGTGCTAAAAAAATTGCAGTGGTAAGAGCCATTATTAATTCTCAAAATCCTGAAAAAGCTGCAAGAGAATTTTTAAAAGTTTTATAGTATAATTTTTTTAAAGGAGAAAATATGTACGGAATAATTTTAGCAGGCGGTTCTGGAAGCAGATTGTGGCCTTTATCCAGAGAGTTATATCCAAAACAGCTTTTAAATCTCAATTCGGATAAAAGTCTTTTGCAGACCACCTTTGAAAGGCTTAACTCATTTTTGTCGGCTGATAAAATTTTGAGCGTTACTAACATTAAACATTCTTCTAATGTTAAAATGCAGCTTGATAAAGAGAGTTTAGTACTATCGGAGCCTGTTTCTAAAAATACTGCACCTGCGATTGCAGTTTCCGTTAAGTATTTAGTTGAAAAAACCAATTCAGATCCCATCATTCTTGTTATGCCTTCTGATTTACAGATATCTGATAATGTAATGTTTAAGAAGACTGTTGATAAAGCGGTTTGTCTTGCACAAGAAAATTATGTTGTAACTTTCGGTGTTAAACCATCATATCCGGAGACCGGTTATGGTTATATCAAGGTTAATAGTAATGGGAATGTGGAGAAATTTGTCGAAAAACCTTCTGAAGTTGCCGCTTTTAATTATTTAAAGTCGGGTGATTATTTCTGGAACAGCGGAATTTTTATGTTTAAAGCATCAGTTATTCTAAAGGAGTTTGACATATTTGTTCCTGAAATTTCAAAAATATTGCAAAAAATTGATTTTTCAAAATCAGATGTTATACCTTATACCGAATTCGAAAAAATGCCTAATATTTCTATTGATTACGCGATTATGGAGAAATCCGAACGTGTTGCATTTGTCGAACTTGATTGTAACTGGAAGGATTTAGGCTCTTGGCAATCTATTTACGACGTGAGTAAAAAAGATGAACGTAATAATGTTTTTGTTGGGCATGTTTTGGATAAAGACTCAAAAGGCACGCTTGTTTATGCTTCATCAAAGCTTGTTGCAACAATAGGGCTTGAGGATACTGTAATTGTTGAAACTGAGGATGCAATATTAGCCTGCAGAAAAGACAAAGCTCAAGAAGTAAAAGAAGTTTATGAAATTTTGAAACAACAACATGATGATGCTCAAATGGTTCATAAAACAGTCTATCGTCCTTGGGGATTTTACACGGTAATTGCTGCAGGAAAAGGATTCCAAACTAAAATTATTCATGTTAACCCGGGACAGAAGTTATCCGTTCAATCACATAATTTTAGAAGTGAGCATTGGGTAGTTTTAAGCGGGACTGCAAAAGTTGTTTTGGAAAGTAAGGATTATATTTTGTCTCCCGGACATAGCATTGATATACCTGTTAAAGCTATTCATTCTCTTCAAAATCCGTTTAATGAGGATGTTGAAGTTATTGAAGTCCAAAAAGGAGAAGTACTCTCCGAAGATGATATCATCAGATATGAAGATATTTATGGCAGAGTTTAGATAAATCTCCATAATAATTTTCGCTTGAAAGCTTGTTAAATATCTTTAATGAAATCGGGGCTAGTTGGTTAACTTGTTCTTTGTTGATATACAAGCTTTCAATGAAGCGTGCAAAAAGCTCTGAGGGTTTGGAGTAATATTTTTTATTCTTGTTGATTTTCGCAGAAATTTTTGATTGTTTTTTTTGATATGATTTTAGCCTTATATACGCGGCAAATGCCCTTGGCATATCTGTAAAATCATTCTCAATTGTATCTATTGTGTAAGTCTTTGTATTTCTTTTCCAAAAACCACTTATTACTTTTACTCGGTCGTATTTTAAAAGATATCGGGCATCCGATTTTTTTATATATTTTTCAAATTCTCTAAAACGTTTTGAACGCATAAATTTAGGATATTCTGTTTTGATTATGTTTTCTTGCTCCTTTATTTTCTCTCGGATAATTTTTTTATGATGCTCTAATTTTAGGCATAAAGAGTTTTCGTCCACAAAATTTGTAACCTTTAGTAACTCGCTTTTTATTAAGGGATTTGAAGATTTGAAAAGCACCTCAATGGATCCTCCGGTTTTCGGCATATCAGGTTCCAATTTTGAATGGATATAATGCGCAAATTCGTGCAAAAGAGTTGGAATTTGCTTATTTTGAGGAAGATTTTTCGAAATATCAATTCTGTTTTTTAAGAAAAAACCGTGATGACCTCGGGCTTTTGTCGTTGTATGAACTTCAAGTCCCAAACTCTCAAAATATTTTATTAATTCTATGGTTTCCATAAAAATATTATATAATAGTTGATTAAATAAATAAAATATGATAATATAATTAAAATTAAGTTATAAGGAGGAAGCATATGAAACCGGCAAGAGTTTCTCGTAACGGGGGGGGGCGACTCCTCCAGGTAGATATAGCAAGGTTTTAGGCGGTATTGGTTTAGTAAAGTTACTAAGATACTATGGCAAAAATATCAAGAGATTCTTCTTTTTCTCTCGCAAAACAATACTCAATTGTTTTGCTCGGCAGAGAGCTCAGAATGACATGAATACAAGTCTGCATTTCAAGACCGAGAACAAAATTGACAAAGAAGCAAATACAAATTATAATTCTAATATGATGAATTATAAATCAAAAACCAAAACCGTGAGCGAAGCTCACAGCAAATACGCTTTTCACGCAACTCACTCTACTTACGCAAAACGTGCCGCCTTTACACTCGCCGAGGTACTCATAACCCTCGGCATAATTGGCATTGTGTCAGCAATGACAATTCCGACGCTTATTGCAAAATATCAGGAAAAGGTTATGGTTACAAAGGTAAAGCAGGGGCATTCTATTTTAATGAATGCTATTCAGCTTTATATGGTGCAGAATAATTGCATAAATGCTTCATGTTTGTTTGATACAAAAAAGACCTCAGAACAGGTTGCTGCAGAATTAGGCAAGGTAATAAAAGAAGCAAAATTATGTAAAGCAGGCGATGACGATAAATTTTGTCAACGATACTATTACAAAGGCAATAAGCCAATTAAGGTTGACGGCGTATATGGGGCAGGAGATTCACTATTGGGTACAGGTAGAATATATCTGCCAAACGGAATTTCATTTCAGTTTGTACAAAAATCCCAATGTCCAAGTATAGTTAGTAATTCGGTACGTGATGAAAATGGATTTGTAATTGATACGGTAGAAAGTGTATCAGAAATATGTGCATATATTTATATGGATGTAAATAATGTAGAAGAACCTAATCAATTTGGTGCTGATATGTATAGGTATAATGCATTTATTTCCGGTAAAGTGGAACCAATGAATCAGAAACTTTTAAATAATGCATTAATATATAATAAACTTGAATACACACCTTATAATATAGGTGATCCTATTGAAGAATAAACAAATCCGGCAGGAACAAAATAGGTGGTGTACCTGCCGGATTCCCTGCATCGACTATGAAAATGCGAGAATGACAGTTGTTTTATATTTTGATTATTAATTTCATAATCTTTAGTTTTTTATTTTCCCAGAAGAAAAACAGCCGCTGTTAAACGGCCGAACTCATATTTGGTAAAAGGTTAGTGTGTAGGAGAAAATAAAGAAAAAGAAAATGGTTTATATTTCATGTATGCCACAACAATATAGATATATAACGTATATACTTTATATTTTTACAAATATTAATGTTTTTTTAAACATAAAGCCTTTTGTGTTTATAGATAAAATTGCAATAAAAAATTTTTTCAAGTAAAATATCTTTTAAAGGGGATATGGATTATGAAAATTGAGGCAAAAAATCTTATCAAGATATATGGCGACAGAAGTGTAGTGAATGATGTGTCTTTTGAGGTTAAAAAGGGTGAGGTAGTTTGTCTTTTAGGCCCCAATGGAGCCGGAAAGACTACCACCTTTTACATGGTTGTAGGTCTTATAAAGCCTAATAACGGAAGCATAATGCTTGACGGGCAGGACATATCTTCTTGGCCTATGAATATTCGTGCAAAAGCGGGGATAGGTTACCTGCCTCAAGAGGCGTCTATTTTTAGGAAATTAAGTGTTGAAGATAACATTAAACTTGTTCTTCAAATGAATGAAAAACTTACTGAAGATGAAAAGAAACGTAAACTTGAAGAACTATTATCTGAGTTCGGTATAATAAGGTTACGTTCATATGCAGCGGTATCACTTTCCGGCGGAGAAAGAAGAAGGGTTGAAATTGCAAGAGCATTGGCTGCAAGTCCTGATTTTATGCTTTTGGATGAACCTTTTGCCGGTATTGATCCTATTGCTATTGGTGAAATTAAAGAAAATATCAGAAAAATTTCCGAGGACAAAGGACTTGGCGTTTTGATTACTGATCACAATCCTAAAGCTACATTGTCTATTACAGACAGAGCTTATGTAATTTTCGACGGAAAGATAAAAATTCAGGGTAAAAGTGAAGACGTTGCTGTTGATCCTGTCGCTAAAGAATTTTATTTGGGAAAGGATTTTGCCTTATAATGAAGATACCAAGAATTACTATATATGACAGGTATATTTTTATTCAGGTGTTGATGGCAACATTTGTTGCTATTTTGCTGTTCACAATCGTATGGATTGCACCAGAAATGCTTTTAAATACTATTAAAAGAACTCTTGCCGGTGATTATGGCGTTAAGACCGCTATACTAATTTTATTTTTTGAATTGCCTAAAATTCTTGGTAAAGCTTTTCCGGTAGGGTTACTTTTGGGGACTTTATTTACCTTTGATAAACTTAGTAAAGATTCAGAATTGACAATATTTCGCGCTGTTGGACTTTCTTTCTCAAGGATAATAGCACCTGTTATTATTTTGAGTTTGATAGTTACTTATCTTTGTTATTTTACGGGTGATAGGCTTATACCTTATGCGGCTTATAAGATGGGGAAAATTCGTGGTTATGCTCAATCAACGCAATTTATTTATACTCAGAAAGATAAAGACGGACATCCAAGACAGGCTGTAATAGTTTCAAAATCAAGAATTAAAAATTTATACAATGTTATCGTTCTGGATTTTTCAAGCGAAGTTTATTCAGACGTACATCAGCTATCAAATATTTATTATGCTAAGACAGGTTATGTACTTGACGATAAGTGGATGTTGAATGATATAGTTCAATATAAAATTAACGAAGATGGTATATTTACTAATATTGGTAAGTTTAAAGAAATTTCCGTTCTTGATGCAAAATCCGCTAAAAATGCTTATACACTTATGTCATATTCCACCAAAAAAGAGCGTGAAATTAATAACAAAGATTTGCATAATTACATAAAATTGTTGAAGACAGAGGGTATGGATGAAGAATACAGGTACATGCTAAATAAATATCTTCAAAGATTTTTTCACCCGTTTGTTTGTATTTTATTGGCCATTATGGGTTGTTTACTCGGTTTTAGCAAACCCAGAGAACAACGTTTGATTGGGTTTACAATTGCGATTGGTTGTATATTTGTTTATTATATTACCTTGCCGTTTTTCGATTTATTGGCGGAAAAAGGTGTTTTGCCTCCATTAGTAACAGCGATTTTCCCGCCGCTCGCTTTTACGGCGGCTATTGTAGCGTTTTATAAATCAAAGGATTTGTGATGAAAAAAATTATTCTTTTGTTGTTAATTTGTTTATCTGTTAACTCAGCACAGGCAAAGCCAATAGAAATTTCCTATGATAATGGAATTTATCACATAGTTTTGACCGGTGAAAAAATAAAACGTCGTATAAAATTTGTTGCAGCGGAAAGTCTTATGTCTAACAGAGAAGCTCATTTAAAAGGTAAGTCAGAACTTACTATCAATACAGGATTTTTTGATCCCGTAAACGGTAAAACAATTTCTTACATAGTTACTGACAGAAATACCGCTGTCGATCCTATGTTTAATGAAAATATATACAAAAATCCCGTTTTGCGTAAGAATTTGGACAAACTTCTTAACCGTACGGAATTTCGGATAGTTGAGTGTAATAATAAATACGAATATCAAATCGTTGAGCATAAAAGCGGAGTTGATTTTGGTTGTAATATAATAACTTCCGCTCAGGCAGGTCCTATGATTCTTCCGCAACTGCGTTTAGAGGAGGAATTATTTGTTATTAAAGATAAAGATGGGAATATTATAAGAGAATCTGCATCTGTTTTACATAAAATGCCAAGAACAATCATTGGGATTAAAGGTGAGGATGCACACATATTAATAATAACCGATAAAAATCCCATGGATTTGTATGAGGTGCAAAAATTATGTAAAATGCTTGGTTTCGATAGAGCAATGGCATTTGATGGAGGCAGTTCAACTTCTATGAATTATAAGAAAGAAATCGAGGTTGTTTCCAAAACTGACGAAGCCGGTGGAAGATTGTTAAAATCTTTTATGATTATTCCAAAATAATAAAATATTTTGAAGAAGTATAACTTAAAAAGTAAGCTACAGCAAAAAATACGATTGTACTAAACTTTATAATTTTTTGGATTTCACATCCATAATGACTTTAAAAGAGTTTTCGATGTTTTTTGTGAGAACCAAATCATTTTGTGCCTTTTTGGCTATTGTTTCAATTGCATTAATTGTTTCAGAATCGGAATTTCTGTAAATGAACATGTTTAATCCTGCTCGTATACCCATATCAATTGCCTCAATAGTACCAAATTTGGCGACACTTTTCATAATCATATCATCAGAAATTATAATGCCTTTAAATCCTATATTGTTCCTTAAATAGCTAATCACATTGCAGCTCAAACTTGCAGGTAATTCATGTTTATCAAAACATTTGCAATAAAGATGCGCCACCATTATCATTTCAATTTTGTTCGCACAGGCTTCAAATGGTTTTATGTGAGTTTTTTCCATTTCTTCAAGCGATAAGTCTATCTCAGGCAGTGTTAGGTGACTATCTTTATTTGCTTCACCGTGTCCCGGGAAGTGCTTAGCACAAGGGATTATGCCATTTACCCGGAAAACTTCGGAAACAACTTTTTCGGCTTTTATTACATCATCAGGGTTTGAAGAATAAGAGCGCTCACCTATTATAGGATTATTAAGATTTGTATTAACATCAATACAAGGGGCAAAATTTAGGTTTATTCCGTAGTACTTTAGTTCTTTTGAAATTTCGTCTGATTGCTGTGCTAAAAAATCTAACCCTTTTTCATATGCATATTTTGCTGAGAGATATTTCTTACCTTTGTGGATATTTTGGGTTCTCTCAACCCTTCCGCCTTCTTGATCCATGGATAGGAAAGGTTTTGTATTTGCTATATTATTGCATTCTTGAACTAAGTCTTTGAATTGTTCTGTGTTTTGAATGTCTTGAGTAAAAAATATTATTCCGCCAAGATTATTCTCCAGTGCTTTTTTATAACCGCCGCCCTCTGTTCCTAAAATAAACATTTGGTAAAGTTTTTTTCTTAAATCCATATTAATTATTTTATCACAATATTTTGATTATTATTGTTTCTATATTCAATATTTTATCATTATTTATATAACTTAGTGTTTGTTATATATTATTGCTATGTTTTACTTTGAAAAAATTTCTGACAAAAAAATATTAAAATCTGATTTGATAAGTGATATAGAAAATTTTTTTACAACTCGTGAAATAATTATAAAATCACTAGAACCGAATATGGAAAAGATTGTTGAAAAAAATAAAAAGCTTATTTGTGGATATCTGAAAACAGACGAGCTTATTGGACCTGTTCAAACTCATAGTGCAAATATTGAGTACGCCCGAGTAGGTAAGACAGATTATTATGACGTAGATGCTTTGATTTTAAATAACAAAAAACAAGCAATTTTTCTGAATTTTGCGGACTGTACACCGGTTATTTTGTATGATAAGCAACAGCGTATCGCTGCAATATCACACGCCGGTTGGCGGGGAACAGCCCAAAAAATTGTTGTTAAGACTATTCAAAAAATGAATGCTAAACCTGAAAATATTCAAGCTGTGATTGGACCTGCAATTTCTGTATGTTGTTATAATGTCGGAATTGACGTTTTTGAACAACTAAAATCCACCGTAGATAATTCTGAAGGCTTGTTTAGAAGGCAAAATAATGAAATATTTGTGGACTTAAAAGCTATTAATGCCAGACAACTCACAGAATCGGGAGTAAATGAGATAGACATTTGCCCTTATTGTACCTGTTGTGACAATGATTTGTTTTTTTCACATCGCAAAGAAAATGCTACTACAAACCGTTTTAGCGCAGTTATAAGATTATAAGGGTTTTCTATATTTACAAAATTTAAAAATTGTGCCGGAAGTTAACAAAAAAAATATTCCTGGTTTTTAAAACTATTACATAATAAATAAGAAAGGTTACTTTTATGTTCGTTAATGCTAAATTTTTTATTCACAATTCATCTTATCAAAACGGTTTTGCACAGAAAAAGCAAGCTAATAAGTTTACAAAACCGGATAACGATGCACAGTTTTCATTTAGCGGTGGGATAAATGCCGAAGTTTTAAAAAATCAGTTAAGAATATTTCTTACTCAAGATATTTGGGCGGAAAAATTGAATGTTAAAGTTCCGGAATCTCCCGTTGAGAAGGAGGTTTTACTCGAAATTTTAAAAAACAGACTTAAATTGGATAGATTCGCAAAACTCTCAAACGAAAAAGCAACTTTAAAAGGTAATTTAAGTTATATGAATGATTTATTGAAAAATAATCCTTTAGATCCTGATTTACCTATGTTAAAACAGGAAATAACACGTAAAGGGAATATAAATTCCGTTTTAAAAACTTTGGATAAACAAATTGAGTTGGAGAGGAAAAAGAATGAATCCTCTTGGAAATATTTTAAAGATATTGAGAAGATAGAAGACGAATATATTCAAAAACGTCTTATGAAAACTCAGCAAATGGAAAAATTTTGGTACAAAATAATGAGAAACAACATAAATAAGAATGGTGAATATTCTACACAAGAATTAATTGATATTATCTCAAATGATAAATTGCCTTCTGCAGCCTCAAAAACAGTATCAAAAACTTTGTCTAAAAAAGATCTTTTTGCAAAAGTCGAAAAGGAATATGAAAAATATTTAAGAGAAAATGTTAATATTTATCAAAATGATGTTGATCAAGGACAAGTTGCGTATAATGGGCAACAATTAATACAGGATTTGAATACGATGGTAATCAGTAAATATCCCGGTATTGAAAAACAGCTTCATAAAATATATAAGTTGGTCGAAAAGAAATATTTATCTAAATTAGATCGAATTAACGATGTAGATATTTATCTTTTGAATAAAGATTTCTTAAATGTAAATATTACAGAAAGAGCCATAAGAAAAATATTAAAAGACATTAACTATATTGAAGAACAACAGAAAATAGACCCCGCTAATAAGGTTATTAACGAAGAATTAAAAGTACTTAAGGAAACTTTTGAAAAGTTGAAACAAAATTGGTTAAATGAAGTAAAATATATTGTTAAATATGAAAATATCAATCGCCAAATATTTTCTGATGCAGGTTTGTTGCAAGAATATGAATACCTGGTAGGTGAAAACAAAACTATAAAAAGATTCAAGGATTTTTATAAATTATACAATGACAATAACGCCAATGTTTCGCAAGAAGTCTGGATAAATATGATATCATAAAGTTATATCCAACGGTATAAGTTTATCGTTTTGGTGCCGGTTAGTTTATTAGTATTCTTGCATCTTAAAGTCTAATATAATTTTATGCAAATTTTTCATTTGTTACTAAATAATTTTAAAAATAAAAATTTGTTCCCCCAAATTTTTATCGGAAAATTTTTTTGCAAACTCTACGAAGTCTTTTGTAACTTCATGATTTGGAATTTTAAAATTATATATTCTGTTACTGTTATTTAAATATCTCACAAAATCCTTCTTAGCTATAGCGGTTTTCAAACCATCTGATTTTTTGACTAAATAGTTCAAAATTGTTTCATATAATCTTGCATCAGATTGTACTGGGATTACAATTTTATTATAATTTTTATTTTGGATTTTTTTGTAATATTGAATTATTTTAACCTTTTTGACAATAGTTTCCGGTTTTAAACAAAACAGTTGTGACTGTTTTAGGGCAATTTCTGCAAAGTTTTCAGATTTTACTCCAAGTAATTTTGAGGTTTTATTTACATTGTCCAATATAGTTTCAGGTTTTTGATAAAATAAGGCAGGTTGTTTTAATGCAGCCGGTATAAAATTTTCGGGAGTAATATTAAGTAGTTCGCAAGTTTTATTCACATTCCCTAATATAGTTTCCGGTTTTAAACAAAATAGTTGGGGCTGTTTTAGGGCAATTTCTGCAAAGTTTTCAGATTTTATTCCAAGTAATTCAGAGGTTTTATTAACGTTATCCAAAATCGTATCAGGTTCATGATAAAATAAGGTCGGTTTTTTTATTACAGCCGGAACCAGCTCTTCAGGACTTATTTTTAAAAGAGCTGCTATTTTGTCTATAACTTCAAACAGCTTTTCCGGTTCTTTTGACAAAATGTTTGTATTATCTACGAGCATATTTATTATCTCATTTTTTTCGATTTTTAAGTTATACCGATTGATTAAACTTTTCGCAATATCATTGAATTTTTCCGGTAAAAGTCCTTGTTCATTTTGGATTTTGGCAATTGCATTATGGTATGTTTTGTTAATTATTGT
>CASGCE010000028.1 GCA_949299935.1 uncultured bacterium | reverse complement strand
AGAAAAAGTTAAGCAGGGAAGAATTATCTTTAGTTTTAGGAGTTGATAATTCTTATGTTTCAAAACTTGAAAAAGGTAAAATAAATATTACTTTAGATAAAATTGAAATGCTAGCCAATTATTTTGAAACAGAAGTATATTTATTATTAAAATAAATCTTATTGATAATTTTGGGTATCTCAAATTGCAAGCAAAAATAAAATTGCACTTTTTTGCACTTTCTTGCACTGGGCTAAAATAGGCTTGGTGAGCCGGATAGACCCTGAAGTAAATTCAGGGCGGCAGAATCTTAGTGCAAAAGAGTGCAAGAAAAGAGTACTTGAGTGCAAAAAATGTCCCATACATCTCAATACTAAAAAACAGCCTCAATCGTGCTGTCTGTTTGATTTTTTATTAAATTTTCCTTGTCTCAATGTCCCAGAAACCTATTAATTACCTGCAAAAATTTCGCATCCAATAAAGGTTCATAATATATAGATTTATATATTTATACATGCACTCAGTGGACTGGGACCATCAGTCCATATCTATTCAGTTAAAAATTTAATTTATCTTAATTTGTTCTTTTTTAATACCTCCTTATTAACTTTTACATACACATTAATCGCTCTTGTAGCAATAAAAGTCAAGTCATTTGCTCAAAACTTTTTATTAAGAACTTATTAAGAATAATTACTCCAAGATTGACAAAATGTCTGCTATAGTTTACACTATTAATATGAACATGCGAATTGTAAAAATTGCACAATTAGCAAATGATAAAGCACCATTTATTGAATGGATGAATTCGCTTGATAAAAATACAAAAATAAGGATACAAAGCAGGTTAACAAGATTATTAGAAAATAATTTTGGAGACCATAAGAAAATAGATAATGAAATATCTGAACTAAGATTTAAGTTTGGATCCGGATATCGGATTTATTATACTGAAATAGATAATATAATAGTTTTACTTATCAATGGTGGCGATAAATCAACACAAAGTAAAGATATCCTAAAAGCAAAAAGTATACTTCAAGAATGGAGAAACTTACAATGAAAGAATTAAAACATACAATAGATTTAGAAAATTATATAATTAACGACTTAAAAACTGATGAAGATATAAAATTATATCTAAATACAAGTTTAAAAGATTATATTGAAGATGGTGATTTTAATTCTTTTTATCGTGCGTTAGAAATTGCCATTAAATCAAGAAATTCAATTTCAGGTTTTGCAAAGAAAATTGGAATGTCTAGAACTCATTTATACAGTTTATTTAAAAATGAAAAGGAACCTAAATTTTCAACCATTGTAAAAATATTCCATGAATTAGGTTATGAATTAGAAATTGCGTAAATATCCTAATCTCATTGATAATTTGGGGTATCTCAATTTGTAAGCAAAAATAAAATTGCACTTTTTTGCACTTTATTGCACTGGGCTGAAATAGCCTTTGTGAGTAGGATAGACCCTGAAATAAATTCAGGGTGACAGAAAATTAGTGCAAAAGAGTGCAAAAAAGCGGATTGTCGGCCGAGGGCTGAAGCGTAGCGTGCCCGTTTAATGCCGACAACCAAGCAAGAGTACTTGAGTGCAGCGGATTTTCGGTAGGGCGATGCGAGGCTTGACGAGCAAGCCCGTAAGGTGTCGGGAAGCTGAGAACTTTCCGACACCCCGAATAATCCAAGACAAAAAGACCCCTACATCTCAATACTAAAAAACAGCCTCAATCGTGCTGTCTGTTTGATTTTTTATTAAATTTTCCTTGTCTCAATGTCCCAGAAACCTATTACTCATTTGATACCATTTCTCAAAGTTCTATTTGTTCGAAATGGTGGGCCGCAGTGGACTCGAACCACCGACCTCACCCTTATCAGGGGTGCGCTCTAACCACCTGAGCTAGCAGCCCATATTTTCTATTCTATTGTAAAAATTTTCAAAATCAATTTCTCTGGCTTTGACCCTTATCAGGCCTTTCATCCGACAACACTCAGTTGTCTTGTTCACACACAGTGCTCTAAACACATGAAGTGGCAACCCATATACTCCATTTTATTATAAAAATTTTTTAAATCAATACTCTTGGGCTTTAAACTTTATCAAACATCTACTAACAATACTTAGTTGTCGTGTTCGGTGCAATGCTTCAAATATATGAGCTAAACCACCAATATTTTTGGTAATTCTTGATTTATAAGGACAATCTTTAAGATTAAATATATTTATATTTTTATCTTGTTAAGAAAAGTTACAAAAATAATTACCCGCGGAATTGAATCTCTTAAAAAACGTTATTATATATAACGAGGATTAACTATGTCTATAACAATTGACACCAACTTAATATATCTACAGAACCGGTTGAATCTTTCCGCCGAAAAACTTGAGATGTATCAAGGCAAAACCATTGAAGAGGTTCTTGAGGCGGAAACCGCTGCAGGTAACCCGCTTGCAGTTGAACTTGCCAACGAACTATTAACTGATGTTAATCTTTTAATTGAAATTTTTAAACTTGCAGATCCTAATAACAAATTTATAATTCTAATGAATATGAATGAACAACAACTGGAAGAATTTCTTCCTTTAATGGAACACAATGACCTGGTTCAAGGCTTGATGTATTTTACTCAGGATAAGTTACTCAAAATGCTTGAAGAAGTTCCGCCTGAACAACTTGTAAAAACTGTTTTTCAACTTTTTTCACAAGAAGAAGTAATTCAACTTATGCCGGAAAAACAACTTAATAAGCTCCTAACAAGCCACGAACTTGATAAAAATAAAGTTTTAGAACATTTGAAATCTATTCCCCCTGAATATATTGCTCAAATGATTGAAAGTGTTACAGGAAAAGAATGTCAAGAAGAAGATCATTTGAACATGATAAAACAAATCAGCAAATTTAACCCATTACAATACAAAGAAGCATTAACAAGTATGCAAACAACTCAAAAACAACAATTAACATTAGCTCTTACTAAAGAAAATCCTGAACTTTATCAGCTGTTTGATGCCAGAGCTTATACAAATATGATTAATAATCAAAAACAAAAACCTGAATTAGTAAAAGCTATGACAGTTTTAGAGGACGAAGAAATAATAAAAATGCTTGGTGAACTACCAAATGATTTAATGTCAATTGTCATAACCCAACTGGACACTGAGGTTTTTGCAGAACACTTAATGAAGAAAAATCCCGAAATTATTGCTGATTTAATTGTTACTTAGAACATTGTACGCAAATTCTATAGCATGCTCAGCGAACAATTTTTTCATTTCTTTTCTTTCAATACAGGGGTTTAAAAGTATTTTTTTGACATAAATTTCATTTTTGTACTTACAGGATATATAACATAATCCTACGGGTTTTTCTTCACTACCGCCATTAGGGCCTGCAATTCCGGTAGTACATAATGCCACATCACATTCTGTTATATCTGACAAACCGTCTGCCATTTCTCTTGCGCATTCAGCACTTACAGCTCCATTTTTTTCCAGTGTCATACTGCTGACACCTAAGATTTTATGCTTTGCTTCATTTGCATAAGTAACAAAATTAAGTTTTACATATTCGGAGCTACCGGAAATATCCGTTAACATAGAACTTAACAAACCACCGGTACAAGATTCCGCGGTAGATATAACCAATTTCTTTTCCAACAAAATTTTTGCTAATTTATGTATCATAGGTAAAATTATTTTAACATACATTACACAATTTTTCATCTTGTTATATCATGCATGCAAGGGGGTTTGGCATGCCAACATTGAAAGAAAAGACCGAACAAGGCAATCTTTTACCACAAAATATCGAAGCAGAAGAAGCTGTTTTGGGTGCAATTCTTGTAAATCCTGAGGTTTTAACGAAAATTGTTGAAACCATAAAACCTGAGAGTTTCTACAAACCTGCACACAAATATGTTTACGAAGCAATACTGCAGTTATTCAATTCAAATGAAAGAATCGATTTGGTCTCGGTATCTGATGTATTAAGCTATAATTCAAAATTAGAAACAATTGGTGGTCGTGCTTTCATAAACGATTTAAGCTACAAAACAATTACAACATCAAACATAGAATATTATGCAAAAATAGTACAGGAAAAGGCTGTAAAAAGAGCCTTAATAAGTGCCGGCAGCGAAATAGTTTCTTTTGGATACGATATGAAACCAGTTAATGAATCACTTGAAAATGCCGAAAGGTTAATATTTGATATTGCTTCCCAAAAAGCAACAAGTGATTTAAGTCATGTCAAAGATTTGGTATTGAATTCATATCAAAAAATGGAATACCGCTATGAACACAGAGGTGAATTAAGCGGATTGAGAACCGATTTTTATGAACTTGATAATATAACAAGCGGACTTCAAAAATCAGATCTTATAATACTTGCGGCACGTCCTTCAATGGGTAAGACTGCATTTGCGTTAAATATAGCTCAAAATGTTGCGATAAAAGAAAAAGTTCCGGTTGCAATATTTTCACTTGAAATGTCAAAAGAACAACTTGTACAACGCATGCTTTGTTCACAAGCAGAAGTCGATACTCAACGTATAAAAACCGGAAACATGCAAGGTAAAGATTGGGACAAAATTGTAAACGCAATGAATGATTTTGCCAATGCGCCAATTTTTATAGATGATACCAGTGGTATTACATTAACTGATATAAGGGCAAAATGCCGCAGATTAAAAATGGAACAGAAAGATTTAGGTTTAATTGTAATTGATTATTTACAATTAATGGAAAGCAGCAGCAGAGAAGATCGCATGCAACAGATTTCGACCATATCAAGAGGGTTAAAAACCCTTGCCAGAGAACTCGACGTCCCAATAATCGCACTTTCACAATTATCACGTGCCGTTGAATCAAGAAATGATAAACGACCCATGTTATCAGATTTGAGAGAATCCGGTGCGATAGAACAAGATGCAGATATTGTAATGTTTATTTATCGTCAGGAATATTACCAAAAAAATGAAGAGGATGCTGAAGTTACAAAAGCAGCTTCAAGAGGCGAATCCGAAATTATTGTTGCGAAACACAGAAATGGACCCGTAGGTAAAGTTGATTTGTTATTTCAGGCTAATATTACGAAATTTAAAAACCCTGTCAAAACTAATGTATTTTAGATAAATAATTTAAATTACGGATTTATGAATATATTGTTAATTTTAAGCAAAACACTTAAAAATTTGTTATAATCAAAATATGGATAATTATGAAGATTTTATATCAACCGTAAGTCATGAACTCAGGACACCATTGACATCAATCCGAGGATTTGCACAAACCATGTTGGAATCTTGGGATAAACTTGATGATGATAGCAAAAAGAAATTCTTAAAAATTATAGAGGACCAATCAAACAGGCTTATAGGATTGGTTGAAAACATGCTTTCCGTAACCAAATTACAGCCAGGGAAAGATATTCTTGTTTTAAAAGAAGCAAATTTAAAATATTTGATAGAACCTGTAATAGATATTGTCAAATCAGCATATCCGACGCATAAGTTTGAATTTGATTTTAGTGAAAAAACCTCAACGGTAATTGTTGATAAGGATAAATTTCAACAAATTATGACAAATTTAATAGAAAACGCAGCAAAATATTCAAATGAAAATACAACGGTAAAAGTTTCTACCGAACCTGCGGGAGATTATGTTTCAATAAAAGTAAGCGATCATGGAATAGGTATTTTACCGGAGAATTACAACAAAATTTTCACAAAATTTTCAAGAATAGATAACCCTTTGACACGAAAAGTACAAGGTAGCGGTTTAGGATTATACATTACCAAAAATCTTGTTGAAAAAATGAACGGACGAATTTCCGTAATTTCAGGTGAAGGTGAAACGACATTTGAAGTTCTATTACCTGTAATGAGTGTAGAAGAACAAGCGAGGGTAAAATGCAATCTGTAACTTTATTAATAGATAAAAGGCGAGAACTTTCAACAAAGTATAAAAAGTTACTTGAGACTGACACCAATACGGTAATTGTATCTAAAAACCTTATCTCTGCATTAAAAACAATTCAAGATACCGAACCTGATTTAATAATAATATCTGATAGCATTGACAGTGACCTTTCAGACTATTGTAAAAAAATTCGTGCATTGACTTATAATATGAGACCCGTAATTATTGCAATTTCAAAATCAGCGGAAATTGATGACCGTTTGAAGGTTTTAGAAAACGGTGCTGATGATTTTATAAGTGAGCCCGTAAATTCTGATGAATTTATAATGCGTATAAAAGCACATCTCAGACGTGAATTTGAATCAAACCTTGATGGGAAAAGACTTTTACCTAACAAAAATTATTCATTCCGAACATTAAAAAGGATTATAAAATCAAAAAAAACTTGGGCAGCTATGCTTATCACTATTGATAATTTTGACAGTTATAGAGAAACTTACACTGAACTTGCTTCTGACAAGTTAATCAAGACATTTTGTGCAATTATACAATCAGCCTTAAATAAAGATGATTATATAGGAATTGTATCAGACAATGAATATTTGGTTATAACTGATATGTATAAAGTTGATAAAATAGCAAATTATTTAACTTTTGCAGTAGATTCCGTTTCACCTAAATTTTATTCTTATGATGACGTAAACCGCGGATATATGATACTTCAAGGAGATGAATTTGCCGGACAAAGATGTGAATTCATACATACAACAATAGGTATTGTAACAAAGGAATTTAATAATTTTACAAATATTTCACAATTAATTAATGCACTAGTTCAAACACGTAATATGGCATACTTGCCTACACGTTCAAACTATTTAATTGAGCGTCCCAAAATTACGGCACAAAATTCCGTAATGGAAAAAATATACAACAATAAAATCAGAATAATTGAACCTGACAAAGCTATGAATACCTTACTAAAAACAATTTTAGAGCTGCAAGGGTTTGAGATTGTTAGAAAACAAGATGAAACGATACCGGCAGTAATTATTCTGGATGCTGGAGATATTAAAACACAAAAAGGTTTAAAACTGTGCAAAAAACTCAAAAATGATGAAAAACTTGCCGTTTCGAAACTGATTGTAACATCAATATTTCACGATAAAGAAACAGTACTAAACTGCGGCGCGGACTTGTATATGCCAAAACCATACGAATTAAAACATTTGATAAAATGGGTAGAAACTTTTGTAAAAGAATTTAATCGATAAGCTGCTCCAATTTTTGGGCGTTTTCAAGGGCTGTCTTCGCCTGAGAAGGGGTAATTCTTCTCATATAAGTTTTTAAAGCTTCTCTAATCAATTCACTGCGTGACCTTTGCTCAATTAAAGCTAACCCGTCAACTTTATTCAAAAAATCATCCGGCATAGTTACCAAAATTTTTGCCATATATTATTCCTCTTTACACACATTCTACCATATATTATAATATTGCGCAATAGAATTAAGTCATATCGGTTATGGACAAATTAAGGTAAATTAAATAATATAATTCAATAAGAAAGGAGACTCCAATGGAAGAAAACAACAATTATGAACACAAAACTTGTGTAATAGACCGACATCCGGTTCTAAAACATTTATTATACGGTTTTATGGCATTAATCGGTGCGTTTTTAGCATTCTACGCAGTTACGGACTGGTACTTCAAGGCAATGCTTAATCCGGTAAACCAAATGAAACGCATGGACAAATTTATTGAAAAACGCGACAGACAAATGGAAAAAGCTTTCAAAAAAGCATTTCATGGAACAGAAAGATTACAAGAACGAGCTAACCATATCATTAGACTCGAACAAGATGAAGATGCATACAAAGTTTTGGTTGATTTAATGCCCTTAAACGATAACGAAAAAAATGTTGAGGTCAAAACAAACGGCAAAATTTTAACCGTAAAAGCTGCAGGAATTCACGGTTTTGGTGATAGAAGATCACTGGTTGAATTTACGCAGAGTTATATGTTCGGCGACAACGTTGATTTAAATCAACTTACCAAAGAACGCAAAGGTGATATGTATATTATAACGATTCCCATTGAAGATTAAATAATAAGGGCGGCAAAGCCGCCCTTTGTGTTATAATAAATGTATGAAAAAAATTTTAGTAACAGACGATTCTCCAAACTGGATAAGACATCATATTTGTAATATTAAATATATTTTAAAAGATGAAAATGTAAAAATCTTGTCAGCAAGTTCTGCAAAGGAGGGTGACAGACTTTTGTCCGCAAATATTGATGAACCGTTTGATATAATTTTTACGGACATGCAGATGGAATCCGATTTTTCACCTATATATGCAGGAGAATGGTTAATAAAACAGGTCAAATTTTATCCGGAATATAAAAATACAAAAATAGTTATTATTTCAGCTTCACCTAACATCGACAAAATAGCGGAAAAATATAATGTTGATTACATCCCCAAAAGGCTTTGTCAAACAATTCTACCGTATAAGAAATTTTTAATTTCGGTTTAAAAAATAATTAGACGTTCATATTACAACTGTTGACCAAACCTTTAGCAATTTTCGTCGCAGCTTCAAACAAAAATTTATTTTTCAAAAAATCTTCGTGTTCAATATATTTTCTGACTATTTTTCTGGCATAAGACCCAACAGCAACACCATTTGCATTAATACCGCACATTTTTGCCAGTTTTGCGGTTTTAGAATTCGTACCGCCTGATAACAAAATATATACCGGTAAATTTATATTTTGAAGCATTTCAGCTGTAGCAACCGTCTGTAAAGTAGTTTTATAATCATCTTCGCCCCCGCTCATAGAAACTCCGTCCGCTTGAATTATTGTCGTATACGGTTTTCTTATTGCTGTAAGTTTTTTAGCTTTTTCAACAAGCATCTCATCACTTAAATTACCTCGGCTAATACAAAGACCCAAAATACCATTAAAAATTTCATTAATATAGTTCCATTTGTCTTCCGTTTCATCATCGTTCAAACCCATAGCATGAAGCTCAATGCAATGAACTCCTTTTGTTATAATTGAAGGTAATATTTTGCGTAAATCTTTTTCTTCTGAAACAAAAGATATTGCACCTTTAGGGCAAATTTTTGCACATTTGCCGCAACCAATACATTTATATTTTTTTACCTTTGCATATTTTATCGCGCCCTGCGGACAAACATTATCGCAAGAATAACACGAGATACATTTTTCATAATCCACAACCGCTTTATTTGCGTGAATATCACTTTTTACACCTATACTTACGCACAGATAAGCATCCCTGACTTGTGCAAATTCAAGCCCACGAAACGCAGCATCTACAATTTTTTCAGATGCTGATAAGTCAAAAAATCTGCAACCGGCTTTTGCATATACAGCAACAAGTTTTTCCACCGCTTGCGAATCCTCATTACCTGAACCGCAAATGAGTTTAAAACAATTTTTAGTCTCAAGTAAGTCTTTCAACATTATCTCACCATGTAACTATAGATAATTTCAGAAGCTTTTACAATAAAATCTTTACCTAAAACAGAATTATGAGGACGATTAGCAAGTATTACCACAATATATTTCTTGCCGTTTGGTGTAAAAACAATTCCGGCATCTCCAAGCATAGTACCTATGTCACCTGTTTTGTGCATAAACAATGCACCCGGTCCAAGACCGGCTTGAATTAAGCGACTGTTATGTACATGCCCCATATAATCAAATATCTTTTCACGTGAAGATATATCTAAAAAATTAGGGTTATTGTCAATATTATAAAGCATTATACCCAGATCCCGAGCAGTAGTCCGGTTATTCCCTTTTAAATCAGGAAGCCAGGTTTGAACATATGTACTGTTTAATCCCCATTGCCTTATGGCCCTGTTTATGTCAGTCATTGAACCGAGTTTTGACATTATCATATTAGTAGCAGAATTGTCAGATTCAGTAACCATAACTCTTGCAAGATTATCTATTGTCCACAATGAATTCTCAGCTTTAAATTGTAAACTGCCTGAACCTTCCGCTCTGTAATAATCAGTTAAAATCATTTTGTCCTCAAGTGAAAGCTGTTTTGCTTCAATGGATTTGAAAAGTTCAATTAAAACAGGAATTTTTATAATACTTGCCGATGAAAATATTTCAGAAGCATTTATATCAGCAAATTTCTCCGTTTCATATTGCCATACGTATATTGACGGATAAATTGAAGGGTACTGTGTCATTAGATTTTTAAGACTTATTTCCAAATCACCCATTCTATAGGTTTCGGTAATCTTTTCCATCTGGGGCTTTTTGGTTTCAATATTTGTTAAATAACGTTTATTGAATAACAAATCATTTGAAAGATAGTTCGTTGTCGGAAATCTCAAAGCATGATAGTCAGTTTTAATTTGCGGGTACATAGAACCATGTAATAATGACATGGTTACCCTATGAAATCCCAAGGGTAAAACAAACACTGCCATCAAAATTAAAAAAACAAAAGAAATAATTTTGTGTAAAATATTATTACGCCGTATTTTCTTTTTGTCAGCTTGCAAACGAATTTGCCCTGAATAATAATTAGGTTTTCCATACGTCCTTAATGGACGCACTTCACTAATTTTGGGATAAGTAGGTTTTACATCCGCATAAAATTGCCTTCTGTCATATTGTTCAGCTAACTTCGGCATTGACTCCTCCCAAATCTACATTAACATTGTATCTTACAAAAAATATATTGGCAAGTTGGTTAACATTTTTTTAGAATTTTGATTTTTTCAATGTCTGTTATAAAATTATGCAAAAGGGGAATTTATGGAAGAGAATTGTATTTTTTGTAAAATTGTAAACGGCGATTTTGGAACCGATTTTATATTAGAAAATGATTATGCAGTTGTATTTAACGATATAAATCCTAAAACACCTGTTCACATACTTGTTGTTCCGAAAACTCATGTTGCATCATTGAATGAACTTGATGACAAAAATTTGTTGGGCGAATTAATGATGACAGTGAAACAAGCGGCTAAAAAAGTGGGATTATCCTCATATAAAACTCTTATAAATACGGGAAAAGAAGCAGGTCAAGAAGTTTTTCACCTGCACATACACATAATGGGAGATAAAAACTAATGAAAAATGGAATAGAAAACGGATATTATCACGAAATTACACCATCAGGATTTGGAATTGCAATTAAAGCAGGCAACATATTATTTTCCGGTCAATCAGAATTTCAAAAAGTAGAAGTTTTTGAAACTGAAAGTTCACTTGGCAGGGTTCTGACACTTGACGACTTAATGATGACAACAGAAGGTGATGAATACCATTACCACGAAATGATTGCACATATTCCTATGATTAACCATAAATGTCCAAAATCTGTCCTTATAATAGGCGGCGGAGATGGTGGTACAGTAAGAGAAGTTTTAAAACATGACACAGTTGAGAAGGTTGTATTGTGCGAAATTGATGGCTTGGTTATTGACGTCTGTAAAAAATATCTACCCACAATTTCTTGCTCACTTAATGACCCGAAAGTTGAAATCTTAGTACAAGATGCTATTGAATATATAAAAAATAAAGAAAATAAGTTTGATATTGTCCTGATTGATTCCACAGATCCCATGGGACCAGGAGAAGGTCTCTTTACTGAAGAATTTTATTCAAATGTTAAAAACTCACTTAAAAAAGATGGTATTATGGTTGCTCAATCAGAGTCACCTTTTGCTAACAAAAAAGAAATCAAAAAAATGTATAATTTGTTAAAGAAAGTATTCCCGATATGTTCAACTTATACCTCAAATATCCCGACATATCCCGGAGGATATTGGGCTTGGGCATTTTGTTCCGAAAATGTCAAACCGCTTTCATATATTGATGAAAAACGTTGCGAAAATATAACTAAAACTTGTAAAATTTATAATAAAGATTACCATAAAGCACGTTTTGCTTTGCCTAATTATTTGAAAGAGTTATTATAAAAGGTGCTTTAATTGAAGATTTGATTGACTTTACGCAATTTGCTTATTAAGTTTTTTGCGATCGCCCTTATATGCATCTGCTACGTTTGCAATTAACAGCATAATACAAATTAGTGCAGTTGATATACCAATATACAGCCTGTCTTTTTTAACAGTTTTAAATGCATCTTCCGGTTTTATCATACCGCTAGTGGCTTTTTTTTGCATTCTGCTTATATATCTCGGAAGATCTTCTTCTGTACCCGGTTTGAAAGTATTATAAGCATCTGCAGTAGCCTTTTGTTGAGCATTGAAAATATCTTTTGATGCCTTTTTTGATGCTTCAAACACATCTTTATTATATTTGGAAAAACATTTTGCACTAACTATGGCTGAACTGCCAATACCGATTAAATAAAAACAACCTTCTTTTTTTCGTGAATCCAAAAATTGTCCAAGTCCCGGCACAAAGGTCGATGCAATTGCTTTTTTAATGCCACCTGTTCTCTTTTGAGGTGTTATCTGCGTGTTTACTGTATTCATTGACATATAATTTCCTTTCCTTAAGTTTCAATCCACATTTGTATTAAAACGACACAACAAAAAATTTGCGCAAAAAAATTCTCTTAATACTGACTGCATCTCCTTATATAACCCGAATTTAATCCTTTTTATATTCATTTTTACATTATGTCATATTACTTATAAATTAAATTTTTCTATTAATCTTTAATAGTTAATAAAATCTTTTTAAGCGAATTTTTGACTCTTTTTCATGCTATAATTAGTAATGCAGGAGAATTTCTATGTCAATAATTATAATGATACTTTTATTAAGCGTACTGATACTTGTACATGAAGCAGGACACTTTCTGGCAGCAAAAGCTTTTAAAATGAAAGTAGCAAAGTTCGGATTTGGACTACCCATAGGTCCTACATTGTGGGAAAAACAAGTTGGTGATGTAAAAGTTCTTGTACACGCATTTTTACTTGGAGGATATGTTGCATTTCCTGATGATGACAAAGAATTAGACTTGCCAAAAGATTCTCCGGATCGTTTTTTAAATAGACCAATTTATCAAAGGTTAATTGTAGTTTCTGCCGGAGTTATTGCGAATGTGGTTTGTGCATTTGTATTTGTCCTTTTGACCGCATTTTTGTGGGGACATATGCCTTCAGGAAAATATGAAGTCTACATAAATCAAATTGTTGCTGAAAAAAATCAGTCTGTATGGACATCCGGTATTCAAAAAGGTGATAAAATAATTCGTATTAATGGTTCAGATATTGACACAAGTTACGGGCTTTTGGCTTATGCTCAACTTAGTCCGAAAAATGACGGCAAAGTTGACGAAGAATTCGTTAATGAAAATTATAATAATCTGAAAAAATTAAATCCTGCTTATCAGAAAAATGAAATTATTCCACAAGATGTTCTTGTCAGATTACCGCAGAAAAAACCGGAAAAAGCAATTTCCTTGACACAAAACATGCTTAAAGGCTTCCAAAAGTACGAAGATAAACAACTTAAACTTAATGATGTTCAAAAAGCTCTACGCGATAGGATTGTTGATAAATCATACATAATATCTGATGGTACATTGTCCTTAAATAATCTTGCTTTTGCACTTTCCGATAGTGCTAGACCTTTATATATAACTGTTTTACGTAACGGAGAAGAAATAAATCTTAAACCTGTTTATCCTAATGAAAAAGGTCAAATAGGTGTTCAACTTGATGTAAGAGAAATTTTAATCTCTACAAAAGGTGTCAAATCAGCATTCATCACTAGCGGAAAATATTTATATGACCAAACTTATATGCTTTTATACGGTCTTTATCAAATAGTTAGCGGCAAAATCCCGCTAAAAGACTTACACGGAATTATTGCAATAACAAAAGTCGGTGGTGATATTATTGATAACAGCGGGATTTTTTCAGGACTTTTGTTAATAGCAATTATCTCACTAGATCTTGCAATAGTAAACTTTCTTCCAATACCTGCACTTGACGGCGGCCATGTGATGTTTTTATTAATTGAAAAATTAAAAGGCAAGCCACTGGATGAAGAAACTATTGATAAGATTGGGACAATAGGTTTCATGTTTTTGATACTATTAATGGTATTTGTAATATTTAACGATATACTTGCCCTTGTAACGAAACAACTCTAGGTCCCGGGTTTTTTAAGTTTGGCAAAATCATCTCTGATTTCACCGGCTTTTCTTTCAAGCTGGTTGTAAACCTGTGAATTTATTTCTCCGCCTATCAAGATTAATATTGATGTATAGTAAAGCCATACCATCAAAACTATAAATGCCCCGATTATTCCGTAAACAAGGTTATACGTTCCTAAATTGTTAACATAAACAGAAAATCCCCAAGACCCCACAAGCCAAAAAGTACAGAAAAACAAAGTCCCGGGCAGTGCACTCGCTCGTTTAAACGCTTCATTACCACGTAAATCAGGTAAAATATAATAACTTAAAAATGCCATTAAGTATAATGCCAAAAATGCAACAGGCCAACGCAAAGTTAACAGCATAATCGCTATTTTATTCGACATATGAAAATGCTCTACCGCAAAATTTATAAATACCTTACCAAATATAATAAGGTTTATACTTAAAAATAATACAAACGTATCAACTATTACCATGATAAAAGATAAAATTCTTGTGTATACGAAATTTCTTGTTTCTTCAACCTTGTATGCACGATTTAACCCTTTAAGAACAACCGCCATTCCGTTCGTTGACAAAACAATAGTCACAATAACCCCTATCGTACCCATAATGTCACCTTGCTGGAATATCATTACTTCTGACAAAACTGTCATGATTAAATTCATAACTTGCTCAGGAATAATATTAGATAGTGCAAGTAAAATCGGATCCATATATGATTTATTCCCCATCCAGCCAAAAACTGCCATCAGAAAAAGCATAAACGGGAAAATACCTATAACCATCATAAATCCCATTTCTGCCGCCATACCGTAAAAATCATTCTTAATAACGGAAATTACTAATCTTTTTATAGCTCTGACAAATGTTTTGTTTTTCACAACTCATGTTTCCTAATCTCGAACAAAATTTTTTTTATTGATTCTTCAACATTATATTTCATTGTACAACCTGCAGCATGTTTATGTCCGCCACCGCCAAACAACCCGCAAATTTCCGCAACATCTATTTCTTTGCTTCTCATAGAAATTTTGCACCCGCCATTTTTCATTTCCTTTGCCACAAAAGCAACTCTTGTAGATGTAATTGCACGAAGTCTTTCTACCAAACCTTCTGCAAACTCCTCATCAGTATTAAATTTTTCCATATCCTTTTTGTACACCGTTGTGTACACAATTTTATCATCATCCAGAAAAACAGATTTATTCAAACAATAAAATTGACAAAGCGACATATCTTTTGTATACGTTTCATAGCACTTTATAAACATATCATTAGGCACTATGCCCAGTCTAATCATATCTGCAGCATATTCTAAACACCTGGCAGTCGTATTATTAAACCTGAATGAACCTGTATCAGTTAATATTCCGGTGTATAAACAAACTGCTACATCGAAATTTATCTTCCAACCCGATTTTTTAGCAATAGAATAAATAACCTCTGATGTCGAACTTGCATCACCTTCGACAAAATTTAAATCTGCATAACTTATATTTGTCTTGTGGTGATCAATATTGACAGTTTTTTTTGCTTTTTCAAAAAGAATTTTTCCGTCACAAATTCTATCCATTGCAGCGACATCAACATTTATTACCAAATCGTATACACGAGATTTATCAAATTCATCAATATGTTTTACCAAATCTATATTGGGGATAAATTTATATTTCTCAGAAATTTTAGAAACAACAAGCAAGTCACATTTCTTTTTAAAATTAGTTTTGATTAAAGAGTACATACCGCACATAGAACCCAACGTATCTCCATCGGGATTTATGTGTGATATTATTAATATATTTTTAGAAGATTTTATGATATTATTTAACTGAACAACTTCCATTCTCTAATAATACCACAAAAAATTTAAGGTACAAAAACGTGAAGAAAGTTTTATATACGAATTTTGTTTCTACAGAAGAAATTATAGCAGATATGCTTGAAAATAAAGATATAAAAAAAGCGATAACCAGAAGTAATCTTTACAAATTCTGGTCAAAGGTTGCGGGCAAAAAATTTGCCGAAAAATCAAAACCACATTCAATGCTTGGCAGCGGGGTTATGGTAATAGCTTGTGAAAATGCCATTGTTGCCCAAGAATTAATGCTTAAAAAAACACAGCTTATTTTAAAACTTCAACCCTATTTAAAGTCATTAAAAATAAAAATCAAGGACCTGAAATTTGACCCTAAAAAATGGCAAATTGAAGACAATTAGGTATCCTACATTTTATGAAAAATTACACTTTTTAATTATTTGCAGTTTCAGCTTTTTTAATCCAACAACCGTTTACAAGTTTGCCAATATCATGTCTTTGGCAATACTCATTAAAATCGCGTTTAATTTCCGGAGCCATAACATACAAAGCTATAATATTGGGTACACACATTGCAATCATCATTGCATCGGTAATATAAATTACGGATCCTACGTTCATGGCAGAACCGATTACGATAAATATACAATAAATAATATCAAAAGTTAAATTACGTTTTTTGCCTTCGCCTACAAGGAAATTCCATGCTTTTTGACCGTAATATGACCAGGAAATCAATGTTGATAATGCAAACATTATAACAACAAGTGATAAAATATACGGGAAGAAAGAAATTACTGATTGAAATGCAGTTGATGCAAGCTCAATACCGGAAATCCCCTGAGCACCCATAACAAATGTACCTGAGAATAATATTGCAAATGATGTCAAAAGACATAAAACACCTGTTAAAAATGTTTCAATCAAAGCAACAAAACCTTGAGAAATCGGTTCATTTGTTTTAACGGTTGCATAAGCAATAGCGGCAGCACCCGTACCTGCTTCATTACATTGTACTGAACGTCTTAAACCGATAATTATGGTACCAAACACACCCCCTGCAACAGCATGCGGACAGAAAGCTTCTTTTACGATTACCATAAGTCCGTGCGGAATAGCGGCATAATTTGCCAGAATTACTACCAGTGATGCGCCTATATACAAAAAGCACATAGTCGGAACCAGAATAGTTGTAATTTTAGATATACTTTTGATACCGCCTACAACACTCATCCAAACCAAAACAGCTATTACAACACCAAATATCCATGTATAACCGTGCATAATACTGTTTGCACCGCCTGTAATATGTACAAGCTGATGTGCTGATTGGTTAATTTGAATCATATTGCCGCCTGAAATTGCACCGCCGATACAAAGAAGTGCAAATATAGCAGACAGAGGCTGGCCTAACCAGCGTAATTTTTTTCTTGTAAGTCCGTGTGCGATATAATGCATAGGCCCGCCGGACACTGTTCCGTCAAGGTTAAATCTTCTATATTTAACAGCCAGTGTAGCTTCCACAAACTTGATAGACATACCCAAAAGTGCACCTACAAAAATCCAAAAGGCTGCACCGGGACCGCCTATTGATATTGAAATCGCAACACCGGCAATACTTCCTATACCGATTGTACCGGATAATGCTGTTGCCAATGCCTGAAATGAAGAAACTTCACCGTTTGAATCGGAATTTTTATCAGCCGGTTTTGCAACTGTTTCCACAGCATGTTTTAAGCCCCATAAAGATACACCTTTAAAATACAATGTGAAAAAGAATCCTGCAAACAAAATCCAGAATATAATCAACGGAACCTGTGACGAACCTATTGAAATCGGAAAGAATACCACATCCGCAATTCTGTCGCAAACAGGTGCAACATATTTGTCCATCATTGCATCAACATTCACCGCATGAGCATATTGAATGTTAAATAAAAGTGTAAAAAGTACAAGTAAAAATTTTTTCATAAATGTTTCCTTTCGGGGTTAACTGACATTTCGGCTAATAAAAACCAACCTGTTACTATCATAGCAGAAACATTTTTTATGCTGAATTTTTTTGACAAAATGTTAAAATATCGTTGCAAAAATAATATGTTACTGCCAAGGATAATCGTCTTTAATTTCCCAGCCGTCTAACAAAATCAAATATCCACATGTATATGAATTACCGGTTGCACAGTTAGAAAGTGCCGACTGTCTAGTTGAAGCATAACGATAAAATTCAACGACACGCGAATTCAAATTAAAACGCATTACAAAAATATCTTTTCCCAATGTATTAGGCTTTTGAAAACCATTAACATCTACATAGAAAACAGGATGCAAATATCTATCAACACACGTACCATCCTCAACACTTGTACCAGATGCACACCCCGATGTTTCTATGACAATTGAAATAAAAACATTATTAGATAACAACAAAAAATATTTCAATGAATCTTTTCCGGAAGTATAATTACCTGTAAAAGGTAGTCTTGGACCATCATATTTAATAGATGAAACCGACGTATATCCATAATCTTTTGAAACATTTAAATATGGAATAAAATATTTTTTAACAAATGTTTCCAATGCTTCTTTTGATGAAAAATTAGCATCATCTGTAGGTGTCCCGTAAATACCTGCCACATCCCACGTTGTTGTATCACCATGTTCTGCCTGTGCCATGGTTAGCGCTTGAGATATTATTGAATACGTTTGTTTTAATTTGGATACAGTCTGCTTTTTCTGATAATTCGTTATAAGCGTCGGAATTGTCATTGCTGCCACAATACCGATGATGGCAAGGGTGATAAGCACCTCGGCGAGGGTAAACGCGGCACAACGAATGTTGCCTGGCATGTCTACGTGCGTAGCACCGGCTTTCTTTTTAAAGTCGTTAAGTTCTTTAATGTCATTCTGAGCGCCGGCGAAGAATCTCCGCAGATCCTTCGGCTTCGCCTCAGGATGACAGATATCCGCAAAACCCTTGCTATTTCTACTTAGGAGAGTCGCCCCCCCCCGTTGTTTCCGCTCAACTTCATTCACTTCCTCCTTATTTGGTCTTATTTTATCATGTTTTATATTAATTTGCAATAAAAAACTAAAATAATCTAGTAAATATACAACTATTTTAAAGTTCCTTTAAAATAAATTTGGCAAGATTTTCAGCAATAATTTTGTGTGAATCTATTGAATAATGTATACCGTCATATTTTGAAGGCAGAACATAGTTATTAAAATCAAAGTAAAAACAACTATTATCTTTTGCAAATTTTTTAAAAAAATGAAAAGTTTTTTGAATTTTAGCAATAGACTCCTCATTAAACATGGTTGAAAAATTGCTGTGAAGAACATCTTTTGTAATCTTAACGGGTGGAACTATAATAATTTTAACACCCGGAATTATACTTCTTAACACATATATAAGGTTTTTAAGACCTTTTTCCACATTTTTTTCATCAAGCGGATAACCAATTTGAGAATCATTTGTACCTAAACTTAAAACACAGATATTAAAATCATGATTACTCTGCAAATAAACAGATAAATATTGACAACCGCTTTGAATCAAGCCCTCAGGGTTTCGAAAAAAACCTGTTCTGTTATTCATGCCTTCTTCAATAATTTCATACTTACCTGCGAGCAGGAAAGACAATATACCGCTCCAACGACTCTTTTTATCAAATCTTCTACCGGTCTGAGGGTTAAAACCGAAAGTATTTGAATCCCCGTAACACAATATTTTTTTCATAATCAATACAACCAAAATGGCGGCGGTAAGGGGAATTGAACCCCTGTTTGGAGAATGAGAATCTCCCGTCCTAACCACTAGACGATACCGCTTTGTATTTATATTGTACCACTAAAAAAAATTTAGCAAATTTTTTAAAACATCAATAAAATGTATGATTTTATTTTTTAAACCGTCTGATAATATAAAACCATACTCCTTAGAGACTAAGATACACATATCCCTAATCAACAGCTATGCACCTCAGTACATAGCTTTTTTTTGTGTTATCATGAAAATATGTTCGAAAGTTTGAGTGACAGATTACAAAGTATTATAAGCAAAACACGCAATACAGAGCTTACACAAGATAATATGCAGGAGGCTTTGCGCGAAATTAGGCGTGCTCTTTTAGAAGCTGATGTGAATTTAAGAGTTGTCAAAGCTTTTATTTCAGCGATTAAGGATAAAGCTGAAGGCGAAAAGGTTCTTGAAGGCGTCAATCCGTCACAACAATTGGTAAAAATAGTTAATGATGAATTAATCGAGCTTTTGGGGAAAGAACAAAAACCTTTGGATTTAAACGGTCATCCGTCGTTGATAATGATGCTTGGTTTGCAGGGATCAGGTAAGACAACTTCTTCTGCGAAACTTGCCGTAAAACTTAAAAAAGAAGGCAAAAATCCACTCTTGGTGGCATGTGATGTTTATAGGCCGGCAGCAATTTTGCAACTTAAAACTTTAGGCAGTGAGATTGGAGTTGAAGTTTTTTCAATTGACAATTCAAAAGATGTCAAACAAATAGTTCAAGCCGCCATTGATTATTCTAAAGAAAAAGGCTTCAATGTATTAATTCTTGATACTGCAGGTCGTTTACAAATTGACACAGATATGATGGCAGAATTATTGATTATTGACAGAATTTTTGCGCCTCATGAAAAACTGCTCGTAATCGATGCTATGACAGGTCAAGAGGCTGTAAAT
This sequence comes from uncultured bacterium, assembly GCA_949299935.1. Taxonomy (GTDB): domain Bacteria; phylum Cyanobacteriota; class Vampirovibrionia; order Gastranaerophilales; family Gastranaerophilaceae; genus SIG32. Next base: position 37,725 of record CASGCE010000028.1, on the reverse strand, counting down.
GTCGCTGAAAACTTTGACGCACAAATTGGGTTGACAGGTCTTGTTTTAACAAAACTTGATGGTGACAGCCGTGGCGGTTCCGCATTGTCTGTTGTTTATTGCACAGGCAAACCGATTAAACTGACCGGTACGGGCGAAAAATTAAATGCGTTGGAGGATTTTTATCCCGAACGTATGGCTACAAGAATTCTTGGAATGGGTGATATTGTTTCACTTGTCGAACGTGCGCAAGAGGTTTTTGATGAAAAATCAGCCAAAGAGCTCGAAGAAAAAATGGCAAAAGCCGAATTTACCTTTGATGATTTTTTGAAAATGCAAAAACAAATGAAAATGATGGGCTCAATGGATCAAATTTTAGGTATGATTCCGGGGATGAAAATATCCAAAGATGACAGGGAAAAACTTTCACACGAGGGTGAAAAACAATTCAAAAAAATCGAAGTATTTATCCAAAGCATGACGCCCGAAGAGCGTGCTAATCCTTCGTTATTAAATACCAGCCGTAAAAAAAGGATTTCCAAAGGCTGCGGCATTGATATGCATAACATTAATCTTTATATCAAGCAGTTTGAACAAATGCGTATGATGATGAAGGGCATGAATGATATGAAAAAAATGATGGGCGGCTTTGGCGGTAAAATGGGCAAACACGCTATGACAAAAGCTATGTCAATGATGCGTAAATTCAGATAAATTGTTAAAATCAATCGACATTTTGTCTATTTCGTTATAAAGCTTATTATTCATTCTGTTTATTTTTTTAATAAAATAAAGTATGTAGCCAACTTCTTCATTGCACCTATTTGCAATACAAAATCCTTCTAATATCTTAAGTTGTATAATTATTTTCATATATTCATATAAAATCGTAGAAAATTTTTTACTAACGTCCATATATTCTCCTTTATAAGTTATAATATATATAATATTAGTTATAACATAATAGAATTTATAAGTCAATATTTGTATACTTATAAATTATGGATAAAGAAACTTTATTGAAAAAATTTGGTAAAAATGTAAAAATCGAACGTGTTAAAAAAGATTTAACACAAGAGCAGCTTGCAGAAGTTATGGGAGTTTCACAAAATTATATTGCAAGTATCGAAGGCGGAAAAGAAAACATGTCTTTGGGCAAGATTCTTGAACTTTCAAAAGCATTAGATATTGATATTGAAGCTCTTTTGGTTTTTAAATAGTGATATTTAAAGCGGATACGAATTATTTTCTCAACATAACAACAGCATGCGCTTCTATCGCCAGCTTTTGTCCGACAGCATCGAAATTTTCATTAGTTTTTGCTTTAATTGATAGTTCATCAGGCTCTATTTCCAATATTTTGCATAAAACTTTTTTCATTTTCGGAATATATGGCATCATCTTAGGTTCTTGGGCTATGATATTACTGTCGATATTGACTATTTGCCAGCCTTTCTCGGATATTTTTTCGTAAACTTTTTTGAGTAAAATAGTGCTGTCAATATCTTTATAATTTTGATTAGTATCCGGAAACAGTGTTCCTATATCGGAAAGTACCAAAGCACCAAGCATGGCATCAATTATTGCATGGATTAAAACATCCGCATCAGAATGTCCCAAAAGCCCTTTTTCATGGGTTATTTTGACACCTCCAATGATTAAATCACGTCCTTCTGTTAATTTATGAATATCATATCCTAAGCCAATTCTATACATTTTTTACCCCTAAAGTTACAAATTTTTCAATTGCTTTCACAAACCCGTCGTTTTCGACAGTATCTGTTATGTAATCCGCACAGGATTTCAATTCATCCGTAGCATTACCCATAGCAACCTTAATTCCGCCGGATTTTAAAAGTTCTATATCATTATTTTGATCACCTATTGTTAAAATTTCTTCTTTTTTAATACCCCACATATTGGCTAGAAATTCAACGCCGGAAGATTTTTTTGCCTCTTTGGACCCAATTTCGCAAAAATATGGAGTTGATTTTACTATATATAACTCGGGGAATTTTTCGCTAAGTTCTTCAACCCAACCGGTAACTTTTTCGGCATCTCTCAAATCAATTGCTAAAAGTTTGTTTACGTTTTCTATTTTCAAACTATCAAAGGAGCATACAGTGTAATTAATAAATCTTCCGTCAGTGTACTCTTTTACTATTTCATTATCTTGTTCAACGTATAATTTGTCATCCAGATATAAATTTAAGTGGATTTTATTTCGCCTTGCCCAATCAATAATCTTAACAGCATAATCTTTTGGCAAATCCTTTTGATATAAAGTTTTTCCGGTTTCATCTTTTATTAGGCCACCTTGATAAGATATAATGGGGGTATGTAAATCAAGTTCTTGCGCAATACGAACCGTCGCAGAATGCATCCTGCCGGTGACTAAAACAACTTTTATTCCGTTTTCATCAAGTTCTCTTATGCATTGCTTTACTTTTGGACTGAATTGAAAACTCCATTTTAATATTGTTCCGTCAATATCGGTCGCAACCAGTTTAATCATAGTTTAAAAGCCCTCATAAGTCCGCAAATTGTTTTTGCATCATTAATCTCACCAAGTTTTATTTTTTCAAAAATCTCATCAATTTTGTATTCAAAACACTGTAAAACTTCACCCTCGTCAGGGTGTTCGCCAACAAACTCAAGATTTTTAGCCAGATATAAATACAATTTTTCGTTACAAAATCCGGGAGTTGTGTTGATATAACCCAATTCTTTCCATTTTAAAGCTCTATAACCGGTTTCTTCTTCAAGTTCTCTTTTGGCAGCAGGGAAAGGTTCTTCACCTTTTTCAAGTTTACCTGCCGGAAGTTCAAGAACAGTTTCTTTTATAGGATATCTGTATTGTTTAACCATCAAAATTGTGTCAACACTTTTTTGTGCAACTATTACAACCCCACCTGTGTGTTCAACTACTTCCCGAACAGATTTTCTACCCGTAACAATTTCCACATTGTCACGCAAAACATCAATAACTTTTCCCCTGTAGACATATTCAGAATCTATAGTTTTCTCTTCAAAATCCATAATGAAATTATAGCATAAAATTATAATGCTCGGATTATTGATTTAATATTTTCGTCTGTAATTTTTAGCAATGCAACGGTTTTTGCGGTATCATCAAGATTGTTCAGATTTTTTAATACTTCTACTGTTTTTAGAATAATTGTTTGATTATTACATTTTAAAAGCTCACGAATTGCCATTAAATCGGAGGCAAATTCCAGTGCAGTAAACACGAAAGGACTTTCTTCTTTTAATTCGGCGTTCACCTTTGCAAGCAAATCTTTCTTGTCTACATTCAGTAAAAGTTTTTTAATATCATTTATTTCATTTTTAGTATTTTTATCTTCATCAAAAAGGTATTCGTCATTCTCAGTCAGGGTTTCAAATTTTTCTCTGGCATTCAACAATACCACCGCTGCGCGGCTGTCTTCATATTTTTTTTCAATATATTCCAAAACTTCAAAAAGCTCAAAATCAAATACTTGTGACAATCCCAAGATTTCACCAAGCCCGTTTATTATGCAGTCTACTATCAACAAACCGTTTTCAAAATTTTCATCCAGTATATTGAAAATACTGTCCAGATAAGGAATTTCACCGGCAATATTTTCTGCCATTGATGAATTTTTCATGGTTTTTATAATAAAGGGAATAGCTTCTTTGTTTCCGTATGCCACTAAGAATTTTACAGCGGCTAATTGTTCAAAATCATCACCGGAATGTAATTTTTCTAAAGCCTCATTATAAGAACTTTTTTCCTGCATTGCAGAAAGTGCTATAGCACAATTTGCACTAAGGTAGTCGTTTAAGGTATAAGAATATTCCTTTAAAAGATCAATTGATAGAGGATCTTGAATACGTGAAAAAAATTTTGCGGCATAAGTTTTTTGAGCGATAGTACCGTTTTCTAGTAATTCAAGCATTTTATCAGTTAAATCATCATCCGCATATTTTGCTAAAGTTGAAACTATAAATTCTTCATAATAAGGTGAATAATACTTTAAAAACGGAATTACAGATTGCCAATTATGATCATTTGTAGCATTTTCAAGTCTTTGAGCCACATTTTGCTTCACAAAATCAAACAAAAAACTATCTTTTTCAACCAATTCGGCAAAAAGCCGTTCATCTGCATTATCCATAATGCAGCGGGCTGCGTATTCATAATCTTTCGGATTTTTTCCGGTCAGTTTCTTAAGCATTTAAACCCTTATCTAAAAAGACACAAAAACCTGATGTTTAAAACATCTTATACCAACGAAGCCATAAAATAATTAATCCAAGTAAAATACAGTAATAACTTTATGCCCTTCTTCAGCATATTGAACAGCATTATGAAGTGTTTTACTTGTATGAGACAAGAAACAAATCAACTGGTTGCAATCATCAATAATCTCTCTGTTGCAAACACGAGAAGCATCAGCCAAAGTCATCATTGCACGATCAGAGTGTTCAACAATGTTAGGAACACCGATCAATTGATCCTGGACATCAGAAGGTTGTTGACCTATTGTTTGCGGCAAAATAACCTTAAGCTTATCCGGATTAGCCTTCATAGCGCCACGAATAGCGGCAGCATTAGTTCCGGAGGAACCGCCGGAAGTTATTATTGTATTGCCCTGCATAACAAGCGCCATAGAAAGTGTTTCAATCATTTGCTGATGTGTTATCGGCAAATTACGACTCCCGATAATCGCAATTTTTTTTGCGGATTGTTTAATGGTAGCCAGCTCCATTGCAAGTTCATCAACAGTATTAGGTGAGTTCGACTTAACAACGTCCATATCATCATCTATAGGAACAACAATTGAACCTTGTTTTTCTTTATCATCATCTTTCGTACTCATCAAAATCTCTACCATTTTCCCTACCTTTTGCAATTAATATTTTTTTCGCTTAAGATGTATTATAGCATGAAAAACAGATTTTGGGAATAGGGTTTGTGGAAAATATATTAGAAAAACTTAATAAGCAACAGGAAGAAGCCGTTGAAAATATCGAAGGACCTTTATTAATCCTTGCCGGAGCCGGTTCAGGCAAAACAAAGGTTTTGACAACAAGGATTGCTTATTTAATCCAAAATGGATACGCCCGAGCCAGAGATATTTTGGCTGTAACTTTTACAAACAAAGCAGCCCGTGAAATGAAAGAGCGTCTTGGTAGTATTTTGGGTGAAGAAACCGTAAAATATATGTGGGTTGGCACGTTCCACGGAATTTGCGGCAGAATTTTGCGAGAAAATATTGAAAATTATAGCTTCCAATCGGGGAAAAGACTTGATAAAAATTTTAGCATATATGACGAAACTGATTCAATAGCTGTATTAAAACAGGTTATTAAAAAATTAAATATTGACGACAAAATCTATCAACCAAAGCTTGTGAAAGCAGTTATTTCCAATGCTAAAAATAAAATGCAGGACGCCTATACTTTTGCAACTTTTGCAAGAGATTTTAAATCACAAAGAATAGCATCAATTTTTGAAGAATATGAAAATACCTTAAATAATAATAATGCAATTGACTTTGATGATATGCTTCTTTTAGCTGTCAAACTTTTAGAACAAAATGATCAAGTACGAGAATATTATTTCGATAAATTTAAACATATTTTGGTAGATGAATATCAGGATACAAACCTGGCGCAGTATAAATTGGTTAATATGCTTTACACCAACATGAAAAAAGAAATTCCTAAAAAGCGTTCACTTTGCGTAGTCGGTGATGTTGACCAATCGATATACAGCTGGCGTGGTGCAGATTACACAATCATTTTGAATTTTCAACATGATTTTAAAGATGCAAAAATTATCAAACTTGAACAAAATTATCGTTCAACAGCTAATATTTTGAATGTTGCCAATGCAATAATTGAAAATAACCAAGAACGTGTTGAAAAATTCCTCTATTCTCAAAAAGGTGATGGCGAACTCATAGACTACTATGAAGCACAAGACGAAGCTGATGAAGCTAATTTTATTGTAAGTAAAATTAAACAAAACAGCGGCGGAGATTACAACCGTTATGCAATTTTGTATCGTACAAATTCTCAATCGCGTGCACTTGAAGAAGCTTGTATGGCTGCGGGGATTCCCTATAAAATATATGGCGGCTTGAAGTTTTACGACCGTAAGGAAATAAAAGATATCATCGCATATTTGAGATTAATTTATAACACGGATGATTCGCAAAGTTTCAGGCGTATTATAAATGTTCCGAAACGTTCTATAGGTGAAACTACAGTAAATAATCTGCAAAAGTTTGCAAATGAACGTGATATAAGTTTGTTCCAAGCTATTCAAGAGCTTGACGATTCAAGTGAAATTTCAGCAAAAACTCAAAATAAACTAAAAGATTTCGCATCTTTAATTTTGAAATTTCAAGATGCTTTAAAAAGTCATAACTTAAGAGAATTTGTTACTTTAGTTATAGAAAAAACAGGTTATTTAGCGGAATTACAACTTCAAAACACACCCGAAGCTGACGCCGATATTGAGAATTTACAGGAATTAGTAAACGTCGCAGAAGAATTTGAGCCGGAAGAAATAGATAATGCATTGGGCGAATTTTTGCAACAGGTTGCTTTGGTTTCTGATATTGACGGGATGGATAACATATCAAACAACGTTACATTGATGACTCTACATTCGGCAAAAGGTTTGGAATTTCCTGTCGTATTTTTGGCAGGCATGGATGAAGGTGTTTTTCCACATCAAAGAACCTTCAATTCTCCATCAGAATTGGAGGAAGAAAGAAGACTAATGTATGTCGGAGTTACACGTGCAGAAGAAAAACTATACCTAATTTCTGCAAAACGCCGCCAAATGTGGGGAGAATATAAATACTATAATCCTTCAAGATTTATTGAAGAAATCCCGCGGAAATTACTTGAAATGTCAACATTTGAGAGCAGATCCGAAAGCGCATCAACTTTTCGTGATGCAGTATCCAAAGTAAAAACAGGTGATTCCGGCAAAAATTATTCAACAGCTCAAGCTGACAGCTATGGTTACGTAAAGCCTACTACAGGTTTTGGTAAAGGTTTCATTGCGCCGCAAAAACGTAACCGGGAAGTTTCAAACAGAACTGCCAGCAGAACAATTCTTGTAAAATCTCAAGCTAATAAACAACGGGATGAAGAAAGAATTAAAGACTTATTTAAAGATAATGCCATAAAGCGTATGGTAGAGGAAAGAAAACGTAAAAACCAAGAAGAACTGCTTCACGAACAAGAACTTCAAAAACAGCGTGAAAGTTCCACAATTGATTATGTTTTTAACGTTGGGGAGAGGGTATTTCATGAAAAATTGGGTGTAGGACATATTACTGATGTTATTACAATAGGTGAAAGTATAATGTACACAATAGATTTCGGTAAGATGGGCAAAAAAGCTATGGCAGCTGAATATGCAAAATTGAAAAAGTTCTAAGTTTACCGTTAAGATTTAATGATAATTTTGCAATATTTGTTGATTGTTATACAAAATATTGCTAAAACCTTTTTATTTTAGTAGAATAAAAATAAAAGGCGGGGTTATATGTCAGAAAAAAGAATTTTAATTGTTGATGATGACGACGAAATAAGAGAACTTTTAGAATTTGACATAGGTCAAAGCGGTTACTTTGTTGATACTGCAAAAGACGGTTTGGAAGGACTTAATAAAGCATTAAATAATACATACGATTTAATTATACTTGATGTGATGATGCCAAAGATGAACGGTTTTGATGTGTGCAAAAATATACGTAATGCAAAACTTGCTATTCCTATTCTTATGTTAACCGCAAAAGGTACTATTGACGATAAAACAGAAGGGTTTGACTGCGGAGCTGATGATTATCTTGTTAAACCTTTTGATATTCAAGAGGTTCTGTTAAGAATAAAAGTTCTTTTACGACGCAACAGTGTAAATGAAGGAAAAAACTCTTTATCAGATGAAATTTTAAGCGCCGGAGATATAACAATTTCACCGGAAACTTTAGAAGCAGTTATAGTTAACAAAAAAGTCAAATTAACTCCTACCGAATTTGAAATTTTATATTCTCTTATGCAGCATTTTAATAATCCTGTCACTTTGGCAACATTACTGGATGAAGTCTGGGGATATGACAGTAATGAAGATGTCAGAATGCTGAGAGTTCATGTAGGGGGCTTAAGAAACAAAATAGAACCTGACACAAAAAATCCAAAATATTTACATACTGTAACTAATGTGGGATATAAATTAACACCGTTTGCGGAAGGGTAGTTTATGGCTTTTAAGTTTAAGCGTCTTAAAATTGTTGAACAAATTGCTATCGTATTTTTCTTTTCTGTGCTTATTCCAATGATAATAAGCGGCTTTATCATAAATAATATCAACCAACAATCTGTCAGATCTCAACTTAGACAAACTGCTGTCTTGATTGCTAATATGGTATCTGATGAAATAGATTTTTTTATAAGTCAAAATCAGATGACTTTAAGCCAAATTGCTTATACACTTAATTATCTTGATACTGCCCAAAGAAAACAGGATTTCTTAGACAGTATAGAAAAAAAAGTCCCGGGCTGCGATGAAATAATGATAATAAAATATCAAAGCGAGTTGGACGAAATTACAAAACACAGCAGAGAAAATAAAAAAGCTATTCTGTATACAAAATTGAATAATGGTGATTATTTAACGATTACATATGATGTTGAAAACTTGAGATCACATCTGTTTAAATCATTGGATAATGACACCAGACAAATATATGTATTGGATGAAAACGGAAAACTTATTGCCGCTCATAATTACACAGAAAAAGTATTTCAAAAAACAATTTCTCTATTACCAAAGTACCGTAAATATGATGATCCGGTTATTTTCGGTGATATAAAGAATCAACCGATTGTATATGTAACAAAAGAAAATCCTAAAATTACGATAATTGTAAACACAACTGAAGATATCACAAATAGAACTATTAATGATAACCGATACAAAATTATTCTCTCCGTGCTTGCTGCAACAATTACAATTTTATTTGTATCGGCACTATATACTTATTATCTTTACATAAATATTCGTCAGTTATTCAAAGGTATCATTGCGATATCAAAAGGCAACTACAACAGACAAATTCGGCTTTTAACAACGGCATTTACACCGTATGAAATAGTTTTCCTTGCTTTTGAGTTTAACAAAATGGCAAACGCCATTCACAAATCCTATCTTCAACTTAAAAAAAATAACGTTGAATTAAAAGAATTAAACGAATTCAGATCAAATCTTATTGATACGGTAAGCCACGAATTAAGAACACCATTAACAAGTATTCAAGGTTATACTTCAAGATTAATGAGGCAGGATATAATAATTGATGAAGAAACAAAACAAAAATCTCTAAGAGTTATTAAAGAGCAATCGGAAAAATTGCAACGTTTGATTGAAGATTTACTAACGATTCCGGACATAGAAAGAATGCGCTTGAGAACGGTAAATGAAGCAACAAATTTAAAAGATATTCTTGAACGTTCTGAAATGCTTTTACGTAAAAAAGATAGCAGAAGTATAATAATAAAAATAAAAGATGATTTTCCGCTCGTTATGGCAGATAAGGGTCGTCTTGAACAGGTTTTTGTCAATTTGCTTGAAAATGCGGTTAAATATTCATATCCGGATTCTGTTATCAGGGTTGATACAGAAGTTAAACACAACAAAGCAAGAATTCTTGTTAAAAACGATTGTGACATAATTCCAAAAGATAAACTTCAACGTCTTTTCGGGAAATTTATAAGACTTGAAGATAATACAACACGCACAACCAGAGGAACAGGCTTGGGTCTGTATATTGTGAAAGGTCTTTTAGAAGCAATGAATGGCAAAATTGAATTATCATCTTCTGCAGGATGCGGATTTTGTGCAGAAATTACTTTGGATTTAGCAGAGGTTATTGTATAATATGAATTTTATGAAAAATGCCATTGAAATTGCTAAAACTGTTAAAGGTGAAATTGCAGTCGGAGCTGTTATTGTCCTTAATGGTGAAATAATTGCCGCAGCTACAAATAAAAAAGAACACGATAAAGATGTAACTTCTCATGCGGAAATTCTTGTTTTGCGTGAAGCTGCAAAAAAATTAAACAAATGGCGTTTAGATGATTGTGAACTATATGTGACGCTTGAGCCTTGCCCAATGTGTGCTTGGGCAATAATTAATTCCAGAATTAAAACCGTATATTTTGGTTCTTATGACTCGAATTATGGTGCTCTTGGTTCAAAAATTGATTTAAGGCAAATTGCAAATTCTAAACTTAAGGTCTATGGCGGGATTAATGAAAAAGAATGTGATAAAATATTGAAGGAGTGTTTTAAGGATTTAAGATGATTACAAAAACCGAAATTGATAATTTGGTAACAAAATATGAGACAATAGATTTTATAAAAAATGATCCCGTGAAGTTTCCAAAAAAATTTAAAAGTAAAGAAGATATTGAAATAGCCGGTTTTATAGCCTCTTTAGTAGCATATGGGCGTCGAGATTTTTTTATAAAAAAATTGGATAGTCTTTTTGATTTGGCAGAAAATGAACCCTATAATTTTATAATAAATTTTGAACCTAAAATTTTAGGCGATTTTAATTATAGATTTGGAAAAACAAAAGATTTTGCACAAATTTTTTTAATTATGAAGGAATTGTACTTGAAAGACAGCGGATTAGAGGAACTTTTTAAATACGGTTATGAAAATCCTGTTAATAGTAATATGTTTATTCCTGTAACAGACTATTTCTATTCACATGTAAAAAATGCGGATCAAGGTTTTTATTTCATGATACCAAATCCAAGAAATGGCGGAGCAATGAAACGTATGTGTATGTTTTTACGTTGGATGGTAAGAAAAGGACCTGTAGATCTTGGTATATGGGATTTTATGCCTTTATCTGACTTATTAATTCCGTTAGATGTTCACGTAGCAAAAATTTCACGTCAAATGGGTTTATTAAATAGAATATCAAATGATTTTAAGGCAGTAGTGGAATTAACTGAAAATTTACGTAAATATGATGCTGATGATCCTATAAAATACGATTTCGCAATGTTCGGATATGACATTGATAATCAGCTTTAATCATCTGTTAAAAGCAGCTTTATACATTGCATTAAAACTTTTTCCGTTTTTTTCAACAGGCATGCAACCTGTATTTCCGTAAGTAAAATAATTACCGTCAGTCTGTAAAGTTACTGCAAACAAATCATAACCCCACTTATTAGGACCTTGCATTCCGTTTGTATCAAAAGCTAAAATTACACAACTGTGGTTAAAGAAAAAAAATAAAATTGTACCATCTGCTAAAACATATACGGTTTTTTCATTTAAAATCTTAGATGTATTGAATCCTTCACAATTTCTCGTTGCATAATCTTGCCAGTATTCTTCATCGTAATCTTCATCATCTTTGTGCACATCTTTTATGATATCATCAAAACCTTTATATTCCGGAATACATCCGTTTTCATAGGCTTTATTTTCACATGTTTTTATTATCTTTAATGATTCTAAAAACTTATTTGTCAATTCCCTGCAGTCAGCTCTTTCTGCTTGACTTCCTTGCTCAGCAAAATAATAACATTTTGGGATGTAACCAAAGTAACTTTGGGCATTTCTCAATGCTTGATTAATTACAGCATAACTTTTTTTAAATTGATTATTTAATACTTTTTCCTGATAGTTATTTATAAGCGTCGGTATTGTTATCGCCGCTACTATACCGATTATTGCAAGCGTTACTAATACCTCTGCTAACGTAAAGCCTTTTTTTAACCCGTGTTTTAAGTTACAACATTTAATACCAATTAGGTCAAAACCCTTGCTATTTCTAGTTAGAAGGGTCGCCCCCCCCCGCTAGATCTGTACCCGATTTTATACATTTAACTTTCTCCCTCAAATTATATAAATTTTTAATATTATTCTAAAGCTAAAACTAAACGAGAATTATTATAGCAACAAATCCAAAAAGTTGCAAATTGTAAACTTTAAAAACCGTTGTAGAAGTAGAAGTATAGTTCAACTGTATTTTTTCTACAAAAAATGTTATAATAACTACGTTAGGAAAAAGATTTTTATGATGAGTAAAATTAAAAAGTTATCCATTGCATTCTACTGGCACATGCACCAACCTGTATACCAATTAACTCCGGACGGAGACTATATAATGCCATGGGTAAGGTTACACGCCGTAAAAGATTATCTTGACATGGTTGAAATTCTGGAAAAATTCAAGCGATTAAGACTTAATTTTAATCTTGTGCCTGTGCTTTTGGATTCGATAATTGATTATGCAAATCATGATGCACATGACATACATTCAAGATTGACGGTGATGCCCGTTGAAATGCTGACAGACGATGCTAAATTATTTATAATAAATAATTTTTTTGATGCAAATTATCAATCAATGATTTTACCGTACGAAGAATACAAAAGACTTTATTATAAAATTCAGACTCATTCTGATGCCGGAATTGATATTTTTACAGACCAAGAATATTCAGATTTAATGGCTTTGTTCAATATTGCGTGGATTGATCCGGTTTATAGAAATAAATATCCGGAGTTAAAAAAATTAATTAAAAAAGGGAAAAACTATACACTTGAGGATAGGATTAATATAATAGAAATTCATCGGGAAATAATTAAGCAAATAATTCCGACTTACAAGAAATATCTAAATGAAGGCAGAATAGAAATCACGACAAGTCCATATTATCACCCGATTTTGCCGATATTACTTGATAATAAAAATATTAAAAAAACGACAGATGATGCTCCGCAAGTTCTAAAAACATATCTTGACGGGAAAATGCAAACAAAAATGGCATTGGACAGAATTGAAGAAATTTTTGGCAAACGTCCCAAAGGCATATGGCCTTCCGAACATTGTGTAAGTCCCAAAACACTTCATATGTTCACAAATCTTGGAATTGATTGGACTATCTCAGATGAAGGGATTTTGTCAGATTCAATAAATTTTGAATTTATAAGAGATTTTAAAGGTCATCTGGAAGATCCTTATCATCTGGTAAAATCATACAATTATAATATAAAAGACAAAGATATAAAGATAATTTTCCGTGACAGCACTATTCCAAATCTTATCAGTTTTGAATATCCGAACCATAATCCAATAGCCGCCGCCAGTGATTTATATGATAAGATTAAAGTTATCCAGAGTAAGTTATTATCCTCACCCGATAGTAATCATATGCTGACAATTGCAATGGATGGAGAAAATTGTTGGGAAAATTATTTAGAAGACGGTTTGTCATTTTTAAAAACAATCTACACACTTATAGAAGAAGATGAAACACTGGAAACTGTTTTAATCAGTGAATATTTAGCAAAAGAAACGAGTCATAAACCGTTAGAAAAATTAAGCTCAGGTTCATGGATAAACAGGAATTTTAAACTGTGGATAGATGAACCGCTAAAAAATCTTGCGTGGAATTATCTCAAACGTGTTCGTGATGATTTTTCTAAATATGTCAAAAAGAACCCTTTAAATCCGCATATAAAAGAAGCTCGGAAGGAACTTTTTATATGCGAAGGAAGTGATTGGTTCTGGTGGTATGGTGAACCAAATGATTCAGGCCGTGATAATATTTTCGATTACATTTTCCGTGAACATTTAAAAAATATATACTTGTATCTTGGAATGAAAGTTCCGGAATATTTAGACGAACCTTTGACCGCTGTATTTACAAAACCATCAAGATATCCTAAAGGTGAATTTACTCCGATAATTGACGGAAATGCAAATAATAACACCTGGCTGAATGCAGGATGTATAGATATACCTGACGGACCTGTATTAAGAGATTCCAAATTTTTCGATAGAATTTGTTACGGTTATGATAAAAATAATTTTTATATCAGGTTTTACCTTAATAAGTACATATTTGAGGAGCCTGATTTAAAACTTAAGACTTATCAAGTCTACATTTATATGCGGAATGCAAATAAAAAGCATACTCTTTCACCTGTCAGACTAATTAATAAGACAGAAAATATACTACCTCTATTAAAGGAAAAATTTCATAACGAATTACAACTGTCAATAATTGACGGTAAATTAAAACTTGTGAGATTGATAAAATCATTATCAGATAACATCTGGGCATTAGAAAAGGATAAGGATATCAATTATGTTTTTGAAAATACTATTGATATAAGTATTCCGTTTGAAATAGTGGGAGTTGAAAGTAATGAGACTCTGGAATTTATGTTTATCAGCGCAAGTATGGGAGTGAAAGAAGCCTGTATACCATACGAAATGTTGTTAACAGTACCAAGATTGTAAAAAGTTGTAAATTTTTTGTAAAATTCAATAAAGTTTTGTAATTATTTATACGATACATAAAATGGAGTCTAAGAATGGTTGATTTTTCTGATAAAATTCCAAACGGATTACCAAAACTTCCCGACAATTATTGGGAATTACAAAATCCTGAAAAAAATGAAAAACAGTCTTTGGGCAATGTATTTGACAATGCAGTTAAATCGAGTCTTGAAGATATAACAAATGAAATATCAATCTTCAAAAAAAGGGAGCTTTAAGTACATAAATTATTTACCCGTTGAACCAAAACCGCCTTCACCTCTGGCAGTTTCCGTCAAACTTACAACAACCTCTATTTCAGCCTGTTCAACACGGGCAATAATCATCTGAGCAATTCTTTCTTCGGGCTGAATTATGTATGTTTCATTTGACAAATTTACCACAGGAACACAAACTTCACCTCTATAATCCTCATCAATTGTTCCGACACAGTTAACAAGAGTTATGCCATGTTTTATAGATAATCCTGATCTTGGTCTTATTTGAGCTTCATACCCATGCTCCAATTCAATTTTCAAACCCGTTGGAATAAGGACTCTTTCAAGAGGTTTTAAAGTAATCGGTTCCGAAATAGCAGCACATAAATCCATCCCCGCAGCACCCTCTGTTTGATATTGAGGTATAGTCTTATTATGTGGTAATCTTTCTATTTTTAATATGGTCATCTCATTACTCCTCCGGCAATAAAATAACTAGGGTTTATTCGATACCTTTAAATAATTCATTTATATCAACACCCAAAATCTTTGCAATTCTATAAAGATTTATTGCATTAGGAATCTGCCTACCTTTCTCTATTGATGTAATTGAATTTGTACTTAAATCAACCATCTCGGCTAATTCCGCCTGAGACATATCTTTTCTGTTTCTTTCAGCTTTTATATTCAATCCTAATGCTTTGATATTCATTTAATTATTATCACTTATTGACAAATTAAATACAACATGGTAAATTAGGATAAAATACAAGTAAATTTGTATAAAATCAAACTGTAGATTAGAGATTAACAAACAATACATTTGAATCAAATCTAAAAAATAAAGATGATTGTGTGTATCTTTTACCACTGGCTGAAATTATCTGCAAAAAATGTGACTTTATGCTTAAAACACACCAACATATTGAGGATAAACTCTACCGTAAAATATTTGCTAAATCTTAACGGCTCTGATCTCTTCATCAATCTTTACCAATATATCGTCAAGTTTAGAAGCATCTTTTACACCGCCTTGAGCAAAATTCGGACGTCCGCCGCCATTTGCACCTGTTGCTCTTGCAATTTCACCAACAATTTTTCCGGCATTTATGCCATTTTTTACAAAACTGTCGGAAACTTTTGCAATAACCATTTTAGAATTTGCAAGTACAATAATACTTTCACCTAATTTATTTGATAAAAGTTCAATACCGGCTTTTACTGCATCAGAGTCAAAATCCTCTATTTTAGACACAAATAACTTGCCGCCATCAATGTCTTGAGCTTTCGATATAAATGTTGAAAACTTACTCCTTGCATTTTCTTCTTTGACTTTTACCAGTTCTTTTTGAAGTTCCTTATTTTCTTCAACCAATTTTTCAATTCTTTCAAATATCTCGTAATAATGAGTTTTGAACATAAGGGAAAGTCTGTCCATTTCTTTAACTTTTGAATTCATAAATTGAAAAGCCGAACGGGAAACAACAAGTTCAATACGCCTTGTACTGGCTGAAATTGCACCTTCTGAAACAATTTTAACCAGACGTAAATCTCTGGTATTTCTTGCATGAGTTCCGGCACAGAATTCTTTGGAAATACAAACCTCGTTGCCAATAGAAACAACTCTTACTTCATCTTCATACTTTTCGCCAAACAAAGCTGTTGCACCAGTAAGCTTTGCCTTTTCAATATCCATAACCTCGGTTGATACCTTCAAACCTTTTGCAACCCAATTATTAAGAATTTCTTCAACTTTTATCAATTCATCAGATGTCATAGCACGTGAGAACGTAAAATCAAAACGCATACGATTTTCTTCAACTTGAGAACCTGCTTGGTGAACTTCATCACCCAAAACCTTAATCAAAGCTGCCTGCAATAAGTGAGCAGACGTGTGGTGAAGTCTTATCTCCTCACGACGCGGCACGTCAATTTTTGCATGAACCTTTTCACCTATTACAACATCGCCATTAATTACCTTGGAACGATGAACAAAAAGTTTATTAACTTTAAATGTTGTCAAAACTTCAGCTTTTAAAGTTTCATTTTCGATATAACCGCTATCGCCTGTTTGACCTCCGCATTCAGCATAGAAAGGTGTTTTGTCAAGGATAATATCAACATAGCCGTCACCTTCAACTAAATCGAGAATTTTGGCATCACATTCATTTTGTTCATATCCGACAAAATCAGTTGAACCGACTTTTTCTTCAATTTTGGCATATTTTATGTCACCTGTAACACTGATTTTCTGAGTTGCAGCCTTTGCACGGTCTTTTTGCTCTTGCATAGCCGTCTTAAAACCTGCCTCATCAACAGTTAAACCGTTTTCTTTGGCAATTTCTTTTGTAAGTTCAAACGGAAAACCAAACGTATCATATAATTTGAATGCACTTTCACCGTCAATATTTTTCTTAGCTGAAATGAACTCATCTAACAATTTGTAACCTCTGTCAAGAGTTTTGGCAAACCTTTCTTCCTCTTTTTTGATAATGTCAACGATTTTTGCCTTATTTTTAACCAAATCCGGATAAGCTTCTCCATAATTGGCCACAACGACATCAACAAGTTTGTATAGGAAAGGCAAATCAAGCCCGAGCATTTTACCATGTCTTAGAGCTCTGCGCAAAATCATTCTCAAAACATAATTTCTTCCTTCATTGCCGGGGATTACACCATCTGAAATCAAAAAAGTAACACATCTTGCATGATCTGTTATGATACGAAGTGAAATATCAGTTTTTTCAGATTTTTTATAGGGAACACCCGACATTTTTGAAACTTCATCCATAATAGGTTTCAAAAGGTCGGTTTCAAAGGTTGATGCAACCCCCTGGCAAACCATTGTAACACGTTCCAACCCCATACCTGTATCAACATTTTTACTTTCCAAAGGTGATTGGTTGCCTTCTTCATCTTGGTATAATTCAGTGAATACAAGGTTCCAAATTTCAACCCATCTGTCGCATTCACAAGTATCAATCCCGCAACCGCGAGGGTCGTCACATTTGTATTGTTCACCTAAATCATAGTGAATTTCCGAACAAGGACCGCAAGAACCTGAAGCCCCCGGAGGACCCCAAAAATTATCTTTTTTCCCTTTGCGTTTAATCCTGTCAGCAGAAACACCAACACTACGCCAAATTTCATAAGCTTCATCATCAGTTTCAAAAATTGTTATCCAAAGTCTATTCTTATCAAGTTTCAACACTTCAGTTACAAATTCCCAAGCCCAAGGTATAATTTCTTTTTTGTAATAATCACCGAAAGAAAAATTCCCGAGCATTTCAAAAAAAGTATGATGCCGAGGAGTGCGTCCCACATTTTCAATATCAGAATCTTTACCGCCGGCACGGGCACATTTTTGGCAAGATACTGCACGAGGAGGATTATAAGGTGATTTAACAATACCTAAAAATATCGGTAAAAATTGCAACATGCCCGCCGTAGTCAATAAAACAGTTGGATTATCAGGCACTAGACTTGAACTTTCAACTATTGTGTGCTGATATTTATTTTTGAAATATTCTAAATATAATTGTCTTACTTGATTTCCGGTTAGCATAAATTTTTCCTTTAATTTTTGTACGACTACAAAGAACCGTAGCACAAAAATTCTCTATTATCAAGAATTTAAGTACAAGGATGTTAATATAACACTTGACAAAAGAACCCTAACATAAGATAATTGCTTACTATAGAAGTTGGAGGTTGCATGTTAAAGAAGATATTAGGGTTATTAATTTGTTTTTCAATAGTATCATGCTTTTCAATAGCATATGCACACGATTCATTTACATGGTTTGGACTAAGAAAAAATAACACAGAGATAGTTGTTCAAAGTTCCTCACATCCTCATCATAAACCACCTAAACACCATAAAATTCATAAACCAAAGCCAAAGCCCAAACACAAACACAAATGGCACAAAGGTCCCAAAAAACATCATTGGTTCAAATGGTGGAATAACTAAAATAATTAAAAGTTAAATAAAATTTATTTGTTACCTTTGGCTCTATTATGAGTCTTGCATAACATTTGACAGTTGCTTATATCGGTTGTACCACCCTTTGACCATGCTGTTACATGATCAGCGTCCATTTCTTTTAATTGCCATATTCTAGTTCTATTGTTATCATTTCCTAATGCACATAATGGACAATTTGAGATTCCTTTTTCTTTCGCTTCTGCGGTTTGTTTGTTATAGACAGCTTTCTTATCTCTATCATCAAAAATACGAATTTCTAACAGCCTACTATCAACACACCCACCAAGAACATACTCAAAAATGCCCTTTTTGTTTTTAATAAAATCATCATTATACAATTCAGATACTTTATTAGCCACAACTTGACTATCATAAGGTTGTTTGTGATATGTTTCGTATAATCTACCCCACTCTAAACCTCTCATCTCATCATAAACATTTATAAACACACTATCTACCCAGTCTATAACAGAATTAAAATAGGTTTTTAGTTCATTTATATTGTTATCGTGTCTGTGTTTAGACATGTACTCCTCAACATTACCCTTGCTAACCCAGTCTAAAGCACAGGCTAAAAAATCTTGACGATTAACAACCCCACTAATATAAGCACTCCATTTATTGACAAAAGTATTTTGCGAGTTGCTAAATTCTTCTTTTGCTAGAGTTGTAAATTCTCCCGAATATATAGCATTCAAAATTTCTTGCTTATTTAAAGGCACACCAACAATGTTGATAGTTTTAAACCATTCTTTAATTTCGGATTCTTCACCCTCACATACATAGATAAGTAATTTTGTATTAAGTATTTTCGCTTTCTTATCTTCCGATAAGCCTCTAAAGTATTGAGGGACTCCATTATCTATGATAGCAAACTTGCTTGTAACAAAACGCCCCAGAGATGTTATTCTTTGTTGTCCGTCTAATACTTCCAGTTGTTCACCATTCTTGTTGAAGTATATCAAGCCTATTGGATAGCCTTTTAATATACTTTCAATAACAGCTACATCTTTCTTTCCGTCTGCATAAATATAATTTCGTTGATATTCTGGTTGAATAGTAAGTTTACCACTCATACCGTATAAGCCCTTGCCCTCAAGTTCATTATAAACAAAGCCTTTGCATATATCTTCAACAGTCCATTCCGTGTGCAGTTCTGTTTTCATTAGACACCTCTTTTCTTAATTAGGACTCTTGCATAAGTTGAATAAACACATTCTTTAGTTTTAGGGTTAATGTAATAATTACCCTTGGAAGACTTTCCAGATATAACGGGATTACCTCTTGTTTTTCTTCCACTTGATTTTGTGTATGTTCCATCTTGCTTAATCTCTTTAAAGTCATCATATTCTCTTATTGGCGGAATTCCTGCTAATTGCTCATCACTTGAATTAAGAAGCCCTACTATTTCAAATTGTTCTAAACAATGCTTGTCAAGAAAACTAATAGGAACACCCATTACTCCGTTATAATCACTGGGTATTGAATCGGTAAAAGGAACTTCAATAGCATTATAGTTATCATATTTCTTATATTCCTGCCCTTTGACTTCTTTATGTTTGCTATATTTAATGTTGTCAGCCATCGTCATTAACTGTAAAGGTTGATGTCGCCTGCCATGCTCTATATTGGTAAACCACCCTGTACCTGCAACAGCAATATATTTACGACCGTCTTTGCCAATTTCAACTTCTGTTCCAGTCATCGGATAGTTATCTGGAACACCAAAAGTCATGTTTTTACCATTAACTCGCCTATTAAACCTGTTCCCCAACCACATCTTGTTACTTTTCAATAAAGGAAAAACTTCCTTATATGTGATTGCATTCATATTTCCAATGATTGTAAATTGTTTATCAGCTTCGACAATCCACGCTAAGAACTCTCTAAACAAACTAAAAGGCGGGTTAGTGATGATTATATCAGCTTCATCTCTTAATTTCTTGACTTCGTCACTTCTAAAATCTCCGTCACCTTCTAAATATTGCCATTCTAAATCCTCTATATCAATCACACCGTTTTGATTTGAATCATGGTCTAGAGTGAAAATTTTTCCTCTTATTTTGTTTATATCAGGGTCAAAATGCGGTGCTTGTTCTTCAAACAATGAAACTTGATAGGGCATATTAACATTTTTACTTTCATAAGCGTAACTTGTGCTGATAAGTTTCTTTAATCCAAAAGCCTCAAAATTTTGTGCAAAAAACTTTGTAAAATTTGACCATTCAGGATCATCACAAGGTAATAAAATTATTTTATCTTTAAAAACATCCGGATTATAATCAATATAAGCCATTATCTCTTTTTAAATATCAGCCCATTGAGTATAAAACTCATCATTTTTGGCTTGTTTTGCTTTTTTTAAATTTTCATTAGCCATTTGTAATCCTCTCAGTATGATTAAATCATAAAAATTCTATATTTACAATTCTGTATATTGCTATTTACCCTAGATGCGATTTGTCTTGGATTTTTTGCATTAAACGAGTCTTCGGTTTTTGCCTGTAAAAATAAATATTCTTTTGGCAAAAAACCTCCGCTCTCTGCAAAAAATCCGCCGAACGCAAAAAGGCTCACCTCATCGCTATCGCAAAAAAATAAGACAGGATAGAAAAATCTATCCTGTCTTATTTACCCTGGATGCGATTCGAACGCATGACCTACCGCTTAGAAGGCGGTTGCTCTATCCAGCTGAGCTACCAGGGCCTATTTTATCGCTGTAATCTTATATTATCATAAAATATTTATGACGCAATAAATTTTTTAACATTGTCTTATTAATATTATTCATCTTATAGGTAATGTATTATTCATTATCTCCTTTTATCATTAAAAAAAGGAGGTAATTATGTTTTTTAATGTTTTAAAGGCAAAAGATCTTGTAAGTTACGAAAAAGATCAATTTGAAAAAAATGTTTTATTGACAAACAACGACAGTATTTTATCTGCAATTGCGTTAAAAAAAGACGCTATTATAGATACTCACACTTCAACACGTGATGCAGCTGTTTACGTTATTGATGGTGAAATAGAACTTCATTTTGATGCTGAAAAATTTAAAATTGAAAAAGGTGAAATTCTTATGTTTAAAAAAAACAAAGAACACAAAGTTGTTGCACTAAAGAACAGTAAATTTTTCTTGATTAAAATCTAAAAGAGAAATTAATTGCTTGTTTAAAAAAAAACGACATTCAGTCGTTTTTTTTATTCATTACAACTACAATTTTGCTGTTTCGACAAACACAAATTTTCACAGAGCAAAATTATTATATTCTCACCACATTTTGCATGATACTTTAAACCCGGTGTAATCAAACCGGTTATTAAACCTACGGTTGTACCTACAGGAATACCTATTGCATAACCCACACCGAGTTTTGCGGGATTAGGAATAAATGCAAAACCTGTTCCGGCACCTGCACCAACTATACCAAGACCCAATGTATATGCAAAGAGCTTTCCTGCCGTATGCCAACCGTCCTCTTTTAAAGCACCATCTTTGGTACAAGGTTTAGCAAGCATTTTAAACGCTGTACCATCCGGAAAAATTATACATTCAAAATTTATATAAACACGGGCATTCTTATTGAAAATCCTTTGTTCCTCAATTTTGATTATTGTACCAACAACTTTTGAGCCTGAAGGAATTAACAGCGTCCCTTCTTTTGTATATATGGCTCCGGGAACATCAAAATTAACCTTGTCTCCAGCTTTATAACACTCTGATTTAAAATCACAATTAAATTCAACTTTAAAAGCATTACCTTTGCATATTATATTATGCAAGTTTGTTATTGCAACTTTATCAGTTAATGCACCCTTTTCACTGAACATATGTTCATAGCCTAAAACCTGTTCTTCATCTGCCATTACAGTTAAACCTAAGGTTAAAATTAATAATGTTATAAGTATTTTTTTCATATTTATAGATTCTATCAGCTGAAAAAAATTTTCTATTGCCCTAGTGTATAAATAATAACCTTTAATTGATTTGAAAATATAAACATTTCATAATAAGATAATCTTGTATGATAATTGATTTTTTACAAAAAATTCTTGAATTTAACGAATTTTTATTTGGCGGAATAAAAACTCTCATTATCAACACCGGTTTGCCTGATTGGATATGCGATGCTTTAATTGATAGTATCAATACTGTACCATTTTTGTTTACAGTATTTATATTCATAGAAATTTTTGAATATTATTTTGCAAACAAAATAAATGATTTTATGAAAAAATCCGAAAAAACCGGACCCTTAATAGGCAGCTTAGCAGCAGTAATCCCCCAATGCGGATTTTCAATAATAGCAAGCAGTCTTTATACAAACAAACTTATAACCAGAGGAACATTAATTGCAATATATCTTGCAACTTCTGACGAAGCTTTGCCGGTTTTATTATCATACCCTGAAACAATTAATTTCATTTTACCCGTAATAACGGTAAAACTTGTTGTTGCAATTTTGGGCGGATATTTCATAGATTTATTCTTTAAAACTTCCATAAATAAAAATTTTATTGAACAAATTCCTGAAGAAGGGTGTTGTAAACATGATATTATTACGAACAATAAAACTAATTTGTGGCTGCACCCTGTCATTCATACCTTAAATGTATTTGCTTTCATTTTAATAATAACATTAATTTTAAACTTTTTTATAAAAGATACTGCTATAATAGATTTTTTGAACAATCCAAACGTAACCCTTAAACTTTTACAACCGATTATTACGGCAGTAATCGGTCTTATACCAAACTGTGCGGTCTCAATTGCCTTAACAATGATGCTAATTAAGGGAACAATAACCTTCGGTGCGGTAATTGCCGGATTATGTTCCAATGCCGGGTTAGGGCTTTTAGTACTTTTGAGAAAAAATTCCAGTTTCAAAGATTCTGTTTGGATTATTTTATCTTTGCTCTTGATAAGTATAATTGTCGGAATTTTACTAACAATAGTAAATATACCATTTATTAATTAAAATTTTTCGTTTTTTGAATCTTAAAAAATATATTTTTTAAGCCTGAGATAAACCTTTGAATACAAACTGCATTTATGGTAGAACGGCAACTTTTAAACAATTATTTTTTATATTATTTTGGAACAACTCGTACCCAAGTTTAATATTTTCGAGTGAAACTTTGTGAGTAATTAAAAAATCCGTTGATATAAGACCTTTTGATATTAAATCCAGAATTTGCTTACAATGAATAGCATCAACTCCACCGGTTTTAAATA
The DNA here is from genome assembly GCA_949299935.1 of uncultured bacterium. Classification (GTDB taxonomy): domain Bacteria; phylum Cyanobacteriota; class Vampirovibrionia; order Gastranaerophilales; family Gastranaerophilaceae; genus SIG32. The sequence goes on along the minus strand of CASGCE010000028.1, from coordinate 13,938 downwards.
TAAGATTTTTTCCATACATTTCGGGCAATGGTAAAATTTGATTTTTTTCGTACATAGCAACAACACCAACAATTGCATTAGCTCGGGCTATTTTCCAGCTCATTTCAAAAGTATTATTTGCACCGGCACATTCAATTACTCCGTCTACTCCACGGTTTTGCGTAAGATTTTTAATTTCTTGTTCAATATCACAATTATTTGGATTAAAAATAAAATCTGCAAGATTTTCCTTTTTAGCAATTTCAAGTCTAAAATTATTAATATCAATTGCTATAATTTTTTCAGCCCCCATGTATCTTGCACACATCATAGCACAAAGTCCGACAGGTCCTGAGCCTATTACTGCAACGATATCACCCCGCTTGATTTCGCACATTTCTGCACCGAAATATCCACTTGATAAAATATCACCTACAAAAAGAGCATTTTCATAAGAAAGATTGTCAGGAATTTTAGTTAATCCGTTATCAGCATAAGGAACACGGACATACTCCGCTTGACAACCATCAATTCTGCATCCAAGTTCCCAACCTCCTTTTTCACAGTTATTTATAAAGCCCTTTTTACAAAAAAAACATTCGCCACAAAAAGTCTCGCAATTTGCAGCAACCCTATCACCTTTTTTAAGATTTTTTATTTCATTGCCAACTTCAACAACTTCACCGGTAAATTCGTGACCCAGAACTATTTCCGGTAATGCCCTTGGAACAAACCCACGTATAATATGCAAATCACTTGTACAAATTGATGACAAAGTAACCTTAACTATAGCATCCCTGCTGTCCCTTAAACCGGGACAATCTCTTTGCATTAATTCAATGGAACCACCTTCATGACAGACTAATGCTTTCATACAAATTCTCCTCAATTAGTATAACATAAAAATTACCCTTTCCGTCAATCAATTGCTGAGTAAAAAAGTCTATAATAACAAAGAAGGGAGTTTAATGTGGGAAATAATAATGAAAAAAATATCAAAGAAAAAATGGAATATACCGCATATAAAGTAAATGAAAAAACAAATGAAATTAAACAAGACATTAAACGCGGTATAGATGAAGTTAAAGTAAAAGCACACCTTGCTAAAGAAGACATTAAAAATAAGGCAGGGGAAATCAAAGAAAAAATGCGTAAAAAAATAGCAGACGAAAAAACTAAACATAAAAAAACAGCCTAAAAGAGCCTTCGGGCTCTTTTTTGTTGCACAACTTTTTTGAATAAAGTATAATAATTCTATGAATTTTTGGAACACAGAAAATATACAAAAAGCTCTTATAAATTGCAGATTGTACAATTTCCCTGAAAATTGGACTTCTTCAGGCTTTCGCATATGGCATACAGACTTGGGCGAACATGATGTTGTAATAGTCAGATCTCCTGGTGAAACAAAAGGTGCTGTAAGACAAAATATTATGCCTTTTTTGGATAAAATTGCGGCAATAATGTGTACCAATCATAAAAATTTTGAGGATTTAAACCTGCCGATTATAGAAATTGATGACGTAACAAAAGCTCTTTTTTCACTTGGTAAGTACATAAGGAAATGTTATAACGGAAAAGTTATAGCTATTACCGGTAGCGCAGGCAAATCTACAACAACAAAAATGATTTACGATATTGTTGAAGAATACGGTGCGGATGCAAATTTAAATTTAGCAAACACTTTGATTGCAATTTGCTGGAATATGACAACATTTGATATTAACAAAAAATACTGGGTTATAGAATCTTCTATAGGTAACGGGTATGCAGCATTCCCCGACATAGCAGTAGTAACAAACCTTGCCGCGGTTCACTTAAAGGAGGGGCAAACTGTTGAGGGTATGGCACATGCAAAAAGTAAAATATTTGCTACAATGCTTCCGGGTGCAACCGCTGTACTTAATCGCGATATGCAATGTTTTGAAATCTTTGAGTCTGCTGCTTTGGAAAAAAAATTAAATATAGTAACCTTTGGCAAACAAGACGGAGTCGACATAAGAATTATTCCGGAAGATTATTCTCTGGCGACAAATACACAAATATATAAAATCAGTCAACATTATATGCCTGAATATCTGCTTTATGACATTGCCGCAGCTATAGCAGTTGCAAATATATCAGGTCTTCCATTTAGTTCTTCATTAGATAAACTTAAAAATTTTAAAAGTCTAAAAGGTCGGGGTGAAACTTCCAATATAACATGTGAAGGTAAAAATATTATCCTTGTAGATGAAGCTTTTAATGCCAATCCTTTATCAATGTCCGCTACAATAGAAGCTTTCGGCAAAAACTATGACAAAAATAAAGTCCTTTTCCTGGGAGAAATGACCGAAGGTGGGGATAAAGCAACTGAATATCATCTCGCCTTAATTAGTACAATAAGAAGTGCCCAACCTTCAAGAATAATATTTTGCGGTAATGAGATGAAAACACTGTTTGACATTTTGCAAAAAGAATTTGAATGTTACTATTTTGATAATATTAACAAGCTTTTACCGAAATTTAAGAATTTTATAAATGATAATGATAATGTATTCATAAAATCTTCACACGCAACCGGTTTACATAAAATTGTTGATAACTTAAAGAACTGTAATTAGTTTGATTTTTAGGGGTTGGTCTGTTACAATTGCGTTATGGAAGGTATTTCTTTGCAATATATTTATCTTGGAACTGTTGTTATAGGTGCAGTAATTTTTGCATGGATAATTTCAAAGGATGCTAATAAATTTACAGGTTCGCAAAAAAATTTGACCAAAATCCATAATTCAATAGTTTATGCACTTTATTATGTTAGTGAAAACATGCTGGACAACGGTCGATTTATATATATAAGAAATTTAAAAGATAAATACAACATAAACAAAAATGCTTATAACACAACCAACCATGCAAGAATGCTGTATTCATTATATCTTTGCGAAAGGGAATTAAATTTACAAGGTCTAGCACAGAAAAGGCGGGAATCAGCAAAATATTTTGTTAATGAATATGTCAAATCAATAGGTTTTGGCAGATATGCAGTTATTTCGAAACCAAATGAAGAAAATATAAAATGTGAACAAGCGAAGCTCACAGCAACAGCCATGGCTCTTGTGGCATTTTCGGATTTAAGGCCGGAAAAAATAATTCCTGATGAAATTTTTGAAGGTATGGGACAGTTTCTGCTTTTTATGCAAATGAAAAACGGTCAATTCTACAATTTTTACGATATCGAAAACGGCGGTATAAGTGACAGTTACAACCTTAGTTACACAGGTGATGCGCCTTTGGGACTTTTATATCTGTACGAGTTCAATGCTAAAAGAAAATGGCTTGAGGGGGCTAAAAAAGGATTATTATTTCTTGCAAAAATGCGCAAAAATCAAAAGGAAGTCCAATTTGATTATAATTCCATGCTTGCAACAGAAAAACTTTTCAAAACACCCGATAACGGATTGACTGATGAAGAAAAAAATCTTTTAATATTACATTTAATAAAAATGGTCGAACAGGTTATCCCAAAACAAATTGTAAACAAAGAAGAACGCTATTACGGAGCCTTGGTGGATAATATTAAACCATTAAACATTGCTTGTATTGTGGAAGGTCTTATAGCAACTTATAATTGCGTAGATGATGATATTTTGAAAATGCGTATTATGAAAACTATAGATACAGGCATAAAATTTTTAAGACTGTCACAAATTCAAAAAGGTCCATTAAAGGGTGGTTTTCCAAATTCTGCAGACTGGAGAGAATTGGGAGTACCTAAAACAGCTTCTATAGTCAAAATGGATACCGTACAACATGCTCTTGCTGCTTGTATAAAATTCCAGAATATGTTCAAAAATGAATGATTTGGTTACGTCCGTTTTCTTTAGCCTTATACAAGGCTTTATCCGCATTTTCAAACAATTCATGTATTGAATTTGTGGTTTCGGTAATCTCTGAAACCCCTATACTTACAGTAAATTTTATTTTTTGTTTGCAATAATTTATTTCTAAAGCTTCTATTGTTCTTCTAAATCTTTGCAAAGGCACAATTGCTTTTTCAATAGGGGTTTCGGTAATTATTACCGCGAATTCATCACCGCCGTATCTAAAAATAATATCTGTTTTTCTAAAGGTTTGTAATAAAATGTATGCTAATTCCTTCAACACATAATCACCGGCACTATGCCCATATGTGTCATTGATTTCTTTGAAAAAATCAATATCAAGAATTGCAAAACTCAAATTATTCTTATATCTTTTGGAGCGCAAAAACTCACGTTCCAAACATTCTTCAAAATGACGTCTGTTGTATAAGCCTGTCAAAGCATCCGTAACCGTCATGTATTTGGTTTGAGAATACATAAAATTTATTTTTTTGATAACCTCAAATTTATTAGCATCAGGAATATCAAAATTCAAAATGATTTCTTCAATATTTTTTTGAATTTCATCTAACACTGAAGGCGGAAAATCAAAATTCTCTCCCAAAGGTTTTTCGCGTCTTTCTTCCATTTCAAAAAAGATTATAGCATAAAAATTGCAGTGAAGATATTTTTTTGATAAAGTTTAACTGTATGAAACTTACATCCTATCAAATGCTGGAAAAGTTTTCGAATAACTTTGCACATCCTCTTGAAGTAAGAAGATTATCGATGATGATTTTTGACGGAGTAAATGAAACTTTGCGGGGAATGTCAAATAAACAACGCAAATATCTTGAAGAAGCAGCGTTATTGCACGATATAGGTTACTTCATAGATTCAAAAAACCATAATAAACATAGCCAGCAAATGATTCTTGAATATGGTCTTGAAAATTACAGTGAAAAAGAAAAGCAAATTATTGCTTGTATATGCAGATACCACAGAGGCAGTCTTCCTGACAAAAAAGAACACGAAATTTACTGCAATTTTGATAAAAAAGAAAGAAAAATAGTAAAACGTCTTGCAGGAATATTAAAAATAGCAGATGGATTAGACAGAGCTCATATAAACTTAATTAAAAAAATTCGTATACAATATGATGGTACAAATAATATTACCGAATTTTATCTTACCCCAAATAGTCCACAACATAATCCGGATATAACATACGCAATTCGTAAAAAAGATTTATTTGAAATTGGGTTTAAAACGCAATCTGTATTTAAGTTTGATACTTAAAACATATTGTAAAATTTTTGTTACAATTTGTCTTAAATTGTAACATTTCTTTATGAAAAATACTTTATATATATAAGGGAAAAAACTAGGGGTCGGAAAAATGAGTTTCGATGTAAATGTTTTGAGTTCAAAACCGGTAATAAAAGCCGCAGCGAATATGCAAAACGATGGCGGTGCCGGCAACCTTGGTTATATGAGTCAAGGCAGACGAGAACACGAAGAAAAACATGAAGAATTGAACATTTTCGCACAAAAACCCGAAGTTGATACTTTTACAATGAGTGGAAAACTTCCATTAACAGATGATGACGAATTTGACCTGAAAAAATGGTTAACAGACATAATTTATAGGATAAAAAAATTATGGAAATAATAATAAGCGACCAAAGTAGTCGCTTATTTGTTTTTTTAATGAAACTTCTTAATTAAATATTAGTATCAATTACCAATATACAGTTTATTTAGATAGCAATTAATAGCTATTTAAAACATTCATTATACATCTGCTCGAATGTTTTACCGCCCTTTTCCGTGGCATATGCAGTACTGCTAAATACCTTAATACCATTATTTAAGTCCCCTTTAAGCCTAAAAGAAAATATATCATATCCCCATTTGTTAGGGCCTTTATGGCCATTTATATCGACTGTATATAGTGGCATTTGGGGGAAATATACAGCAAAGCCTATAACATAAGTCCCATCTGCTAAAACAAATACAGGATAATTGTTTTTTATTTTATTATCTGAAAAATTACCGTTCGGATCATAGTTATTATCTGGATTTTTTTCAGAATTAATGACATCTGCTCCTCTAAAATCCTTCGGTAAACAACCCTGTTCATATGCATGGTCTTTACATATTTTTACCGTTTTTAACGTATTAATAAATAATTCTTCGTGAAATTTTCGACACTCACTCATAGGACCAACATAATCTGAAGGAATAGATAACCCTGTTTCAGCACATACATTCCCACCTATACACGTACCATATTCATTTTTTACAGGACAAGTAGCAGTACATTTACCTGAATAAGGATTGCTACTCCAATAATGACATTTTATAGGTCGACCTGCTTTTGTCTGTATACCATATACTGCCTGAGAAAACGTACTATAAAATTTCTTAAATTGGTTCTTTAGTACAGCTTGCTGAATATTCTTTGATATTGTCGGTATTGTTATCGCCGCTACTATACCGATTATTGCAAGCGTTATCAATACCTCTGCTAACGTAAAACCTTTTCTTGAACTATAATTCTTCATATTTGAATTATAGCACATAACGTCAATTGGGGCAAAACCCTTGTCTTTTCTACTTAGAGGAGTCGCCCCCCCCCGTTAACCTTTCCTGAAATTATTTGCATACTACTCCCCTCCTTATTCTAATTCACCCGTAACACAATCACAATTCTGTTTTTCCGGCAGTGCGAAAGGTCGCATTTTAGGATTTGATTTATAATAATTCTTCTGTTTTGTACTATCTTTCATAGCTTTACGTTGAAGTTTTTGTATCATTTTTAACTTAGCACGCTGCTCACGATCAAGAATCTTGTTAAATTCTTTGTTTTCCTTTTCGATAATTGCTTTTATTTCCCTTTTGATGCAATTAATATTTTCCTCTTGAGCTTTAATAGTACTTTTAGAAGCATTTTCGGCTTTCAATATTTTTAGCTTATAATTCTCGTCACAAAGATTACGAAATTTTTCTTGAAGAATAATCGTATTTTCTTTAGTCATTTCTACCCGGAGTTTAGCTTGCTCCTCGCTTAGACCAAGTGCATTAGAAACGGCGGCACGTTCTTTTTTAACTTGATCAGCAAAATTTTTGTTAAACTTTAAATCATCAGCAAAAACTTCTCTTGGCTTGTAGGATGAATACTTTGAGTTTTTTAACTGAGTTTTACAATCACACTTACAGTCCGAAGAACTTTTGCAAAACGGCTCATTATAAGACTTTGCAAATGCATAAGACATATTACACGCAAAACAAATTATAAAAATTATAACTACCCTTTTCATTATGTCTCCTGTGCAACTATTATCTCACAATAAATCTTATAAAACAACTTGTAAATTTTTTATAGTAAAATTATACTATGGCAGAAATGAATCTGAGACACTATGCATATTTGGGTGATGCTATATGGGAACTGTTCGTTAGAGAACATACAATTTTAATGACACAAAATTCTAAACAGCTGCATAAAATAACAACCGATAAAGTAAATTTTTCTTATCAAGCCAAGCTGCTGATAGCATTGGAAGAAAAATTAACCGACGAGGAACAAGAAATAGTAAGACGAGGAAGAAATTTAACAGTTCCGATTGCCAGAAGAGCAAATCAAGTAAAATATCGTCAAGCAACAGCCTTCGAAACAATACTCGGATGGTGGTATCTCCATGATAAAAAACGACTTGAATACATGTTGAAAGAACTGTGGGAAAAATTATAGTCAAAGTACTTTACAAAAAAAATTCTTCATGTAAAATAAAGGATGTGACAAATAAATACCGTAAACAAAAAGTTGTATGCATTACCCGCCAAATCAAAAAATACAATTTTTTCGTTTGACCAAAGATTAATATTAAAAAATATTAATTTGGGGGTTTAGCTCAGCTGGTAGAGCATCTGCTTTGCACGCAGAGGGTCAGGAGTTCGAATCTCCTAACCTCCAATTTAAGAGACAATTAGCACCTTTGATGAATTCATCAAAGGGCTTTTTTATGTCATAGCTATAAATTAATAGGACAATTATAAATTAATAGGACAATGATGACCTAATAAAGTCCAATTTGCTCCTTTTTTGTCAATTTTAAAAATTAGGCTCTATCTTAAATACGTTTTACCTTTCAGCCCCTGTTCCCTTATTATCATTGTCCTATTAATTTATAGCAATTCTCCAATATGAAATTTTTTGACTTCCTCTTTCATAAGAATTATTGGTAAATCGTACTTGTGAGCAAACTCTAAAAATTCTACCGGACAATCTTCAATGTCATTAACTTTCGCTATTAGACCATTAACTCGTGGATTAATAACTACCAGCTCATTATGAATATCATTACCGGCGAATAATTTATTTATTGATTTTTCTATACATTCAACTAAATCTTTTACCTTAATAATTTTGTCTCCAATTTTTATGTCTTTTTTTATCTGAGTTACATATTTTTTAGATATTAAAAGACTTACTAATTGGATATATTCTGATTCTGTAATTTCAATCCCTTTTATTGACAGCTCTTTAATTAAATTATCACGAACAAAAGTTCTGGCTTTGTTATCTGAACTTAGTATAATTCTTTTGTATGTTTCAATATTCTTGGTTAAACCCGAACCGATGTTTGTAAAATTTACTTCTGAAATATTTGACAAGTCAACATCAAAAATAAATCCGAATTTTTTATTACAATATGTTTTATTATCTAATGCTTTGACTAAACTTGTAGACCAAACACTTTGGTGTAATACATTTTGAGTCAAAGTCATAACAGTTTCCATCGTATTTGAATCCGGATTTGTCATATGTACTATAAAGCTAGCATTACCTTTGGTCACATTCTTACTAAATCCATATTCTTGTATATTTTTATTATTTTTTAATTCATTTAAATTAAGTACTTTTAATTCTTTATATTTACCCCTTATGTTGACCTCTTTTCGAGGAAATTTTGTGCCATTCTGAGCAAATTTTGTATCAAAAACTAAATTTGATTTAGAGTACATTAAATTTAAAGCTTCATCGATTGCTTTCATTTTCTCTTGGAAGAATTTATCAAATTCTCGCTGATTACTTACACCTTCAGAATGAGATATATGAAAATCTTTGTTTACATTTTCAAAATCAGCCTTAGCTAAAATTTCATATATCATAAAATCTTCTGCTCTACGACAACGTACTGCAACATCTTGCGCAGAAGATTTACCTTTATTATATGCTTCAAACCAATGATGATTATCTACAATATCAATAATTCTATCCTTTATACTTTGTGGGAATGGAAATTTTTCTAAGATAGATCTCGCATATTCTGCACTTAAACTTGCATGACCTTTATGAATTATAGCTCCTTTTTTCCCAAAATCGTGTAATAAAGCTGCAAATTTTAATATTATCTTATCCTGATCTGAAATATCTTTATAAAGAGGGTTATTCATGGCACTTTGCAAAACTTTCAATGTGTGAATATCTACACTGTAATTATGAGTGTCATGTTGTTTTTTACCAATAATAAATGTAAATTCAGGTAAGCCTTTTATCAAACAATTGAGTACTTCATCGACTTTTGGCTCACCTGTATAAATATAATTTTTTAATGTAAATAATTCGATTTCATCTCTTATTTTATCTGCAATATCTTTTACATTACCTGACACATCCTTATTATTAAATGGTTTATTGGTAGGTAATCCATCAAATCCATCAATTCCTTTTACCAAACCAAAATGCTCAAGAACAATTTGCTGTTCTGCTTTATTTAATTTTCTAAGCAGATTTTCTATGTTATCTACAAATTCTGTCCTTGCATATTTTAACGGTAAACCTTTTTTTCCGTATTGCCCAAAATCAAATTTGGTTAGGATTTCGTTTGCTTCTTTATTGTTATTAGCTAATATATTTTTGGTAAAAAGCTGTTGTTGTTCTTTTGACAAGTTTATTGAATCCATTCTTTGTCCTATTTGGCATTTTAATTCTATAATTTTAGTACTCATATCAGTGTTGTTGTATTCGTTTAATAAACCTAATAAATTTCCAGGAATATTATTAATAGTATTATATACTCTAAGTTTTTGTTTCAAAGTTAAATCTTTTAAATTCTTATTAATTAAAGTTGTCGTTGCTAAAATATCTGCTATTTGTTCTTGCGGGCATTCTAACGTTTTATCGGTACAAAGTTTTGTGGCTAATTCTATATTTTGGGAATTAATGTTACGTGCTATTTTTTTAATTGAGTTCGGTAAAAACTTGAGTTCTGCATCAGTACACAAACGATATATTAAACCTGAATTGGTATCATTAACATTTTGTGCAATCTGAATAATTTCATTTTCAGGAAAGTTTAAAGACTTATCTTTATATAAACGACTTAATAATTTTTGATTTGCAGGTTTAACATTCTGAGCAACGACGCAATGATCACAAGAAATGTAATCAAAATGTTCCTTCATAAACCCTGTTTTAAAAGCATCTTTGTATGTAGATTTTGCTAATGGTAAAAGAATATTATTGTTTTTAATGTTATTATTTCTAACTAAATCCTCAATGAATTTATTATTTACCTCAGTAACATATTCAGCAACAGTTGCCAAATATTGTTTATTGATAGCTTTGTTATTCAAATTTTCAAAAATCAAATCTTTATTTGCTTTGTTTACACTGTTAACAAGCATAAAAACATCACTCAAATAATCTTGTTGGCTATATGAATATACAAACCTTTGCAATTTTGATTTATTAATTTTAGGCGATAGTTTTTTCAAAAGTTCAATTTTAACATCCAAATCTTCTTCATCCGAAGAATCTTGTAAAATATTTCTTATAAAATTTTTATAGTAATAGTAGTTATCTAATATAGCATCAATATGGGTATGGATTTCATCTAAAAATTGCAATTGTTTATTTAAAATATTTTTATCTTTCGATAAACAATCTACCAAATAAACCGTATTATCCTTATAAAACCTATTATCTAGGTCAAATAATATTTTTTCAATTTGTTCTATTTTAGTCGGATTATTTGCGTAAAGTTCTATTAAGTCTGCATAATGATACAGGTTAATGCACCCCAATTTATTTTGGCGAATTTGTTCAATATCTGACTCAATATAAAATTCTATTCTATCTAGCACTTCATTAGGAATATCTTTATTAAGCTTATCAATAAAATAGTCGTTTACAAATTTCCCGCCTATTTTGTCAGCAACACTGCAGAAAAGTTCTTGAACATTCAGTATAAAATTTAATTCTCTTTCACTTAAATCATTGCGTAAAATTTCTGTACCTGAAGAATCATATGAAAAAGTAAGTATATTCGAAATTATTTTGAAAGTATTTTTATAATTTTCAACATCAATTTTCTTTATAAAGTTAATAAATTTGTCACCGTTATTCTTAATAATTTGGTATAAATCTTTAGGTTTTATCATCGATTTTAGTACCAAATCAGTACATATTTCCAAATCAGAAATATTTAATTTATTGTTCTCAATTGTAGTTGAAAATTTAAAGAGGTCTATGAATTTATCGGTTGTTAGGATTTGTGATTTATTGTTAGAGTTACTGCATAATGTATTTTTATTTTTTATATAAAAATTTAAGATATCTTTATAATTATCGAAAATCTGGTAGTTTGCGGTATTTTGTTCTTTGTAATTAAGTAACATCGAAGGTAATGTATAACTATTTTCAAAATCTTCATTAGTAAGTTTATTTTCATCTTTTAAACGAACAATCTCACACAGTACCTCGGATATTTTTGAATCTGATAAAGGAAATTTTTTTAATGTTTGAAGAATTTGTGTATCTAATTTGCCACTTTTTTGCAAAGTAATTAAATTGGTAATCAAATCTTCACCAATATCAAATTCCTTTGAGTTTTGATCTTCACAAATTATCTTTATAATTTTAGAGCTTTCAGCAAACGGTACATTTGCATCGCAAAATTTCGTGTATAGATTAATTGCAGCTTTTGAAATACCCGGGACATGCTTGCCTAAAAAATCTAAAGAATAAATTTTTTCATAATATTTTTTAAAATTATCAAAATTATCTAAATCCCCAGATAAAATAGATGAATTGGAAGGACATGACCATGTTATATTATTTATTCTATCTTGGGGAATACTTTTCTTTGCATATGTTAAAATTCGAACATTTTTCCCCGAATCTACGTTAGAGTTATTATTGTATGTTTTTGGAATTAATTTAATGGGACCTTTGGTTTTATACTCCTTGTAATCCGGAGTAATTTTAGCATAATTAATGAGAGCGGGTATTTCCATTTTATCTTTGCTTGAATCAATTTCAGTAATAGTTTCAGGTTTTGTTTTATTTAGAATTTCGACAAGCTTTTCAGTTGTTATATCTTTTACATTTTCAAGTGCTTCAAAAAAGTTCAGATACATTTTTTGAAGCACATCTTCAAGGTAATATGTACCTTTTGATTTTATTTCCGCTTCTTTTTTAATGTGTTTATCGAACACATCAAGCAATTCTGATTTTAATTTGTCTTTATCTTTTTCTTCACGTATTTTGAAAATCAGCTCGTCAGATTTTTCTTTTTCTTGCTCTGCTAAATTGATTGAGGTGAAGTTTATAGATTTATCAATTACGTACGTTGATATTTTCATAGAATCTATAAAGATTCTGAATAATTTATTTTGCCATAAATCATTTATTTTTTATTAAAAATAAGCTCAATTATGTAAATTTTTTATAATTTTTCATTTACTACTACATAATTTTAAAGATAAAGATTTGTTTCCCAAAATTTTTATCGGAAAATTCTTTCACAAACGCTATGAAGTCTTTCGCAATTTCGTGATTTGGAATTTCAAAATTATATATTCTGTTACTGTTATTTAAATATCTCACAAAATCCTTCTTAGCTATAGCGGTTTTCAAACCGTCTGATTTTTTGACTAAATAGTTCAAAATTGTTTCATATAATTTTGCATCAGATTGCACAGAGGTTACAATTTTATTATAATTTTTATTTTGGATTTTTTTGTAATATTGAATTATTTTAACCTTTTTGAAAATAGTTTCGGGTTTTAAACAAAACAACACGGGCTGTCTTAGAGCAGCGCTTGTAAAGTCTTCAGATTTTATTCCGAATAATTTTGAGGTTTTACTCACATTACCTAATATTGTTTCGGGTTTTAAACAAAACAATGTGGGTTGTTTTAGGGCAGCGCTTGTAAAGTCTTCAGATTTTATTCCGAGTAATTTTGAGGTTTTACTCACATTACCTAACATCGTTTCAGGTTTTTGATAAAATAACTGCGACTGTTTTAGGGCAGCCGGTATAAAATTTTCAGGAGTAATATTAAGTAGTTCGCAAGTCTTATTCACATTCCCTAATATAGTTTCCGGTTTTTGATAAAACAGTTGAGGTTGTCCCAGTGCTTCTAATACAAAATTTTTTGGGTTTATGTGAAGCTGTTCGCAAGTCCTATTAAAATTATCCAAAATAGTTTCAGGTTTTAGACAAAATAATGTGGGTCGTTTTAATGCAGCTTTTGTAAAGTTTTTAAGTTTTATTCCGAGTAATTCAGAGGTTTTATTTACATTGTCCAATATAGTTTCAGGTTTTTGATAAAATAACTGCGACTGTTTTAGGGCAGCGTTTATAAAGTCTTCAGATTTTATCCCAAGTAATTCAGAACTTTTATTTATATTACTCAAAATTGTTTCTGGTTTTTGATAAAATAACTGCGATTGTTTTAGCGCTGCCGATACAAAATTTTCAGGGCTTGTATGAAGTAATTCGGAGATTTTATTAACATTATTCAAAATTGTTTCAGGTTTTAAACAAAACATTGCAGGTTGTCTCAGTGTTGCCGGAACCAGCTCTTCAGGACTTATTTTTAAAAGAGCTGCTGTTTTTTCTATAACCTCAAACAGCTTTTCCGGTTCTTTTGACAAAATGTTTGTATTATTTACAAGCACATTTATTATCTCATTTTTTTCGATTTTTAAGTTATACCGATTGATTAAACTTTTCGCAATATCATTGAATTTTTCCGGTAAAAGTCCTTGTTCATTTTGGATTTTGGCAATTGCATTATGGTATGTTTTGTTAATTATTGT
>CASGCE010000027.1 GCA_949299935.1 uncultured bacterium | reverse complement strand
GAGGTTTTGTCCGTAATATCGGAATTTGATTTAATACCGTCTGTATTAATCAGCTTTCCAGTGTGATTAATATTGCCGTTTAAATTAATGTTTTCAAAGGTTATATTCAAAGAGTTGGTTTCTTTATCAATATTAATCAGCGAATTGTTTTCTAAATTGAGTGAAATCTGTTTTTCGGAAGTTACAGCCGGAACATCTTCAGTTGAATAAATTGCACCTAAGATTACTCCGTCTTCAGAGTTTTCATCCATAAGGCAAGCAACCTGCTCTCCGATATCCGGCATTGCATAAAATTTATCTTTCAATGTTTTTGTTTGAAGAACAGGAAGCCAGTATGATGTTGACTCGTCATCTTCAAAACTTACACGTGCCTGAACGTTTATGGGATCAATTTGTGATACAATTCCAAATCTTAGCATGATACGACCTCACAATAAGTCTTGTAACCGCTTGCCCTGTCTATCACATGCCGGGCTTGCTTAATGTGATATTTACCTGAAAAATGTCCGACTCCCTTTAGTTCAATATTTGAACCTGCTATCAAATACGGATTTCCTGTAAATTCAAGAGAGCCTTCTATTTTATCATCAGCAGTGTTTAATGCTGCTTTTGCTTTCGCAATAGCTTGCTTTCTATCTGAACAACGAACGGTAATTTTTAAAGTATCACCTTTTTTGACATTTTCATTTCTTGCTGTTGCTTTAACTGCCTTTTTCTTTTTCGGGCTGAAATAAGTAACTTGAACTGCTTTATATTTTTGAGAAGTTTTTTCTCTAAGATTTATATGCAGCAAATCGGATTTATAGAATATTTGAGTGGATTTTGCACCTTTGAGTTTTTGTACATCATAGAAAACAAGATTATTTTCAGCTATTTTAAAGATGTAACCATACTGTTCTGCTAGTTTTGTGAGAAATGTCAAATCTCTTTCTTGATTTTGTGTAATTCTGTCAACTCTTACATCTTCAATCTCGCCGACAAGCGTGTATCCATGCTTATCTGCAATCTCTTTTGCTATTTGTTTTAGTGTTCTGTTCTCATAACCTTGAGAATTCTTTTGTCTTAAAGGCTTTTTAATCCCGGTTGCAAGTCCTTTTACAGTTATAACATCCGGCGGAGTGTCGTATTCAAGTTCGTCAATTTCAAAAACTCCGCAATTCAAAAGTTTTTCCGCCTCGTAACCTATATATGCACGCAAAGAATCGCCTTTTGTCGGAATCCAAGAGCCTTGCCAGAGTTTTTCAGAATCCTCAAAGGTTATCTGAAGTTCGTCAGACTCTCCATGTTCAACGTCAGTGTACTCAATAGAAGTAACATACGGAGAAACATCTTTAGTAATATTTTTCTGTTCGTAGAATAATTCAAATATTGGTACTAACATATTATTTCTTCCAAGGTGGTAGTTCAAATTGTATTGTTTCGGATTCTTCAAGGACAGGAATTTTGAGTTTTATTCCTGCATCCAAGACAGGTTCAATCGGGATTTCCGGGTTTGCTTTTATAATCTCTTCATACAAATTAGGGGTGCTGTAATATTTTTGTGAAATCATATCCCAACGGTCTCCGTCACGAGTGATATAGGAATAGAACTCCTCCGTCATTTCTTTTTAAATCCTTTCTGTTCCTGTTTGTCTTCAGGAATTTTTCCGGTGTATTCTCTTAATCGGATATCAACCTGAACCGACATTAAATCACCCTCCGGCGAGGCTTGTTCTGTGGTTTGTCCGATTTCATCAATGACGAAAACTCCGACATATTCACCGTTTCCTTTGATAAATTTCAAAGGGGTTGCCGCATCTGCGACATCTTTCAAGTTTTTTATCTCATCTTCCGGCACACAGAAATTGCGGTGGAAGTTTAACTTTATATTTTCTTCCTGCAAATTCTTTCCTAAAAATTGCAGAATGGGTTTGTTTTCAATACGTTCGTGTTGAGCGTAATTGTAGGATACGGTTTCATTTAAACCGTTGAAATAAGTTATTAGTTCAAATTTTATGTCTCCAAGTTGAGCAAACAATTTCAAAACTCCTTAATACGCAACACGTTCCTTCCGTTCAAACTCCCTTTTAATAATGTTCACAACTTCATCTTTGTGTTTTTTGAGCATTTTCAAAAATTCTTCTTTTGACTCAGTTCCTGAAATTGTGATTGTGGGGTTATAGGTTACAACAATGGATGCCGGTGCAGATGAGCGACCTCGCACGTTGGCTTTGAACCCTCCTGAAAATACTCCCAAGGTCTTATTCATTGCATTCATTAACGGCAGAGGTTTTAATGTTGATGCAATAGTTTCAACAATTTTTACTTTGTGCAAATCTTTAAGCGGCCCAGTTTTGGCAGGAGAATGAGGCAGGTGGTCTCGTATAATTTGTGCGTGTTTACCGATTGCTTCCTTTGTTTTCCCAAGTTTGGATAATATTCCGTTTGCTAGCATATCACCTATTTTTCTGCCAAATTCAAAAACTTTGGTTATTAGCTCGACTATTTTTACAATAATATTGGCAATAGCTTTACCGAAGCGAACGCCCATTTTTTCGGCTGCTCCGCCTGTATCTTCAACAGGTTTGATTAGTTTTTTGAACCAATCAACAATGGCTTTTATAGGGGCAAGAATAGGCGAGAGTGCTTTCCCCATTCTTTGGAATAGCGGCATCAACGGTTGTAAACCCTCTTGGAGACCTTGCCACATACCTTTAAAGAAACCGCTAATTGGTTTCCAGTATTTGTAAATAACAAGGGCAACAACACCGATAGCAAGAGCAATCCAACCGAGAGGAGATGTAAGCAAAGTAACAGAAAATGCTCTGAATGCAATAATCGCATTTTTTATCAGGTTTGGAATACTTAAAAAACCTGTTTTGAACGCCTTTAAGCCGTTTATAAAATTAGTTGGCATTGCTTTTATCGAAGTAACAGTCCAATCTTTGAGAGCAATGGATGATTTAGAAATATTGCCCGGCATAGCTTTGAACACGTCTCTTAAATTATTGTCGATTCTTCGTATATCTGCACCTACTCCTAAAGAAAAATGTTTTGGTAAATTCAACCCGAGTTTATTTCCTGATTTAAGAACATTAAACACAGTATCAAGACTATGAGCAGAACTTGTTAAACCTGCATTTTGCAATAAAAGAACTGCATTTCTTGCAAGAACAGGACTTAAATCACGAGCGTAACCCAAGAATTTGCCATACATTCCGACAAATTTGCCGATAATTATTGTTGCAGTGCCAAGAGTTGTAAGAAGAATTCCTAAGCCGATTGTGCCTATAATTGCACCAAACAAGCCTTTTTGAAGTAATGGATTGTTGTTTATTTTAGTTAGTAATTCATTAATTTTTTGTATAGGTTCGTGCAGATGCGGAAATACAAGCTCTTTCATATTAATTTTTAAGAGTTTGAACTGCTCGTTTGTTGTTTCCATCATGTGTTCAAAGTCGGAATCAACAACGCCCTCGGCACTTAATGCAGATGTTTTTATCCTTTTGTATTCATCAAGGTTCTGCATCATAGGTTTTATGAAATTTAAAACCTGTTTATCCTGAAAGACTTCCGAAACCTTGAACACATCTCCGCCGGAGAGTTCATTCATCATTTCAATAACTTCTAAGATGGGATCCCGCCCTTGAGCGGCAGCATCTAAAAGAACCTGTTTGAGATTGACTCCGAAAACCTCCTCAAAGTTCTTTACTGCAAGTGGAGAAGTAACTTTTTGAATAAAGTTTTCTAAGTTGTTTGCTGCCTCAGATGCCTCGCCGGCACCTTTCATTGCAACTTGCAGTGCTGCACCTAAAGATGCAACAGCCGGAGTACCTTTCATCCCAAGCATAGCCGCACCTGCCGTTAAACTCGGAAATGCCGCTGCCATATCTTTTAATTCAAATCTGCCCTCTTTCCCTGACATTGCAAGGATGTCCATAGATTTTCCGAGTTCAGAAATAGGAACTTTGAGGTTATCAGTAACTGAAAACGCTGTTCGTGAAATATCTTCAATTACAGCTTGTTCTCCTGTTGCGGTTCTTCCGATTACATTCATATAATCAAGGGCTTTAGTCGGATCAATTCCGGATGCAACAAGAACATTCAAACCTTCTGCAATTTCAGGTCTCATCTGGTTTGTATAACGGGATATTGATGCAAGCCGTTTATCCATATCCTCTAATTGTTTTGCGGATAATTGTCCGACATTTCCAAGCTCTCTTAAACGGTGTTCCATCTGGAATGCTTCGGGAATTGCCTCCGTAATCCCTAATTTATATGCAAGACCGCCGCCTACTGCCGTAAGACCTGCTCCGATTTTGGTCATATTCTGACCTAATCTGTCAAGCATTTCAGATGTATCTTTTATTTCTCGCTGAAGTTTATCAAACTCATCATTGGATTTGTTGACAGCATCACGAATAACCTTTGACATTTTATCAAAGGCAACGAGCGTTAATGATACTTTCAGCATTGTGTCAAGCATTCGTTCAGGCTTTCATTATGGTTATTTGTGTATTTAATGGCTTGGTTGCACCAGTAGGCAAGTGTTGGGATTGGCATTTCGCAAATTTCAGAATATTGCCATCCAGTTATTTTACATAAATGGATTATGCTTTGGCTGTCGGGGAGGTAAGTGCAGATGTCAGCGGAGTCACTATCTCCGTTTTTTCTTCTTTCGTCTGTATTTCTTTTGCCTGAACTGTCTGAAACTTTCCCGAAATTTCACCTTGTAGTGCAATAACATCTTCCAAATCGAGTTCAAGGATATCCTCATAAACGAGTTTTTGTCCGTCAATTTCAACAAGTTCGGCTATAAGTGCGTAGGGGATTTCATCCGAAGTCTTTGCTTTAATTTGAGCCTGCAATAAATCTTTGCCTTTGCCCTTTTCAATAATTGCAATTTTCCCGGATGGTAATGTTAATTCTTTTGGCATAAATTTTGTCTCCTAAATTTTTGGTATTCAAATTATTTTCTGACCCCGTTCAAAAAGTGTTCAAAAACGTCTGTATTAAATTTTTCTGTCGGGGGTGGTATAAATTATCGTCTGAGTAAATTTAAACGGCTTAAAATCGTTCCTAGAAATTTTCAGTCATTTTTAATGTTTCATATCTTCTTCTTGTTTCGATTTCTACAGGGGAATACGGGACATAGCAGGCGATTAGAGCGAGAGCTAATGCCCAGAACCTGTCAGCGTGTCCGTTGACTTCTGCTGTATCTGCATCAAAGCGGATATTTCCTGCTTTTGTGGCAACTCTTCTGATTGAGTGTAAATCTTCACGAATATCATGGTCAGGCGGAATAAAGACTGATTTATCTTCAAAATTGGTTCTTAAATTAAACGCCATCTCCTCTTTTGATTTATTCGTGAACATTACAGCTTCAACTCTGTATTTACCGAAATCTCTTTGAGCTGTTTCCGCTAACTGCATTCCGATACCTGTTGAATCTATACAGCATCTGCGGAGTTTCGGATGTCTTAGAATTTCTGAGATTATTTCGTACTGGATATGAAACGGTGTTTTTTCTAAGACTTTAACTTTTCTTGTGAATTTTGAATTTTCAAACCGTTCCAAACACCAGATAACGGTTAAATCTTTTCGTCTGCCTATATCAATCCCGACATACAGGTCATGTTTTATCTCATCAAGCGATTTTAAAACATCCGGCATCTCACAGGCTGAAATTAATTCATAAGGAAGAAATGCACACGCTTCGTCAATCGCAACACAGCAATATTCCTGTAACCAGGTGTATTCATCAAAACAGTTTTTGCGTTCTTCATTTAACCATTCTTCACGTTCCGTCTGTGTTGTTGCTCTGCCGTAGATTTTATCAATCAAGCCCTCATCTACTGCAAGCTGAATCGGAGTTTTGTGATGCGACCAGTTTAGTTTGCCTTTTTCTACCTGATCTAAAAATTTGTAGTACAAACAGCTTTGACCATTGTGTGTAGAGAGAATCCTTAGCGGATATCCCCAAGTGATACAAGGTCGTGCTGCTTTCCAGAGTTCAGCAGGGTTGTTGTGGAATGCAAATTCATCAAGTACAACTTTTCCGCCTTTACTCCTGAAACCTTTAGGATTTGAAGATAATGCGTGAATTTTTGTGCCGTTTGAAAAAGCAATAACGTATGCTTTGACATCTTTTTCTTTATCCAAGACCTGTTCGCCAAGGTCTTTTGCGGCAACATTAAATAAATTCGCCCATATTTTGCAATAATCAATGTACTCACGAGCGGCGGACTCATCTGCTGATGAAAACCAAACAGCAGGAACTGTGCGTTTGACGCAATCTCTTACGTCTTCATAGCTTTGAACGTAGGTCGCACCTACCCTTCGGGACTTCTCCCATATTTTTACTTTTGAGTTATCGTTCAGCCATCTTAACTGATATGGCAGAAAAAACGGGGTTTTATTCTTGTTCGGCATTTGGTTGTTTTATTCCGAGGATTTCTTCTTCAATTTGAGAAATAAGTTCAGGTGTTAAGCCTTTGGGGCTTTCTTTCTCTTTTTTCTTTATAGTGTCCTCATACTTTTTAGAGGTTGTGAATAACGGGATAAATCTGCACAAAGTATTCATTCTTGCCGGATCTACTTTTTCTCCGGCATCCATTTCTTCTGAAATTTCATGCATAATTTTTCTGGCAAATTCGTATAATTCTTCATGAAATGACATTTTAGATTTTAAAAAAGCCGCACGCTTCTTATCCCATTCATACTGGGCTCTCCAGGTATTTACTGTTTTTCTGTTCAGATTTAGTTGGCGTGCTATAACAGCGGCAGGTAAATACTCATATATAAAAAGCCGTTCTGCTTCGGATAATAAACTTTGTTTTTTACTGTTCAAATTCAGACTCCAATTTCTTTATTTTTACATTGAGAGTTTGCATTTCTTCTGTTATTTCTTTGAGCCTTTTTACTGAAATAGAAACTTTATCCATATCAAGGTTTTTAATATCTTCGTATGGATTTAAAAGAGCCCGAATTAAAATAACAAGTCCTGAAGCTTCCGTATCTAAAGTACGGAAGTTTTTTTTGCTTTCTGCAAGCATTCCTTTTAATTGCAATCTTTCAGGATTCATGAAACCTCCTTTTTCAGAATCGGACACCAGAGGTTGTTGTCGATTTTACTTTCAATTCTTGAAAGAAGTGCTGCGTGGTATTGATTCGTTTCCAACAAATCTTTCAGAATTTCGAAGTTGTCCTGAATAATTGTTTCAAATGCTTTTACCTGTGATTGGTGGTAAATATACCAGATGGCAAACACCAGTGCAGGAAAACCAATGTTTTCTATTAACGGGGAAATTTGAGTAATAAAATTCATAATACTCCTCTATTTATTAACAGGATGAAACGAAAGAAAAGGACTGGTGTCCTTTTTTAATTCATATATATTGCAGTCTAAACTTTATCCATCAACGATTTCAAGGCAATAATTGCATTGAACTTTTTATTGAACTTGTGCATGTAAAAATCGCTGTCTAAATGCCTTTGAAACCGTTGAGCCACATCGTTTATACTCCGAATATACAGATTTTTAAAAGGACACCTTTCGAGGTGCAAAAATATTTAATACGAGATTTACAAAGAAGGTAAAAAATGAAATTTTTTGAAGTATTTAAAGCCGGAACTTACCCGCAGGGAAAGTTTACAAAAAAAGAAATCGCACAGATTGCTAAAAATTATGACCCGCAATTCTGTGAAGCCCCTATTACAATCGACCATCAGCAATCAGGCCCCGCTTACGGATGGGTTGATACCGTAAAAGCTGACGGAGATAAACTCAAAGTGAGTTTTAAAGAAGTGCCGGAAGAATTTGAACAGGCTGTTAATGACGGCAAGTACAAAAAAGTTTCTGTTGAATTATACAGAAATCTTGAGGGTAAAGGTGCATACCTTAAAGCCGTTTCTTTCTTGGGTGCTGCAATTCCGCAGGTTAAAGGTTTAGAACCTATCAAATTTATGGAATCAGAAGCTGATACTTTTGAATTCAATGCTGAAGATGAGCCGGAACAATTTTCACAACAGGAAATTGAAGATTTGAAAAATCAGGTTACAGACCTTGAAAATCAACTTGCAACATTCAAGGAGTCAAACAAAAAACTTGAAACAATCAAATCTTTAAAAGAAAAAATTTCTGCTTTATCCGATGAAGTCGCAACTTTTAAAGAAAAGGCACAGGGTAAAGAAGAAATTGAAAAAGAATTATTAGACATTAAAACTTCTTTGAAGAAAAAAGAATTTGAAGAATTCATCGACAAACAAATTGAAAAGGGAACATTAGTTCCTACAAACAAAAATATTGTCTTATCTGTTCTTCAGGAGTTAGATAATGTCAAAAAATTCGGCGAGGATTCAACAGTCGTTCTCGACTTCAAATCTTTTATTGAGTCCCTGCCGAATCAAATAAAATACGGTGAGTTTGCCACTAAAGAAAAGCAAACCGACCAAACAAATGAAGATGTTGAAAAATTTGCAAACGCAGATGAGGAAAGCGTTGAGGTATTCAAAGAGGCTAAGGCTCTTGCGGCAAAAGAAAACATCTCATTTAAAGATGCACTGCTCAAATTAAATAAGTAATACCCCGAAACATTGATATAAAAGGAGTTTAAATGGGAAGATTGGAAGAATTACGCATAAATGCGTATCTCTCAGAAGTCGCTCGTGGTTACAGTAATAATGCCTTTGTTGCACAGCATCTGTTCCCTGAAATCACTTCTGAGAAAGAAAAAATCGACATATTTGAATTCAACAAAGAAGCGTTCAATCTTTACGATACCGAACGTGCAATAAGAGCGAATTCAAACGTCATATCACCGCAAGGTTTCAAAAAACATACAACTACCCTCACTGAACACGACCTGTCTTATCCTATAGATTATAGAGAAGAACAGGAAGCAGAAAAAGTTAAGTTACAGCTTCATGCAACAAACGTTGTAACGGAAGGTTTGAAGTTAAAACTTGAAAAACAGTGTGCGGATTTGGCTCAAGATGCTAATAAATATCCTGATGGCAACAAAATTTTATTGTCCGGCACATCTTGTTTTACAGACCAAACTTCTGACCCTCAGGGTGTAATCGATGATGCAAAAGATGCGGTTTCCTCTAAAATTGCTCAAGACCCGAACACTATGGTTATAGGGCAAGCCGCTTGGAAAACCCTCAAAAAACACCCTCAGCTTAAAGGTTTGATTTCCGACAATCTCAATAAATTAGTAACAATTAATTTATTAAAAGAAATTTTCGAGATTGAAAACATTTTCATCGGAAAATCAATCTTTGTCGACAAAGACGGGAATTTTGTCAGAATTTGGCAGGATAATATTGTCCTTGCTTACGTTCCAAACCTTGGTAGTTCAAGAACTGAATACGATCCGTCTTACGGTTACACTGTCCGCAAAAAAGACGCCCTGCAAGTTGATGAATATCAAAAAGAGGGCAACAAAGTTAAGTATATCAGGGCTACCGACATTTACACACCGTTTTTAGTCGGTGCGGAAGCCGGATACTTGATATCCGGAGTAAATGACCCGAATTATGACCCTAAAAAAGATAATGGAGGTACGAATGACACTACTGAAGTACAAGGTTAAGCATACCTCAATTATGCACAATGGCACAGTGTATAAAGAAAGTTCAACTATTGAACTTGATGAAAATCAAGCAAAACGTCTTGAAGATTTTGTGGAACTTCTGCCAAATCAGTCAGCTCCGGCAAAATCTAAAGCACAAACTCAGACTTCTAATAAAACTGCATCAACAGGGAACAAGAAGTCTGAAAACAAAACCACTGCTAAAAATCAGACAAAAGCAGAAACAAAAACCGAAACTGAGTCTGAAACCGTAACTGTTGAAGAAGAATCAAAAGAATATGAAAAAGGAGGTTCTGATGACAACAAATAAAACCTACAAACCTCTTTTAATTGATTCTGTTCTTGCTTCTGCTGATTTAGAGCAGCACAGATTTATAGGATTTGACGGCAATTATTGTGCCGCAGGTGCTAAGGCTCTCGGTGTTTCAGATGTTGCAATCGAAAAAGGACAGTATGTTCCTGTTGCGGTTTTAGGAATTCTGCTTATTGAAGCTGCCGGAACAATCGCTGTCGGAGATGCCATTGCATCTGATGCAGACGGGAAAGCTGTTAAAGTTGCAGACTCTGCCGTTACAAACGGCTACGCTCTTGATGCCGGAACAGCAGGTCAGGAAATAAGGATTTTGAAAGGCTGTTAATATGGATTATTGCACGATCGAAGATATCGAAACACAAACCTCTACCCCTACTCTTATCCAGCTCACTTCTGATGATGGGCAAGAAGCTGTCGATCGTGTCGTTGCCCAAGAGGCAATCCTTTATTCTTCTACGCTCATCGATGGGTACTTGAGAGGTCGATACTCTTTGCCTCTCAATACCCATTTTCCTTTACTTCGTATCCTTGCTATCGATTTAAGTATTCACAGGCTCTACACACGCAGAATGAGAGATGAAATGCCGGAAGTTATTGAAAACAACTACAAAAACGCAATCTCAACTCTGAAAGATATCCAAAAAGGTGTTATATCCCTGCAAAGTGAAAACGATTCTTTTGAAACAGCCGGATTTAATGCTGAAGAATACAAAACCAACAAAGATATTATTGACAGATTATTCGGGAAGCACAGATTAAGTGAATATTAGAGATATTGAAAATGCAATAATAGAAAAATTAAAAACAGCATTCCCCGAAGTTCTTGTTCAAGGTTTCCCCGATAAACCTGTCGAATTTATCTTACTCCATCCAATTGGAGCTTTGCTTGTACATTATCAGGGAAGTAATTACACCTCAACTGATGCACTCGGATTTGTTTCTCAAGAAAACAAAAAAGAATTTTCAATTACTGTTGTAACCCGAAACCTTAGAAAAAATGAGGGAGCATACGAATACATTGACAAAATTAAAGCTGTCCTTACAGGTTTTGCACCTGACGGCTGTTCAAAATTAAGTCCATCTAAAGATTTCTTTATCTCTGAAAAAGCCGGTATATGGCAATACGGAATTAATTTCACACTAACAACAACGAATATACAAGATTTAGAAATTTAAATTTACCCCCACTAATTTATCCCCAAGGAGTTTATATATGCCTGCATCATTTTTACATGGCGTTGAGACCATTGAAATAACCAAAGGTGCAAGAACAATTACGACTGTAAAAACTGCTGTTGTCGGAATTGTTGGAACTGCACCGATTGAAGATGTACAAGATGAATACAAAACAATCAATACCCCGACATTGATTATGAACGAAATTGAGGCTGTAAGGTATTTCGGCAATCATAAAGCCGGTTTTACTATACCTCAAGCCCTGCAAGCGATTTTCGACCAGGGTGCCGGGATTGCTATTGTCATAAATGTCTATGACCCTGAAAAACACGAAGATGTTTCAGATGTTACTGTCGGCGAAATAAACGGAAGTGTTGATGCAATAACAGGTAAACGCACAGGAATGAAAGCATTTGAAGATTGTTATTCTTTATTTGGCTATTACCCTAAAACAATTATTGCACCTGTATTTTGTGAGGAAACGGCAGTTGTTACTGAAATGAACACCATTTGCAACAAAATTCGTGCAATGGGTATTGTTGATGCACCTGTTGGTGCTTCTGTTCAGGATGTTATTACAGGTCGTGGGGCAGAAGGTACAATCAATTTTAATACATCATCTGAACGTATAATCCTCTGTTATCCGCATTTAAAGGTTTATGATGCGACTTCTGATTCTATAAAATTGCAGCCTTATTCTCAAAGGTTAGCCGGAGTAATAGCCGCAAAAGACGTTGAGAAAGGTTATCACTGGTCGCCTTCAAATACCGAAATTCAAGGAATTGTTGGAGTTGAACGGCAACTAACATCTATGATTAATGACCCGACATCTGAAGTTAACGCTTTGAATGAATGCGGTGTTGTAACTGTATTCAATTCTTACGGTTCAGGTTTCAGAACATGGGGCAATAGGTCTGCTGCTTATCCATCATCAACAACGCCGACTAATTTTATAAACGTCAGAAGAACCGCAGATATTCTTCATGAGTCTGTTGAATATTCAATGCTCCAGTTTATGGACTACCCGATAGATAACGGTTTGATTGATTCTATTTGCGAAACTGTAAACCAGTTTATCAGAACTTTAATCGGTCGTGGTGCATTGATTGACGGTAAATGTACATTTAATCAGGACAAGAACCCTGCAACAGAAATCGCAAACGGACATTTAACCTTTGATATCGAATTTATGCCTCCGACTCCGGCAGAAAGAATTACGTTTGAATCGTTTATTGATATCGAACTGTTGAAATCACTGGGCGGTTCATAAATGTATGCAATCGTCAATGACAGAGGAGTTTTGGAAGTCCACACAGACAGTGCGGATATCTGTTTTAACTGCAAAAACATCTACAAATGTCCCTTAATCCAAGCCATAAGCAAGGAATACGTTATTATGCACTATTCAGACGTGGAGATTAGGGATTGCGGTCTTTTTAAAAAATCTTAGGGAGTTTATATGTCTAAAATTGAAATAAACAAATTAACCAACGCCAATGTTTATATGAACGGCATCAACCTGCTCGGTCGTGCTGAAGAAGTTCAGCTTCCTCAGATTAAACACAAAATGGCAGAGCATAAGGCTCTTGGTATGGTCGGTTCTGCCGAATTTTTCGCAGGAATTGACAAACTTGAATGCAAAATCAAGTGGAACGCTCTTTACCCATCGGTTATGGCAATATGTTCTAATCCGTTTTTAGCAACGATGATACAGGTTCGTGCCAACCTTGAAACCTATAACGGCACAGGAAGAATTAAGGAAGTTCCTGCAACTGCTTTTTTAATCGGAACATTTAAAGAATTCCCGCTTGGTAACATAAAACCTCAAGAAAATGCCGAATATGAAACAACTATGTCTGTAACATATGCCAAGTTAATCGTTGACGGAGTAGAAATCTTTGAAATAGATGTTCTTGAAAACATCTATAAAGTCGGAATGGTCGATATGCTTGCCACATTCAAGAAGAATACTGGGGCTTAGGGGTAAATATTATGGAAGAAAGTATTCTGAAAAAATCAAGCTCCAAGCATTCTTTGTCAGATGAAATCGCAACCCGTAAACGTGCATTAAACTTTTATTCTCTGGCAAACATTCTTCCCGATCCTGATAACATTCTCAGAAAACAAGGAAAAGATATTAGGATTTATAAGGAATTACTTTGTGACCCCCATGTGTTTGCCTGCACTCAATCAAGAAAAGCAGGTGTTTTATCTCTTGATTGGGAAATCAATCGAGGTTTGGATAAAGATAAAAACGCTGAAGCGATTGAAGAATTACTCAAAAAACTGGATATTCATAAATTAATAAGTGATATTCTTGATGCGACACAGTTTGGTTATCAGCCATTAGAGATTATTTGGAAGAAAACAAAATCAGGACATGTTCTGCCCGAAAAAATTATTGCAAAACCGCCGGAATGGTTTTGTTTTGATGATGACAATAATCTAAAATTCAGAACTAAAGAAAATTACTACGGCGAAATTGTCCCGGATAAAAAGTTTCTGCTTGCTCAAAATAATCCATCTTATAACAACCCTTATGGCGAGAGAACATTATCTCGTGTCTTTTGGTCTGTAACATTTAAAAAGGGTGGACTCAAATTCTGGGTAGTATTTACTGAAAAATACGGAATGCCTCATTTGATAGGCAAACACCCACGAGGAGCGTCAAGAGAAGAAACAACCACTCTTGCCGATATGCTTGAGGATATGGTACAGGATGCCATTGCTGTTATTCCTGATGATTCGTCTGTTGAAATCCAAGAGGCAAACAAATCCTCATCTGCCGAGATTTATGAAAAACTCATTGATAAGATGAATTCTGAAATTTCAAAAGCAATCTTAGGACAAACTCTTACAACAGAAATAGGCTCAACAGGAAGTTATGCGGCTGCAAATACGCACATGGCTGTTCGTCAGGACATTATTGATTCAGATAAAAAACTTGTTGAAAGTGTTATAAATCAACTTATCCGTTGGATTTATGAAATTAACTTTTCAAACGAAGAAGTCCCTATATTTCAATTATATGCCCCTGAAGATGTAGATTTGACACTTGCTCAGAGGGATAAAATTCTCTCCGATACTGGCGTTAAATTCACAAAAGATTATTTTATTAAAGCCTACGGTCTTGAAGATGAGGATTTTGAAATTCAAGAGGAGTTGCCGACTGCAACAAGTCCGCAGTTTAAAGAATTTAAAGAAAGCGAACCGTCTGTTCCCGGACAAGAACAAATAGAAAATCTGCTTGAGTTTATTTCAACGAAAAAATTAAATGAACAGGCTCAACAGATGATTTCACCCTTAATTTCATTACTTGAGGATTGCGATGATTTTGATGAGGCTTACGAGCTTTTAACGGATAAAAATCTGCATTCAAAGAAGTTTGAACAATCACTTCAAAAAGCACTTTTCCTGTGTGAACTGCAAGGGAGGTCGGATGGACTTGAATAAAATCCATACAGGACACGCACTGGAAATCTTAAAAACATTTCCCGATGCCTCCATAAATATGTGTATTACGTCTCCGCCATACTGGGGATTGCGTGATTACAAAACAGAACCTGTTAAGTGGCAGGATGGTTGGCTCGGAGAACTCGGCACAGAACCTTATTTTAATGCCTACATTAATCATCTTTGTGACATTTTTGATGAAGTAAAACGTGTTTTAAAAGATGACGGCACCTGTTGGGTAAATATTGGTGATACTTATTTAAACAAAAAATTGAGTTTGTTGCCGTTCCGTTTTGCTATTGAAATGTCAAACAGAGGTTGGACTGTCCGCAATGTAATCATTTGGCAAAAACCAAATGCAGCACCACAAAGTGCAAAAGACAGATTCACCGTTGATTTTGAATATCTATTTTTCTTTTCAAAAAATAAAAAATATTATTTTGAAAGACAATTAGAACCTATTAAACAGTCAACTTATGAACGCTGTAAAAGCGGATGCGGAATTAATAAAGGTGCGAATTATCAAGGTTTAAATAAAACAAACTTTGAACGTCTGCAAAAACGAATGCTCAGTGGTGAAATATCCGGGAGAAATACACGAACAGTTTGGAGTATTGCAACTCACGCATATCATGGAGCACACTTTGCAGTTTTTCCTCCGGCACTTTTAGAAATACCAATCAAAGCCGGATGTCCTGAAAATGGCATTGTTTTAGATCCATTTATTGGTAGCGGCACGACTGCCGTTGCTGCAAACAGATTAAACCGTAAATGGATTGGTATAGAACTTAATCCTGAGTACACAAAATTAGCAGAAATACGAATTTCTCAAAACAAATAGGAAGATTATGTCTAAAATTACACCTGAAGAAGCCGCATTGAAAAGGAATTTTCTTAAACAGCGGCAGAGCTTACCATTACATTTAAAGATTGAACTATCGAAGAATAGAATTAAACAATTTTACGAACACTTTGATGGTAAAGTATATGTCTCATTCTCTGGTGGAAAAGATTCTACCGTTCTTTTGCATCTGGGTCGGAGTCTTTATCCTGATATCCCTGCTGTTTTTATAGACACAGGATTGGAATATCCCGAAGTCCATAATTTTGTAAAATCTTTTGATAATACAATAATATTAAGACCTGACCTTCCATTCCACAAAGTAATTGAGGAATACGGATATCCTGTAATAAGTAAAGAAGTTGCGAAATTTATTGAAGATAACCGCAGAAATCCAAACGGTTATACAGCTAAGAAATTTGATCCAAACAGCGATTATGTCAAAAAATACGGTTCTCGTTATTGTCTAGCAAAATGGAATTTTTTACGTGACAGTGACATTAAAATATCTGCTCAGTGTTGCAATGTTATGAAAAAGAAACCCGCCAAAAAGTTCGAAAAAGAAACGGGCTTGCATCCGATTATCGCAACAATGGCGGCAGAGAGTAATCTAAGAAAAAGCGAGTATCTTAGAAAAGGCTGTAATTCTTTTGATGTTAAACGTCCCACATCTACCCCACTAGGATTTTGGACAGAACAGGATATTTTAAAATATTTGGTTGAGTTTGATGTCCCGTATTGTTCTGTTTACGGAGAAATTAAACAGGATAAATCCGGCAAATATTACACAACCAAAGCCAAACGCACAGGTTGTATGTTCTGTATGTTTGGAGTTCAAAGTGAAAAATCCCCGAATCGCTTTGAATTAATGAAAGAATCTCATCCAAAACAATATGACTATTGCATAAACCAACTTGGATGCGGCAAGGTTCTTAATTTTATAGGAGTGAAGTATTAATGGCTATCGAACTTAAAGGCTTATTTAAACTTGCTCCGGCAGCAGCAATAAAATATTTCAGGCGGAAAGGTCAAACTTTTACTTGGGATTGGTACGAATTATGGGAAGATGCTCATAAAAAGACTTTTACTGTAGCTAAAGTAATGCGTGAGGATATTTTAAAAGATATCCGCTCGGCTTTGGATAAAGCCCTATCAGAGGGAAAAACATTCAAAGAGTTTCAAAAAGAACTCAAACCAACCCTGCAAAAGAAAGGTTGGTGGGGAGAACAGATTGTTGTTGATACTCAAGGCAACGCAGAAAAAGTTCAGCTTGGCTCAATGTATAGATTAAAAACCATCTATGCGGTTAATATGCAGACTTCATATATGACAGGCCGCTATAAAACTCAGATGGATAATGTGGACAATAGACCCTATTGGGAATACGTTGCTGTCCTTGATAACAGAACCAGACCTGAACACGCACAACTCCATGGCTTGATTTATCGCTATGATGATCCGTTCTGGGCAAGTTTTTACCCACCAAATGGTTGGAGATGCCGTTGCAGGGTTAACGCTCTTTCAAACTATAACCTCAAAAAGAAAGATGCCAAGCCGGGTAATTCCACAGGTACTTTGTCTCAAGAGATGAGATTAGTCTCTAAAAAATCGGGTGAGTATAAGCCCGTTACTGTTTATACAGACCCTCTTACAGGTAAAAAAATTGCACCTGATGTCGGGTGGAGTCATAATCCGGCGGATTTTCGGTAGGGCGATGTCGAGCATAAGCGAGCAAGCCCGTAAGGTGGAGCCGGACGTTACTCCGGCGACAACCCGAATAATCCAAGACAGCTTCAGGTTTAAACGATATTTGAACACCAATTAAATAACAATTAAAGGAGTTTTGAATGACAGTTGATAAAAAAAGTTTATTAAACTGGGTTGGAGGTAAAAGATTACTCAGAAAAACAATTGCACCGTTAATTCCGACAGATATTCAATCATACATTGAACCATTCGGTGGTGCCGGCTGGGTTTTGTTTTATAAAGACCGCTGGGCAGATTTAGAGATATACAACGACCTTGACGGAAGATTGGTTAACCTTTTCAGGATTGTAAAATACCACCCGAATGCCTTAAAAGAAGAATTGCAGTACCTTTTAGGCTCACGTGAGATGTTTTTCCAATTTTTGAACGGAACTTTTATTACCGATATCCAAAAAGCCGCCCAGTTTCTGTTTTTAATCACCCGTTCATTCGGAGGTCGTGGAGATACTTTTGGAACAGTGAAAAAATCTTCAGGCGGTGCATCAAAATCCCAACGTAATGTTTTAGAAAAAATCGATGCAATCCACAAACGCCTTGATAAAGTTATGGTTGAGAATCGTGACTTTGAAAAATTAATTAAACAATACGATTTTGAAGGTGCTTTCTTCTATTGCGATCCGCCGTATACTTCAGGTTGCGGTTATGAAGTAACATCTACCGCAGACTTTGACCACGAACGTTTAAGAGATGTTTTAGGTAACATCAAAGGACGTTTTCTGCTCTCGTATGATGATTCTCCAAAAGTTAGAGAATTATACAAAGGCTTTGAGATGGTTGAAGTTGAAAGACAAAACGGAATTAACAATCGTGAGGGTGCTAGCAGGGCAAACAAGGTATATAAAGAACTGCTGATTGCGAATTACCCTATCCGGGAATTATCTAAAAATGTCTGACCCGATAGAAATTAAAATCGACAATAAAGAAGTTGAATCAAGACTCCTTGATTTGGCTCAAAAAAGCGAAAACCTGCGGCCGTTAATGAAAAATATCGCAGGAATTTTCGCATATTCAACTGAAGAAAACTTTAAAAACGAGGGCAGACCTGATAAATGGACAGATTTAGCCGAATCAACGAAAAAACAGAGAACGAAGACAGGACATTACCCCGGACAAATTTTACAAGTTTCAGGTCAACTGGCATCATCAATAAGTACATATTATGACAATGATTCAGCTGTTATTGGTTCAAATCTTGATTATGCCGCAATTCATCAACTTGGAGGGCAAGCTGGTAAAAATCAATCTGTAACTATACCTGCAAGACCTTATTTACAACTTAATAATGAAGAAATTATTGAAGTTATTATTTATATAAAGAATTTTTTAATTTGAAATAGTTATTTTTTAGAAAGGATTTGGAAGAATGAATGTAGTTGAACCGATCAGAAATAAAAATGATTTAAAAAAAATTGAAAATGTATTAAGAAAACAAAATATGCGAGACTTATTATTGTTTACTGTAGGGACAAATTGTGGATTAAGAATTTCTGATATATTAAGCCTTAATGTAGGTGATGTAAGAGGGAAAAATTATATTAGTATAGTCGAAAAGAAAACAGGAAAGTATAAGCGATTTCCAATTAATTCTAAATTAAAGCCAATGTTTGAAGAATTTACTAAAGGACGTGATAGTGATGAACCATTATTCCTTTCAGTATTCAAAAATAGACTAGAGCGCACACAATCTTACCGAATTATTAGAGATGCTTGTCGTACTGTTGGTATAGATTATAAAATTGGTACTCATACTTTGAGAAAAACATTTGGGTATCATCATTACAAAAAATTCAAAGATGTAGCGGTATTGCAAAAAATTTTTAACCACTACTCTCCACAGGTCACACTAAGGTATATAGGTATTGACCAAGACATGATTGACGAAAGCTATAATAACTTTATCCTATAACCCAATATTATAAAGCAATTCAACATTTTCCTACTTCAACATATTTAGTATTTTGTTGAATAACTAGCATCTATAACTATTTTGACATATTATCACAAATAAAAATTTTTAAATATTAATATTAAAATAATTTAACATCAATAAAAAAACTGTTTTTAAAAGTTTTTGCCCATTAGAGGAAATAAAAAAAATCAACATATTTAGTATTCAGTTGACTAAATCGCAAAGTCTTGATTATTCAAAGAATACAGCTATTTTCTTCATTTAAAACTTGCGATTATTCAACATAAAAATA
The DNA here is from genome assembly GCA_949299935.1 of uncultured bacterium. GTDB lineage: Bacteria > Cyanobacteriota > Vampirovibrionia > Gastranaerophilales > Gastranaerophilaceae > SIG32. The sequence continues at coordinate 13,061 of CASGCE010000027.1, read as the reverse complement.
CAAGAAAATTAGAAAAAAAATCTATATTTTAGGGTGTTTTTTACGGTCACTTAAACCTACTTCAACAAAATACTAATTTTGTTGAAAGGGTGTTTAACAAATCATTAAAATAAAGGTTAAATTTCGTAAAAGTAACATGGAAAAACAAGCAAAGAAAAAGATTCTATTAATACGCACATCTTCTTTAGGTGATGTAATTTTCAATATACCACTTGCAAATCGTTTAAAAGATAATGGATACGAAGTTAGTTGGCTCGTTGGGGATAAAGGTGTTCAAGTAATTCAAAATAATTCATGTGTTGATGAATGTATTTTTGTTCCATTAAAAAAATGGAAAAAACATGATATTTTTAAAATAATTTTAAATCATATAAAATTAATACAATACATTCGTTCTAAAAGGTTTGATATTGCAATCGATACGCAAGGATTGTTATTTAAGAGTGGAATATTTCTTTTATTTTCCGGAGCTAAAAGAAGAATAATATCTTCAAAGGCTAGAGAATTTTCTTTTTTATGTGCAAATGAAATTATTAATAATAATTATATTGAAGAAGAAAAAAACGTTGTAAAAAAGTATCTTAAATATGCGGATTATTTAAACATAGATGAAACAAATTTAAAATATACACTACCTATCCCGTCAAAAGAATTACAAAAAAAGATTGATATTATCTTAAATCAGCTAGATGATTCAAAACCTATCGTTGTAATTTGTCCTGCAACAACATGGATAGGTAAACATTGGGACAGAGATAATTGGAAAAATTTAATTGCAAAAATAGAAACGCAATATTCTTTAATATATACAGGTACGAAAAATGACATAGACCTAATTGAATATATAAGTTGTGGTAAGGGCTTAAATTTGGCAGGGAAAACTAATTTATTAGAATTAGCTGAACTTTTTAGAAGAGCTGCGCTAGTTATTTCTTTAGATAGTGGAAGTACACATTTAGCAAGAGCTACAAATGTTCCGAGAATTGTTTCTATTTTTTGTTGTACACCTACTGAACTTTACGCACCTTTAGGTAGTAATGAAAAATATATTTCAGTAGCAAGTCAAACTTGTAAGCCTTGTCATAAACGAAAGTGTAAACTTAAAACGGGAAAATACAAATGTACGTTATCCCCAAGTGTGGAAGAAGTTTATCAAGTTATACAAAAGATGCTGTAAAATTAAAATTGATAGGAAGTTTATGGGTGATTATACAAATTATATTGAAAATTTAATATCTGAATTAGAACTTAATAAAAAAAATTATAATTTTCATAATTATAAAGTTTCAGTAATAATACCAGTATATAATTCTGAAAATTATATATATGATTGTTTACAATCAATCATTAATCAATCTCTAAAAGAAATAGAAATAATTGTTATTGATGATGGTTCAAGGGATTTATCTCACTCAATTATCACAGAATTTTCTAAATATGATTCAAGAATAAGATTTTTGAGGCAAGAATATACTGGTAGAAGTGCGGTTAGAAATAAAGGGCTTGAAATTGCAAGTGGGGAATATATTAGTTTTGTTAATAGTAAAGATTGGGTAAGTTTGGATTATTTCGAAAGATTGTATGAAGCTGCAATTAAAAATCATGCTGATGTATGTGTTGCAAATGCCAAAACAGTATATAGATACTATGAAAAATCTAGTATTACATATAAAAAAGAAGTTATAGGGGAAACGTTAGAGCATAAGGTAAAAATTGCGAATATTATTGAAAAATATAACATATGGAATAAATTATACAAAAAAGAACTTATAATTGACAAAAAATTTACTATTGGCATAGATTATGAAGATGCTATATGGCTTCCATTAGTTTTAAAAGACGCAAATAGAGTTGTTGCAGTCCCAAATATTAATTATTACTATCGAAAAGATAAAATAAGCCAAAAAAGTCAAGATAATGCATATGTAGAAATCACTAATTTTTTTGACAGAAATAGCTTAGTTTTAACAAAAAAAATGAGACTATTAATAAAACAACAAAAAGATAAATGCAGAAATAAAAAGAAGTTAGTTTTATTAAAAGATTTAGATTCTCATTATATTATTAATCTTTGTGGGTTAAGGTTACAAATAAAACATAAATGTAAGTTTAAATATAAAGAAGCCTTTGATTATGGTTTAACAAAAGAAAAGAGATCCCCTCAATTAATAGTATCATTAACTACATTTCCTAAAAGAATAGATACTGTACATTTGACTATAAACACGTTATTGAGACAAAGATTAAAACCGGACAAACTTGTTTTATGGCTTGCTGAAGAACAATTTCCTAAAAGAGAACGAGAATTACCAAAAAAATTATTAAAGCTAAAAGACTTAGGATTAAGTATAGAATGGTGTGAAGATTTAAAGTCCTATAAAAAGTTAATACCATCATTAAAGAAATATCCTGAAGATATTATTGTTACAGCTGATGATGATTTGTATTATGAAGAAGATTGGTTAGAAAGTCTCTATAATGCATATATCAACAATCCTAATAATATTTATGTTCGTCGAGCAACGAGATTAGGAATTACTAAAGAAAAATTTACCCCTATATCAAATAGAAAACATTTTTATACAAATTATTTTAACCCTAGTTATAAAAATATGCTATTAGGAGGTTCTGGGTGCTTATTCCCTCCGCATTCATTACATCAAGATATTTTTAATATAAATAAAATTAAAACATTAATCCCAACTCAAGATGATTTTTATTTTTGGGCAATGTCTGTTTTAAATCATAAAAAGATTGGTATTGTTAAAGGTTTTGAAGCAGATTTATATTGTATTGATGGTACACAAGACTGTGGATTATGTAAAATTAATAAAGATAATCAATCTGGAATATCTGGTTATGAAGCCTGTATGCGACTAAATTCTGCATATCCTCAATTAATAGAAATTTTAAATGAGGAAAATGAACAATGCTAAAAAACTGGTTTAAATATATAATATGTACAAATAATTATAAAAAAGTTATTCGAAGAATAAAAGAAAACAAAATTAATAAAATACGAATTTTGTTTTATGTTTCGGAAAATTCTAAATGGGGATATCAATCCTTATATGACTTAATGGTCAATGATGAAAAATTTGAAGTTATTATTTGTGTTGGAGTATTATCAAGAGTTCATAAAGGTCGTGATAAAACAAGAAATATCGTCGATGAAAATTATGATTTTTTTAAAACTAGAGGTATGAATGTTAAATACGTTTATCAAAACCACAAATACATAAATTTTAAAAAATTTAAGCCTGATATAGTTTTTTACGAACAACCTTGGGAAATGCCCAAAGTTTATAGCCCACTATATGTTTCTAAATTTGCATTAACTTGTTATTGCTCTTATAGTTTTGAAATTACAAATGACAAAGATAATTACAAGCAAAATTTTCATAAACTATTATGGAAATATTTTGTAGAAAACGATATTAATACTATAAGATATGAATCCTATGCTAAAGAAAATTCAAAAAATTGTTTTACTGTAGGATATCCTAAATTGGACGCATATTTAAATAAGTCGGAAATTATATCTTCTATTTGGAAAGATAAAGATAAGTTTAAAATAATCTATGCACCTCATCATTCTTTTGAATCTGGTAGTTTAGAGTTTGCAACATTTAAAGAAAATGGAAAATTTATACTTGAATATGCAAAAAAGCACACTGAAACAAGTTGGATATTTAAACCACATCCAAGATTAAAGTATGCTCTGCTTCGTAACAAGATAATGAATGAAGAAGAAATAAATAGTTATTATAATGAATGGGCTAAAATTGGGAGAATATACGAACAAGGTGATTACTTTGATATTTTTAAATCATCTGACTTAATGATTACTGATTGTATATCTTTTTTAACAGAATATTTACCATCCAAAAATCCATTAATAATGCTTGTAAATCGGAATTCTTGTAAATTAAATTCTCTTGGAGAAAAAATAACATCTGAATATTACAAAGTAAATAATAATTCTGAATTGGAACAAGTATTAAATGAAATTATAAGCAAACAGAATGATTACAAAGCAAAAAAAAGAATGGATTTAATATCAGAAGTTCTGGATTACAAAGAATCAAGTGCTGAGAAAATTGTAAAATATTTAAAAAGAGAATTAACGTAGGAGGTAAAATGGCTAAATTATTTACATGTGGACCAGTACAAATGTATCCAAGTACTGCTACTATAAGAAAAAATGGATTTATACATTTTAGAACTACTGAATATGGTGATATGGTGAAAAAAGTTCTAAAAAAACTTTCTTTATTATTAGGAAATCATGTAGAAAATTCTTTAATTTATTTAGCAGCCTCTGGTACAGCATCAATGGAAGCTACTATTGAAAACTGTGTTGCTGATCAAGATAAATGTCTAGTTATTAATGGTGGTGGTTTTGGAAAAAGATTCTGTGAATTATTAGAATACCATAATAAATCTTATGAATCTGTTGATATAAAATGGAATGAAACTTTAACAGAAGAACATTTGAAACCTTATGAAAATAAAGGATATTCAATCCTTTTTGTTAATATTCATGAAACTACTTCAGGACAACTTTACAATAAAAAATTGCTTTCCGATTTTGCAAAGAGAAATAATATGTATTTTATTGTTGATGCAATTAGTTCTTTTTTGGCTGATGAATATGATATGGAAAAATATGGAATTGACCTTTCAATAATAAGTTCCCAAAAAGGACTATGTTGTTCACCAGGTATGTCTTTAGTTTCATTCAGTAAAAGAATGATTGAAAAAATTCAAAGTAATTCACTTCCTGCATCAAAATATTTTGATTATAAAGATTATTTGCTAAATATTTCAAGAGGACAAACTCCTTATACCCCTCCAGTTTTAGTTATGTATGAAATTCAAGATATGTTAAATATAATTGAAAATGAAGGTGGCTTATATAGTAGATTGGCTAATATAAAAAGAAAAGCTGAATATTTTAGGGAAAAAGCAAAAAAAATAGGACTAAAAATTCCTGAATATCCAATTTCAAATATGCTTACTCCCGTAATTTTTGATAATATTAATGCTTATGAAATTATACAAATTTTAAAAAACAAATACCAAATTTATGTTAATCCTTGTGGAGGAGAGCTTGCAACAAAATTATTGAGAGTTTCTCACATAGGTAATACTTCTCTTGATGATATTGATAACTTATTAGAAAAGATGCAACTAGCTATAAAAGAAGTTGAATATAAGGAGTTGAATATATGATAGGCAACAAAACTGTAGTATACACATCTGGGACTTTTGATATGCTCCATATTAATCATTTAAAAATGATTGAATACGCACGGGCTTTGGGAGATATCTTAATAGTTGGTGTTAATACAGATGAACTTGTAGCAAGTTATAAATCAACTCCAATTATACCTTTTGAACAAAGAATTGCTTTAATGAAAGCTATTAAGGGACCAGATATTGTTATTCCTCAACGTTCTTTAGACCATACTGATAAGGTTACAAAACTGAACTTTGATATTTTTGTTGTTGGAGATGATTGGAACGGTAAATATGATTATTTAAAGGATTTGGGCGTCCAGGTTGTATATTTCCCATATGGACAAGGTATAAGTTCCTCAAACTTAAAAAAACGTATTTATGAAAATTATAAAAAATTGCAAAATAAGGCAAATAATCATTTACCTTTAGATATAAATATAAATAATTCATTGGAGTAAAATATGGTAACCTTTATTACAAAACTTTTTACATTTTTTATTTTGAATAGAAATACTCGCAAAAAAGTAAGAGGTAAAATAATTACATTATTTTATGGTTTTTCTGTTTTAAAAAAAGCGAAAGCTATTGGAAAAAATTTATATGTTGGTGGTAAGTCAAGTATTGGTCCAAATGTATATCTGGGTAATTATGTAAACTTCAATGGCATGAAGATAATGGGTGGAGGAAAGGTTACAATAGGAGATTATTTTCATTCCGGTATTGAGTGTTTAATTATAACCCAAAATCATAATTATGAAGGGGACGCTATTCCATATGATAAAACTTGCATTTATAAAGATATTGAGATTGGTGATTTCGTTTGGATAGGATCTCATGTAATGATACTACCAGGGACTAAAATTGGAGAGGGTGCAATTATACAAGGTGGTTCTGTCGTTCATGGTTACATTCCTCCCTGTGCAGTAGCTGGAGGAAATCCTGCAAAGGTATTTAAATATCGTGATATAGAACATTTTAATAAACTGAAAGCTGAAAAGAAATTCTGTTAATGTCTTATATAAAGACAAATGCAAAAAATATATGTTTAGAAGCATTAATATTTATTGGAGAAAATACTATGATAGATTCAAAAAATTGTACCGGTTGTGGAGCCTGCGAAAACATTTGTCCAAGAAACGCTATAAAAATGGTCTATAGTGATAGGGGATTTTATGTTCCTCAAATTGATGAGGAACTTTGCAATAATTGCGGTAAATGTTCAAGAGTATGTCCTCAAATAGATTTTGAATTAAAAAATTTAAAAAGGCCTAAAGCTTTTGCAATATCAGCATCTGATGAAGAAAGATTAAAAAGTTCATCTGGTGGATTTTTCCCGACACTTGCAAAATATATATTAAATAAAAATGGCTATGTGGTAGGTGTAGCTTGGAACAAAGACTGGGAAGCCCAACATATTATTATTGATAACATAGACGATTTAGATAAACTTCGCTTTTCAAAATATGTCCAGGCAAAAACTGGAGATGTATATAAAAAAATAAGGGATCTATTGAACAATAATAATATCGTTTTATTCTCGGGTACACCTTGCCAAAATGCAGGACTTTTGAAATATTTAAATAAAGACTATGATAATCTTTTGACTGTTGATGTGTTATGCCATGGAGTTCCTTCTCCTAAAATATGGCAAGAATATTTATCCCAAAACTTCAACAAATCAGAGATTACAGGAGTAAATTTTAGAGCTAAAGATAACGGGTGGAAATATGATAGTGATGCTAAATGTGACACTACCTATATAGAAATAAATCATAAAAGGCAGGAAATGAAGGAATTCAATTATGCTTTCTTAAAAAATATTTTATTAAATGAGCCTTGCTTAGAATGTAAATACAGAAAAACACCTCGTACTGGCGATTTTACATGCGGTGATTTTTGGAAATATTGGAAATATGATAAAAAACTATGTGATGGAAAAGGTTTAAGTATTGTTCTTTGTAATAATAAAAAAGCAGAAAAATATATGAATTTAATCTCTAAAGAATTCAAAATATATAAAAAAATAAATATCAGAAAGCCTAAACATGTAGAACTTGAACTCCCTTCAAAACGCACTGCAAAAAGAGAAATTTTCTTTAACAATTATAAAAAAGGATTAAGTACATCCAAATTACTTGATGCAGTTTCAAATGTTCACTACGATGTAGGATTATTATCTCAATTCAACGGATTGAATTATGGTTCTGCACTAGTTGCTTATGCTGCTTATGAAATTATCACAAGTATGGGCTATTCTGTTTTAATGATTAATAAAAGATGGGTTGGTAAACGCTCCAATGAACCAAGTCCTGCACATAAAAATTTTATTTTTGCAAATAAACATTATGATATTACTAAGTTGTACGAATATATAGACGATAACACCGAACTTAATTCTTTTGTCGATACATTTATAACAGGTTCAGATACTCTTTGGTGGGATACATCAAAAGCAAAAGATTTCTTCTTTCTCGATTTTGCCCTTTCCGACAAGAGGAAAGTAGCTTTTTCAACATCTTTTGCTTTTGATGAACCCGCAATTAATGAAAATAAACAAAAAGCATTAAAATATCTTTTTAAACGTTTTGATTCAATTTCTGTAAGGGAACAAAGTGGTGTTGATATTTTGAAAAATAATTTTGGAATAGACAATGCTGTACAAATATATGATCCAACTTTAATAGCTGATAGAAAGATATTCGATAAATTAGCCGAGGAATCTGATTTAGATGAAGCTAATTATATTCTTGCTTATATTCTCGATTCTACAAAAGAAAAAATTAAGTGTATTAATGAATACGCAAAAATTTTAAATAAAAAATTAATAATAATTAATAATCCGTACTTGAATTTCAAATATGATTATAGACATAAACCAAGCAAACACAAAAATTATTATCTTGAAGATTTTGTTTACCTGATAAAAAATGCTGATTTTATTATAACAGACAGCTTTCATGGTGCTTGTTTTTCCACTATTTATGAGAAAAAGTTTGTCGCAATTCTTAATAAGAGCAGAGGAGGAGCACGATATAAAATTTTTGATGACATGGCTTTATCGCATAGAATTATCAAATCAATCGATAAAATTTTTAATATTCAATATACTGATGATGTTAATTTTACAACTGCAAAACGGATTATCATGCGAGAAAGAGAAAAAGGGCTTAATTGGCTAAAAGAAGCATTAACAAAACCTAAAAGAAAATGTACGGATACTGATTATTTTTATGATTATTTAATGCTTAAAACTCAAGCCAAACAAAAAAAATAAAAAAATATATGTTTAAGTGAGTTCCTGTCTTATTTGTAAAAGAATTTAAAATTATTATTTTATTCAAAAGTTTAATAAATTAGTATATTCTAATAATATCTAAAATTTTTTTAATACTTGACGAAAACAGTCTTGTATTAGATAATGGCATGAAACTATTGTCTAGAAGCTTGTTAATAGTTTAATAGTATGAAAAATATTTGTATCAATAGACTTTAATAGTAAAAATCCAACTAAAATTGTCTATATAATAATTAAAAGAAAAAGTAAAACTTTTAGAAAAAATGTCTAAAACATATAGTGCAATGCTTTTTATAATAGTTCATAAAAATAGATGTAAAAATATAAGGATTATAAAATGGTATTTAAAAAAAATATTGCAAATAATATATCAGTTGAATCTCCTGAAGCATTATTTGCAGATTTAAGAAACAGAACTGTAGAAGGTTTGTTATCACAACAAGCAGATATGTTGAGAGAATATTTAAGAAATGAAACATATCCAGATATTGCTCTTGAACTACCAACAGGTAGTGGTAAAACTTTAGTTGGATTGCTAATAGCAGAATGGCGAAGAAGAAAGTACAGAGAAAAATGTTTATTTCTCTGTCCAACTGTTCAACTGGTAAATCAGGTTGCAGAACAAGCTCAAGAAAAATATGGAATAAAAGCTATTAAATTTGTTGGTAAAAAATCAGACTATTGTTCTACTGAAATTTCTCGTTATGAAAATTCCGAAGCAATTGGTATCACAACATATAGCTCACTTTTTAATTCAAATCCATTTTTTAATGATAGTTCAGTGTTAATTTTTGATGATGCACATGCTGCAGAAAATTATGTGTCCGGTTGTTGGAGTATTGAAATATCAAGATCCAGTGATACTCAATTATTTAATTATATAAAAGGTTTAATCTATCCATTTATAGAAGAAAATGATCAGTTAAGATTTAATAACTATGAAAATGAAAATATAGATTTACAATTTGTAAACAAATTACCAACTCCATTGTTTTTAAAAATAAGAAAGGAATTAAGCCAAATTTTAATAAATTATTGTAATAATGGTTCTAATAAATTTAGATGGGATATGATACAAAATAATCTGCATGCTTGTCACTTGTATTTTACTGCGAATAAATTTTTATTACGACCAATAATTCCACCAACTGAATCATTTGAGCCATTTAGAAATGCAAAGCAAAGAGTCTATATGTCTGCGACATTAGGTGATGGTGGAGAACTTGAACGTATTTTTGGAAGAGAGAAAATTAAAAGGATTCCTGCTCCTGTAAATTTTGAAAAACAAGGGATTGGACGTAGATTTTTTGTGTTTCCAATGAGAGTATGGGATGAAGAAACTGCTATTAATAAAGCAATTAGTTGGATTGAGAAAGTTCCTAGAGCTTTAATTCTATGCCCTAAAGATAAAGATATCAAGAAAATAAAAGAATTGATTAATTTAAATGGTGAAGTTCGCAAATATGAATTTTTTGATGCTCAAGAAATTGAAAAATCAAAAAAAAGCTTTGTCCAAAAAGATAAGGCTGTATCTATTTTGGCGAATAGATATGATGGTATTGATTTATCAGGGGATGAATGTAGGTATCTGATTTTATATGAACTACCTGAAGCGACGAATTTACAAGAAAAATTTTTAATTTCTAGGATGAAATCGCCTTCATTATTTCATGAACGTATTAAAACAAGAATTATACAAGCAGTTGGTCGATGTACTAGAAGTTCAACTGATTGGGCATTAGTTTGTGTTATCGGAAATAAAATAAATAAATATTTTATGAATCCAGAAAAAAGAAAAATTTTTCCTGTAGAGCTACAGGCAGAGATTGAATTTGGTATAGAACAATCTTCAATTGAAAATGTTGATACTGAAAATATTTCTGAAAATATTGATATATTTTTATCTCAAAATGAAGATTGGGGATGTGCTAATGAAGATATTATTAATATGAGAAATTCTTGTACAAGAGAACCTGTTAAAGATATTGAAATTTTAACCAAAATAGTAGGGCTAGAAATTCAGTATATGAACTGCATTTGGAATAAAGACTATGAAACTGCTTTATCAAATGCATTAAATATATGCTCGCAACTGACATCTGATGAACTAAGAGGATATAAATGTTGGTGGTTGTACTTGGCTGGAAATGCAGCTACATTAGTTAAAAATGCGGAAAAAGCAAATGAATTATACAAAAAGGCTAGCAAAACAGTTAAAGGTATATCTTGGTTGCAGAATTTGAGAGTTGAAAATGAGTTACAGTACTCAAAAGAGACCATTGAGGATGTTGATTTAATGCTTGAAAAAATATCGGAGCAGTTTTCTGAAATGGGATATATTGAAAATAATAAATTCCAAAAAATAAAAAAAAGAATATTAGAAAATTTAAATCAGAAAACAGCTTCATTATTTGAGCAAGGACAGGTTGAGTTAGGGAAGTTTTTAGGATTTGATGCCCATAATTCTGATGTCAGTGGTGCTCCTGATCCGTTTTGGGTTATGTCTGCCAATAAAGGTATCGTATTTGAAGATTATACAAATACAAAAGAAAGTACACAAAAAATTCCTAAAAAGAAAGTTGATCAAATCAATGGACATGAAGAGCATATAAAATATAATTATCCTGCATATAAATATGTGGATTTTAAAGGAATCATATGCTCAGATGTAAATGAGTTAGAACTATCGGCTTGTCCTCATGTTAGAGATGCTTATTTTATATCTGTGGATGATTTTAGGATGTTTGCGAATGACGCTCTATCATTTTTGGAAGACTTATGGACCAATTATTCAGAAGATTCAATTAATTGGAAAGAAATATCATTTCAAAAATGTATTGATGCAAGCTTCACACCTTCTAAAATAATTGAACGATTAACCAGAACAAAATTAAAAGAGTTGGATAGAAATAAGGTATAATTAACAGGATAAAGGCATAAGTTTAAATTAAAAAGTAGTACTATTTTTGTAAAAATTTAAATTTTTACTTACGTATAAAAGAGGCAATAACTAATTCTATGGAGAATGCGCGTAAAGATATTGTTACAGTTTATTTAAAAAAAGAAATATCAAAATTAATAAAAAGATTTCCGCAAATAAAAGAAATTTATTTATTTGGTTCTAGGGCATATAGAACGAATTCAATACGTTCGGATATTGATTTGCTATTATATTGTTCTGAGCCTATTGCTTTGCATGAAGAACCTGAAATTTGTGACAAATCAGTAGATTTATTTGATACAACTTCCTTTCAAAATGCACGCAGTTATAGTAATAATAGCATGGTTAGTTTAAGACAACCGTTTACAAATATTATAGCACAATTAGATGCAATATTATTATGGAGTAGTGAAAGTGGTTTTAAAAACGATAATATTATAAAGTATAATCGTCAGATAATTATTAAAAATGCAAATTTTATAAAAAGTGTATTAGAATATGTACCTTCCGATAAAAATAAAAATATTCCAACAATTGAACTTGGAGAAAATATTCCTCGTTTTTTACAATTATTAGCTGAAAATATAACAATAAGCATTGAAAATATAAAACAATTAAAAACAACTAAAGCTAAAAATATTATATGTTCTAAGTTAATATTAAATGATGAATATGATTTTCAAAATTTTATATTTTTAGTATGCAAGCCGTGGTTGCATGATTTGGAAAAAGAACCATTTGTCATAAAATCAAATGGTATCGAAAGAAGGGCTGATTTTGGTTTAAGCGATAATAAAATAATAATAGAAGCAAAACACATAAAGGACACAAACACAAAGAATAAAATTATAAAAGAGTTTGAGGGAATAAAAAAATATTATAAAGAGAACCCTGCTATAGTTGGAATTCTTTTTCTGGTTTTATATGAGAGTTATATTGATATTGATAAAGCAAAATTTCTGGAACCAGAAGACAGTCAAATATATGTTCATTTTATTGAAAATAAGCGTAATTAAAATAAATTATTTTTGATACTACTCGATATAATAAAATTTTAATTGCCTAACATAATCAAACCATGTGTCTTTTTACATTCATCAAAAAATTTTACTTTTTTTATTTCAGCAGTTTCAATTCCCATCATTTCACTGTCGTGATTAGCTTTCATACGGGCATTATATTGAGCTTTGGTTTCTACTACATAATCTGGAAATAACTTTTTTACAATCTTTTTAGTTTGATTGGTAATCCAATTCCCAAATTTTGTTTTAGGATATTTAACCTCTTTTCCTTGATATCCATCTGGCATACTTTTCATGTATTCTCTATATGTTAGATGAAAACCCAGTATTTTTCTGTCTAAAACAACAGGTTGACCACCTAAACCGTTTACTGTTTTTATACGCAATTAATTTTATCCTTATATTTTATTCTTCGTAAGTATAACGATGTTCATCTTTTAATTTTGATATATATTCGAGTTCTTCTTCTTCCGACATATTCTTCATCTTTTCAATATCTTCATCAAAGAACTTTACTTTTTTTATTTCAGAAATCTCAATTCCCATCATTTCACTGTCG
>CASGCE010000026.1 GCA_949299935.1 uncultured bacterium | reverse complement strand
CGATGAACGGCAATTCCGCATTTTGCCATCGAGATTTCATCTCTTGTCAAAACTGCTCCAGCCTGCGCTCACAATCCGCTCGAACTCGGGCAGGTTTAAAACAAGCTGCGGCGAGTTCTCACCTCTTTATTCCACAGCAAATGTAAAAGAACACATGGTTTGATTATTTGTTACAGATGGTTTGATTATTTTTGGCAACTTGAAGTCTAAATTTTTTCAAAATTTTTGTCATTTTATCTTTTACAAATTTTCATCAAATTATAGTATAAAATTTTTAGAACCTTATGCTATTCTTATTTTCAAGTTGTAGGAGGTATAATGGAAAAAATCCTTGAATTTGAAGAGATTATTTCTGAAACTAACAGTGATCAAAGAAATATATTGCTTGGAAATGGTTTTAGCAGGGCTTTTGATGAAGAGAGATTTAATTATTCAAGTCTGTTAGATTCTCCTAGTATTCCTTTTTATATAAAAAGAATTTTTAAAACATTTAATACCTATGACTTTGAAGTGATTATAAAAAAGTTAGAAAGTTCAGCACAGCTATTAAAAGCCTATGATCGTAGATTAACTACAAGTGATAGATTATACCAAGAAGCTATTAATTTACGAGAAGAATTAATTAATCGTATATTAGAGATTCATCCTTTATCACAAAATGATATTGAAAAAGATAGAATGTTTAAAACTTTAGTTTTTCTTTCAAATTTTCATAAAATCTTTACGTTAAATTATGATTGCCTTTTATACTGGGTTTTGCTTAATAGAGAAGATTTTTTGAAAAAATACTCTAATATGGAAATTTTTAAAATGGATGATGGATTTAGACCATACTACAATGAACTTGCTTGGAAGCAAAAAGAAACACAGAATGTTTTTTATTTGCATGGTGCATTACATATTTATAAAAAGGATAATGGTTTAATGTGTAAACCCCAAAATGATGGAAGATATCTAATGGATATTATAAAAGAGAATATATATAACAATAAATATCCTTTAATAGTAACGGAAGGAAGTAGCAAAAATAAATTAAACAAAATTCTAAAAGAAAACAATGATTATCTTTCATATTGTTATTCGAAGCTAAATGAAATTAAGGGTGTTTTATTTATTCATGGACATTCTCTTGATAAAAAAGACAAACATATCTTTGATGCTATAAGTAAAAATTTAAAAATAAAAAGAGTATATATAAGCCTATGTTCTAAAGAAGAATATCAAGATAAACGTGAAAAAGCTGATACGTTCTTTGCTAAGAGAGAACGTGAAAAAACATTAGATGTAAATTTCTATGATGCAGATAATATCGATATCTGGTGATGTGGCTCATTACTTTGTAAAAAATAATTAATAATAAAGAAAATATTTAAAGAATTGGCTTTGAAGCTCCGTTAAAGAATACGGATAATTATCGAGGAGCTAAAAAGAGCTATGGACAAAAACCTGAGTATTCAGGAAATAAAACTGTTGGCGGAATTTAAAACCAACAATAAGAATATATCCGAGCAGGAGGCAATAGATATTCTAAACTCTGTTCTTCCCGATTTCGGCAAACTGCAAAGCTGTAATTCCTGGGCTGTGCAGTCTGCTAATCCGTCGGCATTCGGCTCTAATAAGCTTGTTTCTGGGATTAAAGAGTGTGAACAGATGCCCGATTCAACCGTTTTTAATAATCTCATCAGCAGACTCGGATATGCTAAAAAGCCAGAAAAACCTGAGAAAAAGCCTGTGTATATTGATCCGGTTGAACCGTCCGGCGAGGATATAGAACTTCTTGCGGTAGATTATTTGAATTCTGACTTACAGAAAGCTCAAGCCCTGTTAAAAACTCAAAAAGATAGCGAAGGTGCCGTAAGCCAACTCTTTAACAGCGGAAAAGAATTGTTTAATACAGAATTTGCCTCAAGCAATGTTGAAAGGATTTTGGCTGTCGAACAGATTGGCAATAGTATGCTTGCAATGGCAACTGGGGATGCACTTTCCGTAAAACAGTATCTTGAAACAAAACTGAATCTTGCAGTCAAACTTCTGCCGGAAGCAGAAAATGCGGAAGAAGTCAGACTTATTAAACAGGAATTAAGCAAACTCAGACCAACAGACCTTAATCAGTTTATTTCATCTCTTGCAGCTCTGGAGGACAGCGAGTATGTTCAAAAAGCTCCCGTAATAAAAAAGAATTTAATAACAAATGCCCTGCAGGACAACATTCAGACCCGATTTAAAGATTTTGAGGTTATCAAATTTACTAATCCCGCAACTGTAAAAGGTATACTTGAAAGTCAGGATACTTATAAAATTATGGAGTTTGAAAAAGCGTACGAACTTGAACGAGGTGTCAAATTCAACCCTGATGCAATAACGGATTATGCTGAAAAAGAAGCTCGGATGACACTTATTCTTGCCGTAAGAAACAGAAATAATCAGATAAAGGAGCTTTTGCACAATCCGACAGTAACCGTAGACGGGAATAACAAATATGGAGAACCTTTTGGCGGGGCAGCGGAATACTGTACAAACAATCTTGAAAGATGTGTTAATTCTGCGTTATACAGACTTTACGGCAATGATGAGGATTTGATTAACAGATTTTTAGAAGATACAGGAACAACTTTTAAAGACGGCAGATTAAAATATGACACTTTTACAGTAAAGAGTTACGCACTTGTAAATATTTCCAATAAACTACAGGAAACATTAGACAGTAATTACAATAAACTTTTAGACGGAAAAACTCTTGAAGAAATTGAACTTGACTGCAAACAGACATACAATCTCGCTTATGGAGCAGAACATGGCAGCAGGCTTGCACAGGCGTTTGTAGAAAGCCAGATGAAAGGTGTTCAATATATTAAAACAGGTGTGCAGGGTGTAGGAATGCTTTTATTAATTGCAGGTCAACTTATTCCTGTAGGAGGTCAGGCAGCATCCGCTATGGTCTTAAGCGGGCTTGGGACTGCTACGTTTGGCGGCAGTGCTGTCCAATTAACGGAAGATTTAACCAAAGCCGGCGGAATTACGGAAGAAGATAAACAGGCAATAACAAAAGAACTTGTAGTTTCAACAGCCTTATTAACGGCAGGAGCAGGGATAGGCAAAATGTCCTCCCTTGCATACAGTGAACTTGTAATGGCAAATTGCCCGAGGTTAGTAGCACTTTCCGCAAAAATCGGTGCGGACGCAACAATGAGCCTGCTTGCAGACTGGGTTATAACAGGGCAGGTTAATTTAACCTCGGAAGGTATTTCACAGCTTATTCCGATTGTTACGGGGATATTAAAGACAAGAGGATCAATGTACACTTATGTAAGCCGTAAATTACACGAAATAAGCGATCCTGAAAGTTTAAAATACTGGGATGCAAATCCTGAAAAACTTACCGAACTTGTTCAGATATTATCTAAAAATCATACACCGATCGGAAAATTATCCCAATTGTCTCCAGCACACTGGGATGTAATAATAAATAGTGTAAAACATCCTGCAACGGGTAAAATTCACGAATCAATGATGGTGTATAAAGATGATTCTCGTGAAATCAACTGGGCATTGACAGATTTAAAGAAAAATAATATTCAGCCGTCACCTAAAATTCAAAGTCATATTGACAACATAACTGCATATATAGACCAACAAAGCATCAAAGAGCCTATTAAGGTTTATAGAGATGACAGCTTTTGTATTTTAGAGTTAGCAAAATTGCCTGACAACACAAGTTTGGCTGAAGAATTAAAAAATATTATGAATATACAAGATATAAAAATTAGAAATGCAAAACTAAAACAATTACGATTGTCAGATTTTATCATTGCACAGGAGCGATTCATGT
>CASGCE010000025.1 GCA_949299935.1 uncultured bacterium | reverse complement strand
ATAACCAAAATTATCAGCTAAATTCTCATTGTTGTATAACTTCTCATCGGATAAGAACTTATCCAGCAAATTAATTTTTATTTGTACCTGTTCGGGTGTTTCAGCATTACGTAAAATATCTCCAAACCTGTTAACTAAATTCTCATTTTTATATAGCTTTTCATCAGATAGCAATTTATTAGCAGCTAAAATGTTGTATTTATTTAATTCTGTACTTATGCCATATTTTCTTAACCTTTTTTTAACCCTAGGTAACATAGCATTAAACTTAGCATCCGTCATATCGTTGTAAATTTTGTTTTTATTATTATCCTTAGTAGAAACTTTGGTTGTTTCATTATGTTTGTTATTTGTTTTATCTATTCCCCCTGAAAGTTTTGAATGTTTAGGTGTTAAATATTTACCTAGGATGCGGCTTAGAAAATTTTCACCGCCGAAAGAAATTATATCTTTGGACAAATTATTTGTGTTATAAAAATTTTTCCTGTTATTTTTCACATCATTATAATTTGAATTCGTTTGCTTGACAGAAAGCAGATTTACAGCTGATATATGCACTAAATACCTCCTTTAATTGTTATCATTTTTTATATTAAAAACGGTAAAAAATAAATTTGCCAGACTATTAACATAAATTTACATCTAAAGTTGAAAAAATTATAGCATTAGCTTAGCTTTTTAAATTTATCCAGCAAGAACAATCTTACTAAACTAATTTGCAAAGTGAATCTGTAATTTTTTTTAGAGATTTTTTGCATACCAAAATTATTGCATTCAATGACTTCTGGTGATTTGTTATTTTTAACCGCTAAAACTAAACATATCCTGCAGATTAATTAGAAAATTTTACGCCGTAAGTAAGTTTATTTTAATTGTAGTAATGTGACATTTGAAGTAAACTCATCTTTAGCAACCCAGCCATCATATAAATCCATATAAATGTCATCACAATCAACGTCACCTATGAAGGTTACTTCCTTTTTAAGTTTTTTCAAGTTAGAACAAGGAACATCATTATAGGAATCACCAATATAAATTGATATATTGTCTTTTCCTGTAACTTCTTTGACAACACTTGATGCATATTCGGCAATTTGCTCCCTTAATTTGATTCCTTCTTTGTCTGATGGTTTATACTTATTATTAATTTCAATATTATCAATAATGAATGCCGGAGTTCCCTCTTTGTCTTTGACAAAATAACACAAGGCATTGCCTATAGTTTTCCCGCTTTTGTTATCAACAACTTCAATCATGTTATATGCCGTATTCATCACAAAATGAGGCATTGCTGAACCATTTCCTCCGCCCATTCCTATACAACAAGTTGAGTAGTTACCTTGAAATATATCTTTTTGTGGGTTTCTATCCCACATTTTTATTCTCCAATCAAAGTCTTGGATAATTTTATCTTCACTTATTTTTGAAATATCATCAATACGCTGATTAAAGTGATCCAAAATAGTTAATGTATTCCTTGCAGTTTGTGCGCGTTTTGGATCCGGATTTGTTGAATTACCTTCTGCTCTTTTCCATACAGTATCTAATTGTTTAATCAAGTTTGATATAAATTCATTTAATTTGACTTTACTTCCCATTACTTCTGTAGGAACAATAAATTTACCGTCTTTTATGCAATGAGGTAACTGCTTATCAATAAAACCTCTTACCGGACCGGAACGTAATGTTTCAATATCTTCTGTTAATTGTTTCGCTATTTGGCTTAATCTTTCTTGATTTTTGTCCCTAATAACAAAGTGTACTTCATTTCCTTTTGAAGAATTTATCCACTTATTATAGTCTAAGTTTAATTCTTCAAACATTGCCATTGTTTTGGCATTAGTTTTTCCATAAACATTTTCAGTATTATGCAGATATTCCATAAAATCAGGTTCTAAACTGCCATATCGTATAATATCACTGAAAGCAGCGTCCCGACTTGCTTGGATTTCTTTTGACAACAAATGTGTATATTTGGAATCCCATAAAATTAACTTTTCTTTTGGAATAGATGCGATCTCTTCTTCACTCAAACCTGATCTTTTCATTATCTCATTAAACAAATCTATTTGAAGTCGCCCTATATCTAATTTGCCTGATTCCACCATTTCTTTTATCGGTGCAAAATCTAGCTCGTTAGCTTTGTATGCCTGTAACAAGTCGATAAACTCAACTTTTTGTGTTGGCATAAATGGTTTCCCGTCAACATTGGTGGAATTGTTCATCTTGACGAGTAATTCAATATCTGAATTTTCAAACTCGCTAACAATATCGAGGTATTCTTCAACATCATCAAAACGCATTCTTAACAAATGGTTGAAAGCTTCCTTATCATATACTTCTGACATTATTAATAATTCCACTTGACGCTCATCAAAAAAACTATTGACTGCATCCATCATCCCGGCTTTGGAATCATAATCTCCGTTAACATATCTATCAGGAGCCTCCAGGACTTTTTTTAGTTGGAAATCAACTCCTTCTTTTATCTTGTTAATATCCTGGTTAATTAAATAATCTGCACTTTTAATAAGGATTAAACCCTCCAAATCCTTCATTATAACTTCATTATTATATAATTTTTCATCAGATAAAAATTTATCCACCAATCTAACTCGTTCGGAAGTGTCAGTAATATATAGAATATTACCAAACCTTTTGACTAAACTTTCATTGTTATAAAATTTTTCGTCAGATAGCAGTTTAGTCACCAGGTCAAAGTGTTCAGAAGTGTTAGTGTAACGTAGAATGCCACCAAACTCGTTAACTAAATTCTCATTGTTATATAATTTTTCATCAGATAACAGTTTATCCACCAATCTAACTCGTTCGGAAGTGTTAGTATTATATAGAATAGTATCAAACCTTTTGACTAAATTTTCATTGTTATACAATTTTTCGTCAAATAGCAATTTATTTACAAATTCTAGCCGTTCCGGCATTTTAGTGTAATGTATAATGCTACCAAACACCTTAACCAAATCTTCATTGTTATGTAACTTTTTGTCAAATAAGAATTTATTCACCAAATCAAATTGTTCGGGCGTTTCAGTGTGACGTAGAATATTACCAAAAATAGCAATCAAATGCTCATTATTATATAACTTTTCGACAAATAAAAATTTATCAAGCAAATTAATTTTTATTTGTGCCTGTTCTAAAGTATTGATATCAGATAGGATGTCAATAAATCTCTTAACTAAACTTTCATTGTTATACAATTTTTCATCAGATAGCAATTTATTTACCAATTCAAATCGTTCGGGCGTTCCAGTGTGACGTAGAATATTACCAAACTTGTTAACTAAATTTTCATTGTTGTATAATTTTTCATCAGATAGGAGTTTGTT
>CASGCE010000024.1 GCA_949299935.1 uncultured bacterium | reverse complement strand
GCAAGGTCAAAGGTTATTGAGAGGTTCTTCAAAGAATTTCAAGAAGGATTTGAAAAACTAATGCCAAGTTATGTCGGCTCATCAATTATCAACAAACCTGCATACTTGAAACGAAACGAAAAATTCCACTCCAACCTGCATAATGATTATATCCCCACAATAGAAGAAACAATCAAAATGATTGATATGTGGCTTAAGTTCAAAAACTCTCAGCCCTGCACAAATGCACCAAATATGACAATCGCAGAAGTTTTGGAAAATCGAAATAAACAAAATATTGATACAAGCTTGCTTGACGATTTGATGCTGGCAACTGAAGTCAAAACAATTCAGCGAAATGGTGTAAGGTTCTTGAACTGCTACTATTTTGACGAAAGACTATACGGACTGAGAGGAAAAGTTTTAGTAAAATACAACCTATTTGATCTAACTAATGTGAAAATTTTTGCTCCGAAAGGTGAATACTTATGCACAGCAGAGCGAGTAACCGAAACCCACCCGATGGCAAAGATTTTAGGAACGGTTGAGGATTTAGAGGATTACAAACAGAAAATCCAAAAGCAGCAAAAGCTAAGACGAAAAACTATAAATTCAGTTAAAAAATTATTTACGAATGATGAAATAAAACTAATTGAAGCAAGGTCGAACCAAGAAGCACCGGAAAATCCCAACGATTTTCAAAAAGAGTTCAAACCTCGTTCAAATGGTGTTCAAAAAATAAGCAACGGAGAAAAATCACTCCCTATCTTTAAAAACAATTCAGAAAAATACGAATATTTGATAAAAAATGACCCTGATAATCATTGGATAAGTGAATTTAAAAAGACAAAGGAGTATGAATTGCTTTATGCGTAAAATCTTTGTGAAAACAAATAACGTCAGAAATTTTATCGGGCTTGTAGAAAATTTGCAAAATAAACCCAAAAACATCCCTAAAATGGGGCTTGTATATGGCGAACCTGGGCTTGGGAAATCTCAAACGGCTTTGTGGCTTGCTTGCAAGTATGACGGAATTTACATTCGAGCTTCAAACCTTATGACAAGCAGGTGGCTTGTCGAAGAAATTGTTAGGGAAATGGACGAACTCCCTCGATATTTGACTTCGGATAATTTCAATGTTGTGATTAGCAAACTGAGCCAAAAGCCGAAAATTATTTTTGTTGATGAAATTGACTACCTGATGAACAATTACAAAAGTGTCGAAACCTTAAGAGATATCCACGATAAAACCGATTGCCCGATAGTCTTTGTCGGAATGGGCTTGGCTCACAGGAAGCTTGAACGCTACAAGCATCTATATGACAGATTTAGCGAGATTGTAAAATTTGAAACTTTTGGGGTAAATGATATTGGGCAAATTATAGGGCGATTATCCGAAGTAACTTTTACCCCTGATTCGATAGAATATATCCACAAAAAATATAACAGGTTTAGGCAAATCGTTCAGCTTATAAATCAAATGGAAATATTTGCCAAAGATAATAATTTAACCGAGATTAATTTGGAGGTAATTCAACATATATTATGAATATTGAAAAATTAGCAAAAAGATTAAAAGAATTTACCATAGATGAAATCGAAATGATAGCAGAACGTGATTGTAAAACAGAACTTGAACAGCTTTTGAACGAGGGTAAAATAGTCTTTGAACAAGGTCAGTATAAATATGTAGAGAAACAAGAAGCAAAGACGTTTGAATTGTACCCAAAACCAGAATTAAAAATAAACCAAAAGGTCTTATTTCAAGATATTGCATTGAGCTACATTACAAATAAAAAGTTAACCAAAGATACTCTTAAGGGTTACAAATCACAGTTAAAATACAATATTCTGCCGTATTTTGGCGATATTCAAATTAATAAAATCACGTATGAAATGATTGTTGATTTTATGCAGAAAATGAAAGAAAGATATAAACCCAAAACCGTAAGCAATGGTGTTACTTTGCTTGGAAGCATTTTAAAATATGCGTTTGAGCTAGGCTTAATTAAGCATAACCCTTACTATGGTGTAAAAAATTCTATGTGCAGATAGGAAATTAATATGACAAAAATAAAATTTTATAAACAAGCGAGAACTATGTATATTGAGGAAAATATACCAATTGATGTTATTTCTCAAAGTCTTAATATCTCCAGAAGAACTTTGTTTTACTGGAAAAAGAAATACGAATGGGATAAAACATACTTTGAGAAAAAGCATAATAAAGAAATTTTTAATCAGGAACTATTAGATTTTACTAAAAAATTCATAAAAAAACTTTCAAAAGATATAGATAATCATATACCGTTTTCACAAGCAGAGGTTTATTCCTTTTTGAATATTTTAAAAAATACTCCTATAAGTAAACAATTTAAAATTTCGAAAACTAAACAAAAGCAACAGAAAGTAAAAGATTTATTTACTCCGGAATATATAAAATATATTGAAAAATACATTTTAGGAATTCAATAGTCTTGCGTCCATATTTGTCGCAGTCGTAAT
>CASGCE010000023.1 GCA_949299935.1 uncultured bacterium | reverse complement strand
TCATCAGGCTTAGTTTCCAATTTTGTTGCAGTACGATTGATTTTAGGTTTGCTCTGACCTATGTTAGATATTGTATTAAATAATTTTCGGAAGATTTTTATTGTCATATAAACTCCTTTGCATGTATTATAACACATTTTTCTAATTTTTTATATCTGCCTTAATATGCCAAACACCATTTATATATCTTATGTTACGGATAATAATTTGCGAATTCCTTTGCAGTAAGAATTCAGCCTGATTTCCATGTGTTGTTTTTGTATTGTAACTTTCAATAAAAGTGCCTTTAGTGTCGGCAGGCAAATCAAATTCCCAACGAATGTCGTTTTTGTTGAAGTGTACATCTTCACACATTGATGTCGACATGAATCGCTCCTGTGTAATGATAAAATCTGACAATCGTAATTGTTTTAGTTTTGCATTTCTAATTTTTATATCTTGTATATTCATAATATTTTTTAATTCTTCAGCCAAACTTGTGTTGTCAGGCAATTTTGCTAACTCTAAAATACCAAAGCTGTCATCTCTATAAACCTTAATAGGCTCTTTGATGCGTTGTTGGTCGATATATGCAGTTATGTTGTCAATATGACTTTGAATTTTAGGGGACGGCTGAATATTATTTTTCTTTAAATCCGTCAATGCCCAGTTGATTTCACGTGAATCATCTTTATACACCATCATTGATTCGTGGATTTTACCTGTTGCAGGATGTTTTACACTATTTATTATTACATCCCAGTGTGCAGGAGATAATTGGGATAATTTTCCGATCGGGGTATGATTTTTAGATAATATCTGAACTAGTTCGGTAAGTTTTTCAGGATTTGCATCCCAGTATTTTAAACTTTCAGGATCGCTTATTTCGTGTAATTTACGGCTTACATATGTGTACATTGACCCCTTAGTCTTTAATATCCCCGTAACAATCGGAATAAGCTGTGAAATACCTTCTGAGGTTAAATCAACCTGCCCTGTAATAACCCAGTCTGCAAGCAAACTCATTGTTGCATCCGCACCAATTTTGGCAGAAAGTGCTATTAATCTCGGGCAATTCGCCATTACAAGTTCACTGTACGCAAGAGATGACATTTTGCCAATTCCTGCTCCTGCCGTTAATAAAGCTGTTGAAACTACAAGTTCTTTTGTTATAGCCTGCTTATCTTCGTCAGTAATTCCGCCGGCTTTGCTTAAATCTTCGGTTAATTGAACAGCACTGCCACCAAACGTTGCAGTACCAAGTCCGCTTAAGACAATAGCTGATGCTGCCTGACCTCCGACAGGGATAAGTTGACCTGCGATTAATAAAAGCATTCCAACACCCTGCACACCTGTTTTAATATATTGAACACCTTTCATCTGACTTTCTACAAACGCCTGTGCAAGCCTGCTGCCATGTTCTGCTCCATAAGCGAGATTATATGACTGTTTGCAGTCAAGTTCGAATTCTTCAAGAGTTTTTCCGTCAAGAAGTTTATTGTAATTACTATTAAATGTTTCCTGTAGTTTATTGGAAATATTTACAAGTGCATAACTCTTTACTGCAAAAGTGTCATATTCTAATCTGCCGTCTTTAAAAGTTGTTCCTGTATCTTCTAAAAATCTGTTAATCAAATCCTCATCATTGCCGTAAAGTCTGTATAATGCAACATTAACACATCTTTCAAGATTGTTTATACAAATTTCCGCCGCCCCGCCAAAAGGTGCTCCATACTTGTTATTTCCGTCTACTGTTACTGTCGGATTGTGCAAAAGTTCTTTTATTTGATTATTTCTGTTCCTTACTGCAAGAACAAGTGTCATCCGAGCTTCTTTTTCCGCATAATCTGTTATTGCATCTGGATTGAATTTGACACCTCGTTCAAGTTCGTATGCTT
>CASGCE010000022.1 GCA_949299935.1 uncultured bacterium | reverse complement strand
GAAGAAACTACTACCGTTCCGGTAGAAGTTAATGCTCCTCAAAGAAAAGGCAACCGTGTTTACTATCAAGGTTGGCAAACTCTACAAGCTGCCTATGAGGCACCTAATTCAGCCAACTTCCGTAACTGGTTCCGTGATGAATTCCTTGGTGGCAAAGATATTTGGGAAACCGGTACTAAAAAAGACGGGCCAAAAACTCAGCACTTTGAAAAAGAAATTGAGTACACCGACAAAAAATCCGGCAAAACTTATCATCTTACTTTCAACGAAGAAGTCTTTGCAAACGCTATCGATTCTTATCCTATCAACGGTGGAAGCGGATCCGGAGATGCGCCTAGCACCGGTAATACAAAACCTAATGTTAACGTCACTATCCGAAAAATTCCGGGTACTGAAACATATAGCGGCAGTATTACAGTAAAAATCGGTGATAAAACCTACACAGCAAGCGCTTCCGGCCATACCAGCGAAAAGGCCGTTAAAGATGCATTAAAAATGGACTTGCTTAAACAGGGACTTAGCGATGCTCAGGTCGACAAAGCTCTAAGAGAAGCCGTTGCACAAGAATAACAATAACAGATTAAAATCCCGCCCTAACAGGCGGGATTTTTTTATGCTAAAATTAAATCATGGATATTTTTGTAATCGAAATTATTGACGCCGACAGCGTTCACCAAAAACTTTTATTAGAATTCAAAAAAAAGGAAATCTCTAACCCTAAAAAACTTAACCAGCACTGTCTTTCTTATCTTATGGTCGATAGGATTTTAAGAGAATTTTATAAAATTGACAACCGCGAAGTCACTTTTGAAGGAAACAAACCAAAGCTTAAATCAGGGGCAAAACGATTTAGCATTAGCCACTCCGGTGACTATATCGCACTCGCTTTCTCGGACTTTGACTGCGGAATAGATATTGAAAAAAATAAACCGCGGGACTTTAAAGAAATTGCCAAACGCATGAAATTTGCCTGCAATACCCTTGAAGAATTTTACTCTGAATGGACCTTCTTTGAAGCAAAATACAAACTCGGCAGCACTCCGCGTGCCGTTAAAACCTATCGGCTCGGCGATTATACCCTCACTGCGGTAAATGAAAACGAAAAAGAAAGCTTTGAAATCTACATCCAAAGCAGCCAATATTTTCCACAGCAATAGTGAATTTAGACACTATTTAGTGAACATTTAACTATTTTTGTCACTCATGAGTGTCGTCTAGTTCAAAATTATGCACACAGCACCAGCGGCCATCACAAGTGCCGCAAGGATTTTACGCCTAAAGTTCCTCTCATGGAATATAGATGCACCCAAAAAGACACTATAGAGTGTCGAAAGTTGAAATAAAGCCAGTGCATACGATACATTCATCCTCGCAAACACGAAATTAGTAGAATACTGCATCAACGCAACCATAATAACAAGAGAAACTTGATATTTTACCGAGGAAATTTTCAAGGATTTAGCCGGTAAAACAAAAAGCGCCGCAAAGAGTAATCCTGCAAACACCCAATAGATAAATGCACTTGTAATATCGCTTAAAAGAATAATTTTTTTGATAAAAACAGCTTCCGTACCTGAAAAAATCAGTGCAAGAAGCCTATAAAACACAGCTTTTAGATTATATTCCCGCTTTTTACCGCCAAAAATAAAATATGTACCGGCAATAATAAGAAAAATTCCGTATAGAGCGTTCAAAGAGGGTGTTTCTTGCAAATAAATCATCCCTGCAAGCAGCGCCACCACCGGTTTATAAGAATTAATAGGAGCGAGTGTTGACAATTCCCCTATAGAAAGCGCCTTTATAATAAAATAATTGCCTAACGCTCCGAGTGCGCCCATAGCAAAGACATTTAGCAACAATTCAGGGGAAAATATCACACTATTAAGTGACATAATGAGTAACGCAATAACACCAAGCCCCAAATAGGTATAAAAATTAACAACAGAGGACTTCTGCCCGAGCCCTGTCAAAAGCTTTTGGAATACATTTAAATACGAATTACTTAAAATACGGACTAAGATTGCAAAAATAGTATAAAACATTGATTTTATTATAACAGAAAGAGGATAAAAAGTTACAACTTCCAATAATAAAAGCCGGAATAACATCTGTTATTCCGGCTTTTATGGTGGGCGTTAGAAGACTCGAACTTCTGACCCTCTCCTTGTAAGGGAGACGCTCTACCAACTGAGCTAAACGCCCCTAACCTCATCGGCTACAAGTGCTATGGTAGAACAAACATATTCCTATGTCAAGCGT
>CASGCE010000021.1 GCA_949299935.1 uncultured bacterium | reverse complement strand
TGCAAATGCACCGATACCGACATCACAAATCGTTGCTTCCGTACCGCCTGCAATTACTATATCAGCGTCGCCGTATTGGATGGTTCTGAACGCGTCGCCGATTGTGTGGGTACCTGTTGCACATGCTGAAACCACAACTTTGTTTACACCTTTGTAACCGTATTTTATGGAAATTCTGCCTGAGGGCATGTTTACAATCATCATCGGAATAGTAAACGGAGAACATTTGTTTGGTCCCTTATCTAAAATACGTTTATGGTTTTCTTCAAATGTTCTGAAACCACCTGCGGCGGAGCTTACCATAACACCAATTCTGTATGGATCAACATCCTTCATTTCTTCCAATTTTGCATCTTTAATGGCCTCATCTGCCGCAATCATCGCAAACTGGATAAATCTATCCATTTTTTTTGCTTCTTTTGGATCCAAATATTGTTCAGGGTTAAAATTCTTTACCTCACCTGAAATTTTAACAACGTGCTTTTCTATATCAATCAATTCGGAAGTGCTTATACCGCTTTTACCGTCAACAAGACTGTTCCATAATCTATCAACACCTATACCAAACGGTGAAACGGCTCCCAGCCCTGTGATTACTACTCTTCTTTTTGTCATCTCTTATCCCTTTACAATAAATATGCGAGAATGAGAGAATATTTCCTCACTCTCGCAAACTTTTTCAACGAATAAATATATTATTCAAATTATGAATGTGAATCAATATAGTTTACAGCGTCTTGAACTGTTTGGATTTTTTCAGCTTCTTCATCCGGGATTTCACAACCAAATTCTTCTTCAAAAGCCATAACTAATTCAACTGTATCTAATGAATCAGCACCCAAATCAGCTGTGAAGCTTGCTTCCGGAGTAACCAACGCTTCATCAACGCTCAATTGATCTACTACCACTTTTTTAACTTTTTCAAATGTACTCATTTCTTCTTCCTCATTTATTAGTGTATCACTATATTCCATAAACATTATACTAAGCATAAGATTTTTTTGCAACAAATTTACAAATGTGCAAGTGTTTTGTTAAAAATCTTTACTAAAGCATCAAACCGCCTGCAACTTCAATTGCCTGACCGGTGACATAGTCAGTATCCAAAGCAAGGAATTTAACAACTTTTGCAATATCTTCAGGAGTACCCAATCTCTTCATAGGAATTGCTTTTAAATACTCATCAATATTAGCCAAGTCATGTGTCATTGCAGTTTGGATAAATCCCGGACATACAGCATTTACTCTGATCCCACGTGAACCAAATTCTTTTGCAAGAGTCTGAGTCAAACCGATAAGACCTGCTTTTGACGCTGAATAGTTTGCCTGACCGGCATTACCATGACGACCAACAATACTTGACATATTGATAATTGAACCTTGGCGAGCCTTCATCATATATTTGATAACGGCATGAGTTACGCAATAAGCACTTGTGAGGTTAATCTTAATAACTCTTTCCCACTGTTCCATATCCATTCTCACAAACAAACCATCTTTAGTAATACCTGCATTATTTAACAAAATGTCAATCTTACCGTGCTCGGCAATCATTTTGTCTACATTTTCCTGAACAGCCGCATCATTTGAAACATCAAAGCTATAGAAATATGCGTTCACACCGCAGGCTTTAATCTCATCTAATGCCGGTTTTGCTTTTTCCAAATCACAAATATCATTAATAATGATATCACAACCCGCTTTAGCAAGCTCAAGTGCACAAGCCAACCCAATTCCACGTGATCCGCCTGTTACTAATGCAATTTTTCTTTCTGTCATAGTTTTTCTCCTTATTTTAACGGGGAAACCCCAATTTACATCTTGTTATACATTAACAATTAATTCTTTCAATGCTGAAACTGTAGTTTCTAAAGATAATTTATCATAAACATTATAAACAACAGCTTCAGGAGCAATTTTTTTATTCAGACCGGCAAGTACTTTGCCCGGCCCGATTTCTATAAATATTTCCACACCTTCGGATATCATCTTTTGTATAGTTTGTGTCCAATATACTGATGAAGATATTTGTCTTGGCATTTTTTCTCTAAAATCACCGCTATTTGTTGTAGGCTCGGCATCAACATTTGTAATAACGGGAATTGACGCGTCATTTAATTCAATATTAGAAACAAATGATGCAAATTCAAGACCTGCATTTTCCATAAATTTGGAATGAAATGCCCCTGAAACATCCAATGGAACAACCCTTCTTACACCGTTTGCCAACATATAATCACTTGCAGCTTTCACGGCATTTTCATCACCTGTGATAACAACTTGCATAGGTGAATTGTAATTTGCCACATCAACATAACCGACTTTTGAACCTTCGGCAAGTCCGGCCTTTAATTGTTCATCAGATGCATTTAAAACAGCTGCCATACTGCCGCCTTTTATAGCACCCATAAGATCGGCTCTTTTTTGAATAGCCTTTAAGGTGTTTTCTAAAGACATAACCCCTGCTGTGTACATGGCACAATATTCACCCAAAC
The DNA here is from genome assembly GCA_949299935.1 of uncultured bacterium. GTDB lineage: Bacteria > Cyanobacteriota > Vampirovibrionia > Gastranaerophilales > Gastranaerophilaceae > SIG32. The sequence goes on along the minus strand of CASGCE010000021.1, from coordinate 847 downwards.
TGTGACCTGCTACAAAATCAGGTTTGATATCAATTTGAGATTTTAATGCTTCCATTGCCGCAATAGACATTGTAACAATTGCCGGTTGAGTGTTAACCGTTTGTTTTAAATCCTCTTGCGCGCCTTCAAAACAAATTGTTGAAATACTTTTATTCAAAACGCTATCTGCAGTTTCAAAAACAGATTTTGCACTTTTATAATTGTCATACAAATCTTTTCCCATCCCAACGTATTGAGAGCCTTGACCCGGAAATATAAACGCTATTTTTCTTGTCATATCCATATCCCTCTTCCCTTATAATAATTGTACAGCAAAAAAGGTAAATGTAAACCTAATTTTAAACAATTTAACACCTTTTTATTTAATATTAGGATATAAAATGGACATTGTTAATTAGAATACCAATAATCAGCATTACCCCAGCGCCTTATCCATTCACCGCATGTCATGCCATTTACATTGGTATTTATTTCCGTATTTTGGTTTACCTTATTACAATTTTGTTTTATATAGTTATCGGTCGAATTATAAGACGTTGGTAATATACCCTTGGGAGTTAAAATAAAAGCAAAATGATCCAAACCCAGCCTATTTGTCTTGCTAGGTGATATAAGAGCATAAATAGTTCCGCATTCGTTTTCTATTGGAACCTGTAATCCAGTATCCGGATATGTATATACATATTTACAGCCCTTATGTGTCTTGACAAACAATAAAAATATACCATTACTTAATCGTTGTTTTACTTGTGAGGTCAATACACTTGCATAACCATATCGTGTTTCTCCGGAAAGTGCCACCATATTAACATTATTGGGTAAGCAGCCTCTTTTATAATAGCATTTT
>CASGCE010000020.1 GCA_949299935.1 uncultured bacterium | reverse complement strand
TTGTGGTGGAGTGGCAAAAACCTGATGCGAATTTTTATACGATAGATTGAAGTGTATCAGATACCGTCCGAAACAACAATTTTTATTGCCGAGCATTTACCGTTATTGCAAGAGCTTTCCGAAACGCTGCAAGCGGCTACACCAAGACGCACGTCGCTTTTCGCACGGAAGATAATTTTGTCGCCCGCCTTCGATTTCGGGGGCAGTACCGCAATTTTTCCGTTTGGTTCAATCTTCGTATTCATAAACAGATTGACGGGATGAATAATAGGATACTTCTTGCCGAGCGCGCCGTTAATGTTATCAAGGCAATTGGCGTGTCCTTCTCCGTTGTGATAGAAAAATTCAAACATTTCAGGGCGGCAACACGGATGAATCAGGTCGTGCTCTGCTACATCATCTGCTATCACCTCGAACATCGGATTATATTTGTTTGTATAGACGATATTGCCGGCAGATAAACTAAGTGATTCGTTGCAATCGATAGTTACACCTGTTGAAAGAAATTCGTCCGCAGCGTTTTTTATCTCAGCAAAGAAGTCCGCGACCTGCCCGCCATCCAAATCTATGACTGTTATGTATTCGTCCTTTGCAACATCTATCGTGATGCCTGAGCAAGGATGGATTATATATTCTTTCATATTGACCTCGTAAATTACGTTTTGTCGCTTGATTCAAGCAAATATATTATAGTACAAACGAATGCGTTTTTCAAGCGTATATAACAAAACATAGCGCTACGGCGGGCGCTTGAACAAATAACGAGCGGCTCGGACACACCCCAAAAGCTGATGTAACAACACAACGGTAAAAAGAAAAAACCTAAAACGACTTACACTCAAAGTGGTTCGTTTTAGGTTTTGTGTGGTGGAGCGTAATAATAGAAAATCGAATACTTTATACTAATTTTGAATTTCTTTTAATAGAGCTAATCCAATTGCTCGTGCAACATATGGAGGAACCGCATTTCCTATTTGAAGTAGTTGTGAATGTTTGGTCCCGTAAAAAATATAATCATCCGGGAACGATTGTAGCGCCGCCATTTCTCGAGGAGTTATAACTCTAGGCAATTCGTAATGTATGTTTGTTGCCCCATGATTCCCTTTAATTGTACAAGAAGGTTTGTCTTTTGGACATTTTTTCCACGAATCATTATAATTTGAATACAAGCATTTGCCTTCAGGAACTGAAAGTAAACGTTGTTGCATTTCTGGTGAATGCTTAGAAAAAATATGATTAAACGAAATATCTTCTTTTAAATTTTTATATTTTTCAAGAATTGCACCACAAGGTATATAATTATTGGGATCCTCAATCAATTTTGCGGGGTATACATTCTTTTTACCAATTCTGTTTCCTATAAAAATAATTCTTTTTCGCATTTGTGCTACACCATAATCTGCTGCATTAATCTCCTTATAAGAAAGCTTATATCCGACAGATCTATAATCGCTCAATATTTTTCTAAGTACTTTCCCCTCATAAATAGTCATTAGTCCTAATACATTTTCCATTATTATATATTCAGGTTTGACTGCTTTTACAATATCTAACATATCGGAATATAGTGTATTTCGCACATCTGAAATTACGCGGCTTCCTGAACAACTAAAACCTTGACATGGAAATCCGCCGCATATAATTTTTATATCTTGACCCTTTAGATAATCAATTATACTTTTTTTAGTTTCATCATTAGTTATATCCATTGCATTAAAGCAATTAAGGTTAGAGAATCTTTTACCAAGATTGTTTTGGTAAGTTTTATAAATTGATTCATTATTTTCTACGCCAAGAATTGGTTCCATACCAGCCATCACTAAACCAAGAGATAAACCACCAGCACCACAGAAAAAATCTGCAAATTTGACTCCATTAAGATTATTAGTAGCCCAATTATCGCTTAACTTTGATATATCTATGACACTTTCGTAATATTCATCGCTTTTGATTGAGTACGACTCATCCACACAATTAAACATAGAATTTATTTTCTCAAAATTAAAATTAGATAATTCTTGAAGCCATCTATTCAATTCGTCTTGATCAATAAAGTATCCTTTTGATGTTGAAGGCTTATTCTTAAGTGTTTGAGCAATAAGATGCTTTTTTATATCAGTACGGTTTAAACCGCTTACTTTTGTTAATTCTTTAATTGTAAAATTTTTCATAACTTAGATTATATATTATTCTTTGACGACATAATAAGACCAATAAGTTTTTATATCATCTAAAAAGTAACTTTCTATACTGTTCTTAGTTTTTGCTAGTTCAGTTTCTGAAGGAAGTTGGATGGGCAAAGGTTTGATTTTCTCTGAATCAAGCACAAAGTTTCTATTCAAATACTCTAAAATCGAATTAAGCAATGTGATTATATTTATGTAGCGATCTCTTGTTAAAGTATTACTAGATCCATCTATTTTTATTTTTCGCATAGATTTTAAATAAGCCGGAACATCGTTGTCATAATTTTTATATATTAAACCGATTGTACTGTTTTGTTTTACCGCCCAAGCGGCTCCTCCTTCAAACATGCAGTATTCACTTTCTTTAAATTTATGACTTTCTATGCAAAAAATCACATAAGAATTTTCATCAGTTAAAGCATTATTTATTTGTTTTTCAAGTATTTCTAGCCTTTCATCAGCGCCTCCGGGTTTAGATGTATAAAATATCCAATCGGGATTTACGCCACATATCTCTGTTAAATATTTATAAATAAATTCGGCGATACGATTGTCGTCTCTTTTATGCGATAAAAAAAGTCTATATTTCACTTTTGCCAATTCATTTATACGTTCAAACGAATTTACAATTGTGTGATTTATTTCATCAATATCATTTTGTTTGAGAGGAGTTTCTTTTTTTCTTTCTAATGCTCTCTTTACATCTAATGATAAAGAATTGACTGCATTTTCTTGTTTTTTCCTTTTTAAAGCTAAATCTTTATTTGTTTGATCGTTTTTATATTTAACCAATGAGTTCACAATATCTTTAATAAATTCAACAAGGGCAATAAATCTATCGTCATTTTTATCGATATCTTGTCTGCTTGATGAAGCTATATCAGGTAAGTCATTAGAATCTAATTCATCGCATTCTATTTCTCCTTCGATATAGTTAACATAATATTGCGTATTATGGACATATGGTAGAATATTTTCAATAGCAAGTTTACCTCTTACATATAATCTTATTTTGTTAAAATGATAAAATTTGCTGTTAATAAAATTCTCAGGATCATTGTCATGTGCTATTTTTCTGTTAATTGTTTGATGAATCCCAATCCAACCAGATGGGTTAATGGAAACAGATTTATTGTTTACGATTGCTTTTCTAGGCTGATTCAAGTAACGTTCAAAATCAACATAAATTTTAGTTTCATCGTTTTGTTTTTCAGCATTAACTATTTCTGTACCATTAATCGATAAAATTTCTGACGGTAAATCAGTGTTATAAAAAATTTTTGCCATATTTTTAAATGCAATTTTCTTTTTAACAGGAATGAACTGTTTACTTCCATCATCTGTACTATCGATTATCTTGAGTAAGATTTGTTTATTTTCTATCTTAAATAATTCAGCCAAATCTGATTCTAAAACGGAAAACGCCTTATCGCCATATCCAGTTAAATTAACATCAGTTAAATAAATTGCAGTACCTGTTTGATGAGCATCATAAATTTGATTTTCAGGAAAATCAATTCGTGCTATTTTTTTCATATAAGAATCATCATCTTCAGATTTCAATCCATTTTCATGTTGTGTAAAGTCAATTTCATATACATTTTGTTCAGCAGTAGTTTTAGTGAATAAATAATATTTATTAGATAGATAAAAAGCCGCGAGTTTTCCGATACCTTTTCTTCCCATCATAACACTATCATACTCTGGACGATTTTTCTTGCCGACTTGCAAATATTTATTCAATATAACTTTATCAGTCATTCCGGTACCATTATCAATTATTACAATAGTAGCATTTGATTTATTTGTTTTATCAATATATACCCAAACCTTATCTGCGTTTGCGTCGAAACCGTTTGCAATCAATTCAGATAAAGCAGCAAATGGATTACTATACAATGTTTTACCTAGCATTTTTAGTGCCAAATACCCAAAAGAAAATTTATAATCTGACATACTTTTCTCCTTAGTGATAATCATTTCCAACTGCAATTTATTGTTATGATTGTTGTCGGCATTCCGACAATTTGAATGTCAAATTTCAAACTCGTTTCTACTTTTGTTGAAGCGTTATGAATGCGGAAGCTGAATTGCCAACCACCATCCATATAAAGTTCAACAGTATTGGTGCTGTTTGGCTTAAACTCCAGATTAACAATTCTTGTTGGCAAACCAACCAACGGGATATGAATTTGCGGCTTAATTGTTTTGCTTGAGTGGTTCAGTTGTCCGTGCATATTGTATGATTGAATACGAGTAATGCGCTTACTGTCAATGCTAATCACTTTATAAAAATCAAATTCTCCCAACAGATATTCAACCATTTTCTGAGGAACAGCGGAGTCTAAAGCATTACTGCGGTTTAATTCGTTCATAAATGCTTGTAAGAGGGGAACATACACCGTTTTGTCTTTTGAAGGCAATTCGTTCCAGCTTTTATTTTCTGCTTTTTGCTGTGTTAAATAGTCAAATATAGGTTTAATATCGTTCCAATATGTTTCGGAACACTCGATACCAAACCATTTTTTACCAAAGTCTAAACCTTTTGCTAAACGACTGTGCTTTGCCGCAAAATGATTATGTTTTAGACTTAAACCGATTTCCCATTTAACATCCTGCCGGGCAATAACAATATCTCTAACATCGCCTTCTTTGCCCTCATTATCGGTTTGAATGTGTAAAGTCAAGACATCATCACTATTCTCGATTATCATTGGTTCCATTTCGAATATGGTAGACACAGTAGCTTTTGCGCTTTGCGTTAAAATCGCCTTAAACGTGTCCGACATTGCAAGCCAAGCGTTTTCAGCAGCGTGATAAGCACTGTTGATTTTTATTTCCGTTTTGCGGCTAGCAGATATCTCTTCATATAGGGTTAACAGGCAAATGTATTCGTATGCTCGCCCTTGATTATTGCTATGGTCACTCATAAGCTTTCTCCTTTGCGTTTTCCAAAGCGGTCTTTATAGCAACGGCTACTTCGTATGCTAAGTTTACCGGAACAGCATTTCCTATCATTTTATAGGCATCGTCCGTATAATTATAAAAGAATTTGAAGTCGTCGGGGAATCCTTGAATTCTAGCAACTTCACGAATAGTCATTCTGCGATAAAGATGTTCTTTTCCTTTGACAAATTCACGTTTGTTTTGCTCGATGAACTTCATTTTAGGAGCCTGCGGATGTAATTGACATTGTCTTCCTGATGCTTGAACTGTAAATGCCTGTTCGTCCCATCCTTTTACACGATTACGACTCATGAATATTGGAGAATACGCTCCCGTAAAGTACTCATTATTATTGATTGCTTGAGGATTATGATAATTTTTTGCCCCCGCTGGAACAGCAGTAAACTGTAAATCCCATATTACATCACGTAGCGTAAGTTTCTTTTTATCATCAGCCGTAGATCCAATTGGAAACGTAAAGCGAATATCTAAATCATTACGAAAACCAATATAAAATACTCTACGCCGTTCTTGTGGTACACCATAATCTTTTGCATTTACCAATGAGATCGTCAGATTGTATCCGCATTCCTTGAACATCTCAATGATATTGGTTACAGCCTCCGAATGTCTGCCTGCAAGCATCCCGCTTACGTTTTCCGCAAGGAAAAACTTAGGTTGTTTACTTTTGAGTATCCTAATGTAATCATAGAAGAGTTTACCGCGCGAGTCATTGATTCCCCGAAGAGATCCTGCTTCAGACCATGACTGACAAGGAGGACCGCCAATAATGCCATCAATGTCATCAGGGAAATCACTTTCTTTAATATTACGAATATCTCCTTCTATTAACTTGGTTAAC
>CASGCE010000019.1 GCA_949299935.1 uncultured bacterium | reverse complement strand
TTGAGGGATATTTCCTTTTGTGTTGATGACCGCGACTTCTTTGTTATTCTTGGACCATCGGGCTGTGGAAAAACAACCCTCTTAAATATTATCGCAGGAGTCGAAGATATAAATGGTGGAGAGATATACATTGATGGAATATCCCCAAGCATGGTTTCGAACAAGTTGCGATATAGATATTCTAATTCACCAGGAGGATGTTGAACGGACGATAGAACTATTAGTTAAAAATGGATATGAACATCAAAGTGATGCGACAACACACGATTACTCATTTATAACCCCGGGTAAAGTGCATTTGGAACTCCACTACTCATTGAATCAAGGAGAACGAATGGAGGCAATAAACGCAATTCTTGATATGGTTTGGGTGTGTAGTTCACCTTTTAAAGAAAGCCCATACTGCTTTCAAATGAGTAATGATATGTTTGTTTTTTATCATATTGCACATATGGCAAAACATTTTATTGCAGGAGGTTGTGGCATCCGTTCATTTATAGATTTGTATTTACTTAAAAAAAATGGTTACTGTAATAGTATTCAATTATCACTTCTTTTGGAAAAAGCGAATTTATCGATTTTTTATGAGTCAGCAATGAAACTCGTAGAAGTATGGTTTGAGGATCAACCACACGATAGTATAACCGAGTCAATGGAATCCTTTGTTTTAACAGGCGGCGTTTATGGAAGCGCAACAAATGCGGCAGCAGTAAAGGCTTCTAAAGGGGAAAGTAAATTTAAATCGTTTTTCAAATTAATGTTTTTATCGAGAAAACGCCTTGAAATCATATATCCAAGCCTTCACAAACATCCTATTCTTTTACCGTTATATCAGATTAAAAGATGGTTAAGAATATTTAACTCAAAAAAACGGAAACGAATACTAAATTTGGTGGCTGCAAGGAATTCGGTTTCAAAGAATGAAATAGATTGCGTTGGAGATCTGCTTGAAGCACTTAAAATAAAGGGGCTGTCGAATTAATTGCAATAAGTCTTAAAAAACGTTTTCATTTTTTTGCATAAATTTTTTAATGCGACAGCCCCCCTTTTTTCAATATTATGCGATTGATTGAGAACAAAGAAAAGAGATAAGTAGTTTTCTTTCAGAACTTGACTTGTAATAAATCATATATTGATTTTCTGGTTTTAAAACAGTACAATATTTACATGGGAAAAAGCAATGAGTTAAAATGTAAAAATTAAATTGCTTGTTCTATGGGTTATTCTGTGCAAAAATACCGATGAAAATCATGCGATGAACTCTAACGAGATACGCGAAGAACTTGCAAAACGCGGAATCAGCGTAATGCGCAAAGTGTAGAAAAAATTTTTTCCTGTCAGACCGTCAACTGAATGCCTCAAACTTTCCAATAGTAGTGAGGGGTACAATACCCGAACAAAAAACGGACAGAACAGGAGGAAAATCAATGACCGAAAGCAGGAATACATATTTACCCGATGAACTCCGAAAACGGTTTACTTTGAAGTGTTCGGAAAAGAATTACAGAAAAAGAAGAAAGGTAATTAAAAGACTTTAAAACTAAATAATTATATCGCAAGACGGCGTAACCAAAACGGTTGCGTCGTTTTTTCTTTTTAACTATCCCTATGGAACAAATAGGAA
>CASGCE010000018.1 GCA_949299935.1 uncultured bacterium | reverse complement strand
ATTTGATTTATCAATATTTTTGCAAGAAGAACCTAAACCAAAAGAAACCTTATACCTTTATGAAACCGATAAAATATTAGCAGAACGAAATAAAAAGTATATTAACTAAGAGGAAAAAGTGAAAAAAGATAAGTATTATGCAATTGCAGAAAATATGTATGTTGAAAAATTTATTACAGTTGCTGAAATTGCAAGAAGAATAGGGGTACATGAAAGAACTATAAAACGTTGGAAAAAGTATGGAGACTGGTCTTGCAAACGAAAAGATTTTATTGAACATTTTAGTCTTTCCAAAGAAGATACTTTTATGCAAGCCAAATATATGCTTCAAAGTTTTAATGTTGATCTACAGAATAATAACAACATAGAGCCTTCAAGAATATATAAATTTACAAACTTACTTGAAAGTGTTGTAAGAAAAGAAAAAGAACCGATGAATATTGAAAGTTTTATTCGAACAATAGAAAAAAGGACAAATATAGACAAAGACATTATTGATAAAATTGTGGATAATTTGACGGATAGTGATTAATTATCTATAACTTTTCAATATACCAATTAGAATTTCCAAAGTGGTTTTCTTGTTTGTCGGCGTTAAACGGGCACGCTACGCTTCAGCCCTCTGCCGACAAGCCGCAAGTTCCATTGTAATTGGAAGTAGAAATTGTATTCCATAGAGTTATCATCTTTAAAGTTATAAGAATACTTATTTAACTGTGTTCTGCGATAACTTTCAAAAGCTATCCTGATTTCTTTTACAAACTTTTTTCTGAATTCAGGATAAGTTATTTCTAAAGTTTCTCTTGTAAGCTTATTTTTCACTTTCATTTCGCTACGCTCCATTTCAGATACAGGCTCACAAGTTTCACCGTAGGTTCAACTGTTCGCTTTGCAAAAATCATCTTCAAATCCTCGTATGTTATCAAGCTCTATATTGTACCTTTTGCCTTGTTTATCAACACAAGTCGCGTAGCGGATTTTCGGTAAGGCGCCGTGTGAGCGAAAGCGAACCCAGCCCGTAAGGTGTCGGGAAGCTGAGAACTTTCCGACACCCCGAATAATCCAAGACATCTATCTCTGCATCGGCAAATTTGTTTTTCCAAATACAAATCAATAAGCCGATTTCTTGTGTTTTTAAGTTTAAAACCTTTGTTCCATAAAGTGCATAGTCTTTTTCTGTCATTATTCTTTCCTTTCGAGTATTAAATCTGAATAGATTTCATCAGGCTTTTGTGGGTCTATTAAAAACTCTTTCATAAATACAAATCTTTCTCCGTAGGCGTTTTTACAAATTACAGTGTCGAAGTTGTAGAAGCTAATTACTTTATAATACTCATTATCAGGGTTCTCAAAACCTCTAATCTTTTTTAGTTTGTATTTTTTGCCTAATTCAATCATTGCTACCTCTTATCAGCAATGACATTCATCCCTCTTAATGAGTAAAATATCAAGCAAACTCTTTCAAAACGTATCATTCAGACACAATTCATTTTTTTTAACACTGTTTGAACAGTATTAAAATCTTTTTTGAATATTACCTTCCGGATAATTTATAAAATAAATATTTATTTTTTTAGAATGATTTAATTAATTTAACAATCTGTGATTTTTACTTGAAGTTTTCGGAGAAAAAGTTTATAATATCCGTATAATATTCGGAGATAAAATAATGTATATATACCAAAATACTGATTGGCACTGCTTTAAATGGGACGGAGATAAGATTCAAAAACTTCTCTTAGAAACAAAAAAAGCTCAAGGCTTTTTATTTGGTAAAATGGATTCGCTTGGATTTGATGTTAGAAACAATGCATTATTACAGGTTTTGACAGAAAACATTATAAAGTCTTCTGAAATTGAAGGGCAAATTTTGGATAAGCATATAGTTCGTTCTTCTATAGCAAGACGACTGGGAATAGATATCGGTGGAGAAGATTTAATTTCAAGAGATGTTGAGGGTGTAGTAGAGATGATGCTCGATGCTACCCAAAATTATTCTGAAAAAATGACGAAGAGTAGAATAATTGGTTGGCACGCTGCATTATTTCCCACAGGATATAGTGGAATGTACAAAATTAATATTGGGAATTATAGAACTGATGAATTAGGACCTATGCAGGTTGTATCAGGTTATACCGGAAAAGAAAAAATTCATTATGAAGCACCTAAAGCAGAATTGTTAGAAAAAGAAATGAGCGAACTCATAGATTATATTAATAGTGAAAAAGAAATAGATTATCTTATTCAGGCAGGAATTGTACATTTGTGGTTTGTAATTCTGCACCCATTTGATGATGGAAATGGTAGAATTGCAAGAGCGTTGACTGATATGCTTCTTGCAAAAAGTGATGATAGCAAGTTTAGATTTTATTCTATGTCTTCTCAAATTCAGAAGAAAAGAAAGAGTTATTATGAGATTTTAGAAAAAACTCAAAAAGGTTCTATGGATATAACAAATTGGTTGATTTGGTTCTTAGAAAATTTACTTATTGCAATTCAATCCAGTAGTCAAATTACTGATAAAGTTTTGAAAAAAGCAGAATTTTGGCAGAGAAATTGTAATATTATATTTAACGAAAGACAGATGAAAGTGTTAAATCGTTTTATGGATAATTTTGAGGGTAATCTTACAACAACAAAATGGGCAAAAATGTGTAACTGTTCACAAGATACAGCAAACATAGATATTAATGACTTAATTGACAAAAAAATATTGAAGAAAATCGGAAAAGGACGTTCTACACATTATGTTTTGAGGTGTATAATTTTTGAATAGATTATTAAGGTAAGAAATAATTAAAAACCCTATCCGTATTTAGTATGCAAATTGTAACAATTTTATCTGCTTTGTAACAATTTTTCTTAAAACGCTAAAGATTTGTCAAAAAATACCGATAACAACATTGTACTTTAAATTAATTATTATTTCGATCTACAAGGTAGTGTAATGTCAGGCGAAGATTTTTTTAAATTTAATAGCGGAAAAGAGTTTAGGTTTTCAAACTTTAGAGAAATAAAGGAAGAAAACCTTAAAGGTGCTGACGAAAAAATAAAGAAACTCTTTAACATCTTTGCAGGCGATGACAAGATATTGCAAGCAAATGAGGCTCAAAGTTTGTTTAATGCCTTAAAAAGTGCTGCCGGAGATAATAAAACCTTAGAAACAGATGAAATCAAAATGTTTGCAGAAGAAAAAATAGGTGAAGAAGTTGATACAAATATTTTTACTACATTTGTAAATAACTTGTTTGGTACAAAGGATAAAACTCAAAATCAATCTGTACAAGTAGCTCAAAGTAGCAACACAAGTAAATCTGAACAAACATTCTTAGAAGAAGCTGCTTGTAAAGAAATCGTTATTGATATTATTGACGAAAACCTTTCAGAAGCCTATGAGATATTAAATTCTCAATACTTAGGTGCTATTTCAGGTTGGCATGATGCAAGAAAAGACAAGAATGATATTTTAAAAACATCCAATGTAGCCAAAGTTTTGGATTACCAAAATGCCGGTGTTGAGTGGATGAATAAAGCAAAATTAACTCCTCCAAACGGACTTACTAAAAAAGAATACTATGAAGGAAATAAACAACGAATTAAGGATATGATTCTTACTCGAGTTTTGGTATTAGATACAAATACTAAATTCAAAGAGCTAAAAAACAAATATTCAGAAGAAAAACTAGCTCAAATCATAGGAGATTATGTAGAAGCATTATGCTCAAATGCAACGATGGCAGATTTAAAAAATATTCAAAAGAATTTCGTATCATATAGTGGTGTGGAAGAAATCCAAGCATTAGAAAATGTTGTTGATAATGCAATCAAATTTAACGAAGACAAAAACAAACCAATGCCAGCAGGAGAACTTGCAGGAATAAAACTTAATCAACCAAAAGGAATAATTCCTGAATATTGGAATTCTAATGAACCAATTTCTTTTGAAGAAGTTTATAAAATTGAAAGAGGAACAGAATATTCTCAATACAAAATAGAAAAATATACATTAGCTAAAAAAGAGATGGAAGTTGTTGCCAATGCTTATAACAAAAAACAACAATTCGTTGAATTTGCAGATAATTTAAGGAAAGATGAAACTTTAAACGCAGATGATAAAGCTCAAAAAGTTTTAGAGGGATTTGCTGATTTTTATGCATTATCTGAAGATGGAGGTTTAAGTCAGTTAAAAGAGTTAATAAAAGAATCTAAACTTCCTATTAGTATTGATGAAAATGGTTTTAATTTCGGGACATTAGATGACAATGACAAAAATAGAGCGTTAAACTCTTTATTAAAATTTGCAAAACAATCTAAAGAAGCTGAATTTGAAGAATTTTTAGATGGCAAAACAATAGAAGAATATCAAATGGCATTAGCAAACGCTCAAAATGATGCTATTGGCGAAGAAAATGGCAAAATGATGGCTGATGCAATGAAGAATGATAACTTAACTTGTATCCAAAGATGGACAGGTAATACCTCAATGATTGGTATGGGTATGACAGTTGTTGGTGGTCTTTTATGCTTTACACCGTTAGCACCACTCGGAGCAGGAATGGTGACAGCGGGTAATACCCTTGCAATTGGCGGTATGGTTGCAGAGACAGGTTTAGGTGTAGCAGATTATGCAACTAAAGATATTCAAACAGCTGAAGAAGCAGAACAATTAGGTAAAAATTTCTTAATGAATGCCGGTGGTTTCATCATAGGTATGGGAGCAGGTAAAGCGGGGATAAAAGCTTTCAATAAACTAATTGATGAAAAACTCGTTGCGGTATTTGGTAAGCAAATTGCATCAGGGAATAAAATGCAAGCATTAAAAACCGTATTTACAAACCCTGAATATTTAAAGAGCTTTATGACAGCAGCCGGAGCGAAATTAAGTGCTGACTTTGTTATTTCTTATGCTGGTGATTTGGCTATGATGGGTGTTTTAGATACAGATGACAATTGGCAATCATTATTAAAAGCTAACCTAACCGGTATTTTGGTTGGTATGTCCGGAGATATTAAAGATGTATCAGGAGTAGTCAGACCTCGAAATCTTGGAGTATCTAATGGTGTTAAACCAATGACAGAATTTGATTATGGACAAAGACTGTTGGGTAATGATGTGACAATTGTTGACCCTAAAACCGGTACTAATATTGATGGAACTGTAACAGGACTTCATACAAATAACGGACAAGTAGAAATAGAAGTCAATGGCCAAAGATATTCTACAAATGATGTGAGTGGAGTTAGAACCTTTAAAAATGAAAGAGAAAGTTCTGATGGTACAACAGGGGTCACATCAAGATTAGGTTATGAGGTTTCAAGAAATATTAACCGAGGGAAAAGAGCTGTTCAATATATCGAAGATAAAACTGCTGAAGCTTATCAAGGAACTAAAAAAGTTGTAAAAGGTGTTTCAAAATTAATTGATACTGTTTATTTAGATCGTAGACTTAAAAACTTTGGCATTAAAAATGAGTATACAAGAGAAACAGTTATTGAATTTTTAAAGAAAACACCGATTGAATCCGAAGAGATTTATAACGGATTGTTAAAATCTATCAAAACAATGAAAGAGATGGATATTAGGGACAATGACTTTCAAAGTATACTTTACCATATATCAAATAACAATAAGAAATTTGATCAAAGTAGTTTGGATATTATAAATGAATTATCAAATTTGCGCAAACTAGCAGGCAAATCTTGGAAAGAAAATACTGCAGACTCTTTGCTTTTTAACGGTAAAAATAATGCTGAAAGATTAGAGTACCTAAAAGAGTTTTGTGCAACTTTAGATGCCGGCTATGAATTTGAAGATATTAAATATATGCTTAGTGCTGGGATAAAAGGGGAAGATGACAGAAAAACATACGAAGAAATTCTAAATAGTGAATTTATACAAAGAACAAAGGGCGGTTTAGGTGCAGAGTACAAAGCTAAAGAATATTTCAAAACTTGTACCGATGCAGATGGCAAATTTTCTTATGAATATTGGAAAATGATTCAAAACATGGACAAGCACGGTATAAAATACCCAGAAAATATATTTAAAATTTTGAAAAACGACGATGTTGATATAACAAGTGCCAATATTGAAACATTAATAACTAAAATAAATGAAAATCCAACCAATATATATCAATATACCTCATCCTTAATAGAAAAATGTATGACAAAAGATGGTAGACTTGATTTTTCTCTTATGGATTCTGCAAAAGAAGTAAACAAATTTGGACACAATTTTAATATCAATCTTGTTAAAAACGAAGATGGCAGCTTTAACAAATTTGCTATAAACACAATTCAAGAACTACAAAGTAATGGGTTTAAAAATGAAGATATACAAAACATATTAGCAGCAGCAAAAAAACATTCCTCAATCGCTGAAGGTGAATTGTATTCACAAGAAATTATCAAAAAGTCAATCGAACTTAAAAATGCAGGAGTTAAATCTCAAAACATTGGGAATATGCTTAATGACTGTATTGAAAATGGCAAACTTGACAATGAACTTCTGGAAAACATAATACCTATATGCAAAATGCTTGATACATACAGTTTAACTGAAACAGAATTTATTATTCCCTTATTAAAAAATTATACGGGAAATACACAAAAACAAACAGCTGATCAAATTCAAAGACTTGTGCAAAATGGTTTCAGTACACACGATATTGTAATGAGCAAGATATTTAATTTTAAAGGAAGTTACGGTTCAATAACACCAGATAATATTATTGAGGCTGCAATCCAACTAAAACAAGCTGGTTTTAGTTGGAATATTAAAGAAATTTTAGCAAAATCAAGGTTTGATGATGGAACATTAAATACAGAATCCTTAAACTTAATAATTGATTTAAAAAATAAAGGGATTTCTGAAAATTATCTTGACAATGTTATAGAGATTGCAACAACCGAAAAAGGTGAATTATTAAAAGATAATATTGAAACAGTTTTGTCATTATTAAAAGAATTCAAGGCTTCTGAATTTTGTAACTCAAAAAAAGATACAAAGCAAAATTCTCAAGATGATTTTGTAATATATGCTGATACCGCAGGTAGTAAATCTGATTACATTTCAGAACACGGTAAGAATATAAGCCTTGTCAATACACTTATTAAAATGAGTTCTGATGAAGCAGGAAACATAAATACAGAAGTTCTAAATGCAAATAAAGCAAGACTTACAAGTTTGTATAAAAAACTTGAAGCTGAAGATAAAGATATGTTTGTTTCATACGTAAAGCTTGCTGCAAATAAACAAGGTACTTTCGATGAAAATATCTTTAACAAAATAAATGAACTTAAATATCTTGATGACGGATTTACTGATCCGAACTATCATCTTGTAATAAGAAACTTCTTAAGAGCCTGCAAAGATGAAACCGGCAATCTTGATATACAAAAATATAACGATGCTGTTAAACTTGTGAAAAACTATGGCTTTAGCAAACATAAGGCAAGTTATACCATAGATTTATACGAAGAATTAAAACCGTATCAAGGCAAAAACTTTGTATACGATCTGTCAATTACAGAAAAACGTCAGCTTCAATCATTATTACTATCGCATAGTAATAATTTGGAAGGACTAGCTGAAGTTAAAAAAATTCTTAAAACCAATATTATTCCTACAACAGATACCGATTACAGCACGCTAATGAAGCAACTGTCACAATCATTAGGCAATACAGATTTTGTATTAGACGGCTCTGCACTTGATAATCTTCACAACAATATGACAAAACTTGCTCAAACGCTTTCAACGGGAAAACCAATTGAACAAGTTTCAGTTGATATAACATATAATGACCTGTTAAAACGCATAAAAAGCAAAATGTCAGGACTTTCAGAATCTGAAAAACGAAAAATTTATGATTATTTTGGTTTCAATGTTAAGGATGGCGAAATTGTAGGATTTCCAAGCTATTTAGGCAAAAATATAGAAGTAACGGATATTACAAATTCATTTACAAGAAAAGTTGTACAAGCTGTAACAAGTGAGATTGAAAACTTCAATAAAAACAATAATATTACTGTAAAAGATAATCCTGAATTATCACAAATTTTAACTTCAATTTCAAAATCTGTTCCAGAAGTTTATAACAAATTCAGTTCTTCTGAAAAATCAGTCCAAACATTAAAAACGCTTAAAACCATTACGAAAAATCCCAACTTTACAAAATTAAACGAAAATGAAAAACAAATCTTAATTCTTGGTGCTCTTTTAAAAGATTCAAATGTTGGCACAATAAAAGAAACAGCATTTAATATTTACAATTTATCAAGCAAATTTAACATGTCAAACACTGATAGAGTAACTCTTTATAAACTTCTATCTATACCTGATGCAATTACAGAATACAAAAATGCCAAATCTGTAAAAGAATCTTTTAATAATCGTTTTGGTTCGCCGTCAGTTGAATACGACAAAAAAGAATTAGCACTTGATATGCTGGCATTTAAGATGAAAGACCATAAACTTGACGATTTATCATATCTTTTATATTCCACTGGAGAAAATAGACTAATCACTCCAGAATTACAAAAGGAATTAAAACAAAGAATTTTTGAAATAAAATCAGATGATTTCATATTGCCCCAAACACATACACAGGCAATAAAAGACCATGTTACAACACAAACTATTAACGGATACATAGTCCAAGTCGCAAATGCATCCGAAATCCCTAACTTTTATGCTTACGTACACACACCTGATGCTGGAGCTGTTAACAATTCATCAAGAATAACAAAATTCTCAAACTTTGAAGAATTTCAAAATATTGACTCTGATGCAGTAATTTGTACAAGTTATATCAGTGCAGATAAAAGTGCAACCTGGCTTGATAACGGATTTATCTTCGAGATCGGTTCAGGCAATGAATATGTCGGAATGGGACACGATATGTATTCACTTGGTAAAAATAAGTCACAGGTTGTTGCTGAGTATTATAGAGATAAAGGGTTAAAAGCACTATCTGGCAAAGGTTATAAATACTCTCACCGTTCGTTTATTTCATCTCATCTGAAAGACATTTTGCATATAACTGAAAATACTTACTCAGATTTAATTGCAAACAAACGTAATCTAAATAGCGAGCTTGAAAGCCTCTCACCAAATAGCCCAGAAGCAGCAGAAATACAAACTCAAATTGCAAAAATAGAATCAGAACTTCAAAGGATAAATGAGGATTATGTTACAAGAATAGATAAAGTAAAAAAACAAATTTCTTCAGATCAAATTAATCTAGAAGAAATAAGAAATATAGACCCAGAACTTGCGGATGCTTATGAAAAATTCTTAGCGCGTGACAATACAGGACACAAGTTTGGCAAAGAAGCTCTAATGAGAAACGATTATTGGAACGAAGTTCTTGTAAGTAATCCAAAAATCAGTGCAATATATACAAAAAATATTGACAAACTTCCAATTGAATATCTTGAAAAGGCTCAAAAAGAAGGAATTCCAATTGTTGTTATTAATAGGAAGGAGGTATAAGGTCTGCAATGCATAAGTTGGAGATGTTGAAGTAACACAATATTTAACAAAAACAACTTGATAAAATTGTATTAGCTTTAAGGGAGCTTGATAAGTTAATTAAAAATGTAAAAATTAGAGTCTCGAGCGAATTAAATTATAAATAACTCTTTAAATTATATATTTGACAAGTTGTTTTATTAATTAAAAATTGCTTTCTTATTCTTACATTTGACATTAATATTTATACTGGTTTAATATTCAACGTGATTAAATACTCATTATTACTGTTACAAATAATCATTTAAGGTGTTTCTTTACAAAGGGACTGCTGGATTTTCGGTAGAGTGAGCAACGAAGTTGCGACACTCGTAAGAGCATATAGTCCGATTGAACGGCAATTTTGCGACAGCAAAATTTTAGTGAAATTAAGGACTATGCGTACCCGAATAATCCAATTTGGATTTGTTGATTTTAGAGGTTTTCTGCAATCAAGCGAAATTTAATATTACACAATGGTTTTTGCGGTAAATGTGGTCAATCCTATGAGTAATATGGCTATAGTTTAACAGGACATTTTGGATAGGTATTTTTAGCTAAAAGAGCCGAGTTATTGGGAGTTTGAAGCTAATTTATATTGTTGAGATTTGGTGGTCTTTTCTTGCACTTTTGTCTCAATTTTTGCACTAAATTTCACTGATATTCTGTTATCTTAAATTTAGTTTGGCATCTATCTTGCATGGCATTTGAGTTTTAGCCATGATACTTTTAGTGCAAAAATTGTCCGGTTTAAAATTGCTTCTGGTTTGATATGTGTCGAAATGTCTCTGAGATTGAGACAAGACACTTGATGTTTTTCAAAAAGAGAGCGATTAATGTCAATGCAAACAAAAGGAGCATACATTGACAGAGAAAGACTATCAATTATATGGAACAAGAATTTTTAATTTGAAGACACAAGAAATTGGTCTATTAATTTGTATTTGGAAAAATAAGTTTGCCGATGGTGATGTAGATTTTGCAACCTGTGT
>CASGCE010000017.1 GCA_949299935.1 uncultured bacterium | reverse complement strand
GTTAGCCGACCGTTTCGACCTTATTGTGCTAATGTAGCAGAGTAAGCATTTTCAATATCATTTCGAGATTGTGTTAATGCGGTTAAAAGATTTTCATTAACTTTTACTTCTCTAAGGTATTGCGGCAGTTTATCAATATCCTCAACAAAAGGAAGTGCATCTTTAGGACTTTTAATATCTCTAATATCAAGATCCATTGTCCTAATAAGTACATCTGCAATATTAACTTTTGCCTGAGTAATTTTTTGCTGAATATCGGCAATTCGTTCATCCAACACTGCTGTTGCTTTGTTTTCCATTTTTGTCTCCTTTACTTTTATTGGTCTCATCAGTTAGAGCCTTACTCTAAGACGAGCAGATTGCACTGTTATCCGCTCGTTTCGACCTATGTAAACCTTAGTCGGGAGGCATTTTTGCAGGGGTAAGCATATCTTCTAAGTCTCGTTCAACCTTAGATAAGATGAAGATTTGTCCTTCAAGAACCTTGCAATCAATTTCACGTTCTTTAGCACAACTCCAGTTATCTTTAACCAGATTTGCATCCGCAAACTTCAATTTTGCATTGTTCAAACGTACTTCAAGGTCAATTTTTTGATTTCTGATTAACCCAATCATTGCACATTCTTTCGGATCGTCAGAATTGTGAGAAACTTCTCCAAAGAATGAATTTTCCATCATTGGGGACATTGAATCAGTTGTTTTTTCTGCTGTTAGCATAATTTTTTCTCCTTTACTTTTCTCTTCTACTATTTAAGTGTGGCCGCACTTTTTTCTTTTAATTTCTTCTTTATTGCCGTTATTGCCTGAATAACCTTACAGGCTTTGGCTCTGGTTAAAAACATAATGTCATCAACCTTAAACTTTGATTTTAAAAACTTTCTCAGGGATTTTTTCGCAAACTTATCATCGTTGAAATAGCAGACATCTCTCCACAACCCCTCAATCATTCTGAGTTGGGCACCTGATGCCATTTTTTCTGTGCGATTTAAATCTGCATATTTTTTCGGCTGTTTTGTCCACTTGTTTATAGCAACGGCTTTATCTTCAAGGATATCTACCAAAATTGCGGCTTCTGTAAATGTCAAATCCTTTGATGATGTAACGTCAAAAGACATAAGCATTTCACGATATAAGTCGTCATCCATACCTATAACATTTTTTAATGCATGAATTTTTCTAATTTGAAAAGTCGTAGCCATACTTTATCCTCATATCCTCAAGCTGTAACTCACGTCCGTGCTTGATTCCGATTTGAACTCCCAAAATAAAAATGGCTAAGGCGATAATAAAAATGTGTAACAATGTGTCGGATCGGAATAACTTACCATTATTGTTTTTCATTACCGTTCCTCCTCAAGCCATTAATAATTTGGAAGTTTGTTTAATCACAGCATCATCGACCTCAGCCTTACCGTTGAATTTGGCAATGCTGACGCTGTGAGAAATTAAGTGTTCTAATCTTCTGGTATTTCCATCTGAATACTGAAGATATGTTTCAGCCAGTTTTGTATTCTGTCCGATAGATTCAAGAATTTTTATGACATCTTGAATCAGAATTTTGTCAATAATTTTTGTAAATTTAACTCTTGAATAAAGTTGGTCATATTGATTGTTGTAGCCTTTCAGATTTTCAAGCAAAATTCCTCTGCCAACTAAAAGAATACCTACACCTGTTTTATCGTGGATCCGGCGAGTAATTTCTAAGGCTCTATATGGAAGATTTTCAGCCTCATCAATGATTAAAAGTCTGCCGGATTGGTTTAATTTTCTTACAGTTTCATCCATAAGGTCATAAACCGAACCCTTACCGGAAAGTCCTAAACGTCTGTGGATTTCTTTGAGAAGTGATTTTGCTGTATAACCTGAATCGCTTTCAATAAGGATTGAATCCATAAATTCTTTTATGTATCTTTTTACGGCAACGGTTTTACCGAGTCCGGCTTTACCGACACAAACTCCGATTTTACCCTGAGTATGGCACAGTCTGCCGATTTCAGTGATATATTTAACCGTTGAAATATCTACAAAAGGCAGGTCGCTGTTGCCGGAACGTTCGTGTTCACGTTGAATAAAATTATTTATTGCGTCCGTAATTTTATCGTTTTTGCCGTTGTAATTACCATTCATCCACATACTGATTGTGGATTTTGCAATCCCTGTAGCAGTTGAAACGTATGCTATACTATAATTTTTAGATTCCATTAAATCTTTTAATTCGGCTCTAATATCCATTAGCAACTCCTTTTAATTCTTGTTCGAGGATTTTATCCGTTTCATATAAATAGAGCGGCTTATCCTCCGGCTTAGTTTCGTCAATGAACATTGACAAGTCATATTTTCCAAAAGATTCCATCTCTTTGCTTTTTTGAATGACTTTATCCATTTTGGTGTTAGCAATTAACGAAACTTTTGGTTTTACTTGCTTTTCAACGCTTGCGTATGCTGCTTTATAATTTGCACATTTTTCTTCAATACTAATCTCACGAGTTTGTTTAATATATGATTTTGCTATCTTCAAACTGCGTTTTTTAATAGCCATAGCCTCTTTGAAAGCTTCTTTTGAAATCTCGTCTGCATGAAGTGCCGCAACGGCTTTGACTGCGGTTGCTTTACCAAGAAACTCGTTATTTTCAGCATTAAACACCCACGCTTCTTTGTAATTTTGAATATCCCGGCGGAGATAAACTTTTAATCTCGTTTTTGAAACCATCCAATCAGCCCAATAAGTAATACCAAGTTCATTGTCTTTAATACCGTTCCGAACAATAGTATAGTTTTTAGATGTCCGCATACAGAATAATTTAAGTGCATCATTAGAAACTCGAATTTTCTCGTTAAATTCCTGATTAAAGAGTTGATCCGGTGATAAACCTTTGAGTGTTTTACCTTGAGATGGACGTTTATTAAGGATATTAATCACAAAATCATCAAAAACCTCCTTAAACTCATTAAACGGAATAATTTTACCGGCTTTAATTTCTTTTGCTAATTTTTCAGGACGTTCAACAACATTTCCGCCTCTGTAACCTACACAGTGTTTTGATAAAAGTTCTTTTATTTTCAAAAAATCTCTTTCAATTGGCTTAGTCTGTGCATTGTACGGAAGTGCGAAATGAACCTCAATTCCTAATTCAGCAAGCATTGTTCGAGTCTTTTTCTGATTAGTTTCAACTTTAAATTGACGTCCGCCGGCAAAATCTTTCGAGCGATAGTCCTTGCCATTATCGATGATGACATCTTTAGGTAAGCCAAATTCATTGACCGCATAATAAAATGATTGAAAAATATGATCTGAATTTGGATTTCCTGATTGTAATATCCAACCGAGCCATTTCCCGGATTTGTAATCTCGCCAAGCTGTAACCCAAGGAAATACAACGTTGCCGTCTTGAGTAAGACAGGCAACGTCAATTTGAGCGTGGTCTGAAACCCACACTTCACCGCAAATTACAGAAGAATAATCTCTATCAATGTAATTGCCGAATTTCCTATTCCAAGCGGA
Organism: uncultured bacterium; assembly: GCA_949299935.1. GTDB lineage: Bacteria > Cyanobacteriota > Vampirovibrionia > Gastranaerophilales > Gastranaerophilaceae > SIG32. Next base: position 130,068 of record CASGCE010000017.1, on the reverse strand, counting down.
TTCCCCATATCTCGCTAAATAAATACTTTGCTCAGGAATTTCACGCTCCAAACGTCTTTTAAAAGTTGAGTGACAAGGAAATTCATATCTACTAATTCCATATTCACGCATTGCATATCCTAGGGTTTGCTCCCAACAACTCCGCAGGGATGGCGCACCCTCAACTAAATAAAGATTTTTAAAATATTCAAAATAACAATCTTCAATTATTGATCTGCCTGAATTATTACCATATTTTGATAGCAAACCATTTATTCCACTAGTAAAGTATCTATTTCTCATTCTAATTAAGGAAGAATAAGATGTTTGGTTATCAGGATTATTTTTATTCCAATTTTCGATGAACAGTTTTAAGGCTCTGCCTTTCAAACAAAGACTTTTTTTGATAACATCTATGTATCTGTCTGCCTGAATTCGTGACCATAAAGGGGCTTCAGAATATTTTTTATTATCAGATTCGTTGTCAACTTTTTTTGATATAGGTAAAGATGAATAACGAATAAAAATTTGTTTTATATTATCTTTTACTTCAATTTTATAAATAAAATCACCTTTGTAGCAGCGATTTTTGATTGTCTTTTCTTTGACATTCAAAAGGTTACACGCTTCTTGAATTGAAATCCAAGTCGGAATATTTGATTTTACTTGCTTGATTTCATTCATTAATAGTGTAATCCTTTACTTTTATTCCGAAAATCTTTTCAATAATGTAAAGGTCAATTTCCGGACAACCTCTCTCCCCAGTCAAATAGCGGCTTACTACACTTTTGGATATATGCAAATCCATCTGAATTTCTTTTGATTTAAGCTCCAAAAGAGAAAAAATTATTTTAGTTAAAACTAGTTTTTTGCAATAAACACAATCTGACATATTTTTCAATCCTCTCTTGATATAGTTAGTTGTCCTATATCAAGCTGTATAAGATTTTTAAAATTTTTCTATAAGCCGACTGTCCAGTATTTTTGCACAGCAGAATAATGCCTAATAAGGCAATATGACTGGCTCTACCGGGAAATCTTTAACCTATAACTCAATTATATGAAAATTATTTATATATGGAAGAGGCGAAAATTCAAGAGCGGGGAATATTCCCCGACTTTTGAAAATGAAAAACAGTAATAACAAGAACAGAAAAAATGAACGAATTTTTTATATTTACTTTAAAATCAGATGACAAAAAGGATAAGGACTATTTAAAAAATCGGGGAAAAGTTTATGAAGAAATATTAAGCAAATAATAATGTATTTATTCCTGAGTATCTTTCAGGAAACTCCTTTCCATATTTCCACAACTCTTCAGCCAGGTGTAAATGAAATCTATGAGCAAATGAACGGCTTAAAACTTTTCTATAACTTCTCAAATAGATGTTTTTTATTTCCAAACGTTCGTCATTAGTATGTTTACGTGCATCTTTAGATATTAAGTATTTATCAGATACAAATAACTTGTGGTCATATAAATACAAATAAACTTTTGTATTCATATAAATTCTTTCTTGTGGTATTTTAGGAGATTTTTCAAAGTATTTTAATAATTCTTTTTTTTGTTTCTCATAAATAGTTGTCCTTATGTATTGATAAAAATTATTCATAACGTGTTTTGAAAAGCCAAATAAATCAATCATTTTTAATACTTCTATGTCAATACAAAAACCTTTTATTATGTAATCTATATCCGTTTTGGAATGATGTTGAAAAAATTGCGGAAGTCGTTGATTGTTACTACATTGTTTTTTATTATATAAATATATATTGTCTCTAAAAATAAGCTTCCCCTCTTGAACCAATGTCAGGAGAAGTAACTCTAAAACGGTCTCATCAACATCTTCAGCAATAGTTGAAATCTCATCAAGTGTAAATTTATCCAACCTTTTGCAAAGCCTTAATACTCGTTCTCTCATTAAGCAGTCCTTTCAAAGTATATTCGTCAATCTCTTGTATTTTGTTAGTTTCAGACAATTTTTCTATTTTATTAATCAACTTAACCAACTGCCTGAACTGATTTGTCCTTGTTGCAAGGTAATTAATGGCATCAGGAGTAAACTCCAAATCCGTTATTTGCTGAAGAATGTCTGTTATATCGTCTTGATTAAATTGTTCAAACTTTAGTGTTTTGTAGAGCCTGTCCACCAGATGAGGATACCTTGCAAGTTTTTTATCCGCCGCTCCCATCCCGACTAAAACTATCGGACAGGCTGTCCTGTCGTGCAAATCCCTTAAAGTCTCAACCGTATGTTTTTCAATCAAATAGTCAATTTCATCAACAATGATTACTTTAGGATGCTGTCTTAAATATTTTTCTATGAGTTCAAAGGTTTCTTGGGTATGCCAGTATGGCTCCTCCCCGAGTTCTTCTGCAATCTCAGATAAAAGCCATCTGCTTGTCATTCCCTGCGTTGCCCTTACATACACAGAATCGTTTTTATCCGCCCACCACTGGATTGTCTGAGATTTTCCAAGCCCATGGTCGCCGTAAACTAATGCGAGTTTCGGAATATTCGGCGGAAGTTTCTGCAACTCATCCATCAGAGCTACAAATCGCTTGACGTTTTTTGTTTTAATAAATGTTTTCTTCATAGTTTTCATCTCCGTATAAATTAATATATTCATCACTTCTTATGTAATTTGCTAACCATTTCCTGTCTTCGGGATTAGTGCAACCGTTATTCATCAGCCACTCGTATTTTTCATAATTTGAATTAAACATCGGAACATTCATCTGCCGTTCACGAGGTGTTAACTTCTTGGGGGCTCGCATTAAACGGCGTTGCGAGTCTTGCTCAACGCAAGCCTCTTCAGCCTCTGCTCGCCTCCGCTTCCGTTCACGCTTTTGCTTTGATTGCTTTTCTATTTCTAAAACAGGTTCCGGTTCGATTTCTAAAACTTGAAGTTCATCTTTAGTAAATGTCTTTTTAATTTGTTTAACAAGCCGGCTTTTAATTTTCTGCTGTCTTTGATACTGCTGCTTGTATTCCTCCATATCTTTAACTGTGCCGAGAACACTTGCCATCGGGTGAACTTTTTGAACCCTATGTGCCACGCATAAAAATTCGCCTTTCATTGAATAAACTTGAACCTTTGAAAGGTCAAATAAACTGTAACGGACATAGACATTATCCCGAAGTCCAAGGATAACGTCACTCCTGTAATGCATTCCGAGAAATGTTATTCCATGTTTATTTATTGTTCTTGATTCTGTTTTCATCATTAAATAATCAAGTGCAGATTTATTAATATCTTGTTTCCGAACAGAATTTAATACCTCTTGAATGCTCCTTGAACGATCATTAGGACAAGTTTTTTTATTTCTGTATTCCAGCCAGGCATTAATATATTTAATAGCATCTTGTACTGTCGGAATATTTCCTTTGGTTTGTTGATTATGAAGTTGCAAGTGCAATTTTTCATTTCTGTTCATCCACGCAGGGCGGTTTTCGATGGAAGTGCCGATATAACTCGGCATAAGTTTTTCAAATTCTTCCTGAAAATCTAAGAAAAACCTTTCTATGACTTTTGCACGTGCATTGTATGGTTTAGCAAAAACGGAGTGGATACCTAAATTGGCATACACTCCGTTAAATATTCCCTCATCGAAATCTGCGTTTTGAAAGAATTTAGATTTAAAAGCCTTTCCGTTATCCTGATAAACTACTTTCGGAATTATTCCGAGATTTAAAATAGCGTTCCTTAATGCACTTGCAATACACTGAGTATTTTCAGTCATCATAATTTCATACCCGACTAATGCTGTTGATTTCCAGTCTAAAAAACCGACCAAAGTTGCTCTGGTCGGTTTTCCTGTGAACGGATTTATTACTTGAAAATTAAGAACGTGTCCATCTGCTATTAGGACATCTCCCACTTCAATTTTAGAAATATCTCTTTCTATATACGGTTCAACCTTATCGTGGTAGGCTTTCATACCCTCACGTCTTAACACCCACTCCGCATAATGATTTCTTCTGAAATGCTCCGCAAACCTTTTGAAAGTTATATTACTCGGCAGAGCATCTTCATCATAACCTTTTTTAATCAATACTTGTTTTGCAAGTCTGATTGCCGTATTGTATCCGAATTTATTCTGATGAAGTAAAAGAGCAAGCAGAACTTTTTTCATATTGTCATCTAAAATGCTGTTATACTCACCTTGCTTTGTTATTTTGTATTGGGGTATTAGGGATTCTGCGTTGCCGGTTTTCTTGTAGGCTTGTATGTATCTTCTCAATGTTCCTATTGAAATACTTCCCAGAAATTCGTATGCTTTTGGTAAATACAAACCTGAATTATACAGATCTAAAAATTCAGCATCAGCCTCTTTTATTCTCGGATATTTATTTCTATGTTCAAGTGCGGCTTTAACAATGTTCATTCTGTGATTTGCCGTCAATCTTGCTTTATCCGTTACAGTCGGCGGTTTGTAATTAAGGGGAACTATTGCCGTTGATTTGGTTTCGCATTCCCGAAGTTTTTGCTGTAATTCAGGTTCTAAACTTGAAAACAATATTTCGTATGAGATACCGCCGTTAACTTTGACTTCTCTTGAAATATATTTGCTTTCAGGTTTGTTTATTTCCATTCGGATTGAGCGGGTACTCTTTAATCCCTTAGCCTGTGCGATTTCTTTAATAGTTACATATTCATTCATGGTACACACACCTTAACTCGGAAGATGAAGAATTGGAACACCACTTCCGAGCATTGGCAACAACTCTTAACATACTTACGCAATCAAAGATTGCTTGTATGTTAGAGTTTTGCATCCATCATTCTAAGGCTCGCTATACCTCGCCAAGAATGAATGTATGTCGGTTTTGTATCAATTAAAAAATTTAACAGAACGGCAGAATTTTCAAAAACCTCAAACGACTCACTTGCCCAAAATAATCATACCATTTGTACCAAGCCTTAATTGCCTTAAAACACAAGCAGAAAGAGGGTTGTAATCATTTTGCCCGAAATAATCACACCATCTGTGCCGAGTAGAAAAAGAGTAAAAAGAGTAATTACGGTTCACATGGTTTGATTATTTCCTACCCCTGAAATCCGCAACACAAGCCGATTGCCCGAAATAATCGCACCATCTGCCCTACGCAAACCACTCACTTTATTACATATACACCCTAAAAAGACTAAAAAACTGGAAGCTTCTAAGCTTGAAACTTCCAGTGAAATGGTTGCGGGGGCTGGATTTGAACCAACGACCTTCGGGTTATGAGCCCGACGAGCTACCAGGCTGCTCCACCCCGCGATAGTCCACCTTAATTACATTATGTGCTGTAAAAACTTCTTGTCAAGTGTTCATTAATCAGACTTAATATATGCTTGACAAATAATTTTTGAGTGATTCATAATGTAACTTGGAATGTATTTTAAAAGATTATTCTGGTGATGGAGCTTCATGTATTTTGTAAATACATAATCTTTTTTACCTTTAGTGTTATAAAGATTTATTTTATGGAATTAAAATGACTTATAAAATTAATGTATGTTTGGCTTGCGATGATAATTACTCAAAATATGCTGGCGTTGTGATTGCTTCTATTCTTGCGAATGCCAATAGTGATGATGAACTATCTTTCCATATTATTGACGGGGGAATTAATGAAGCTAGAAAAGGTGAAATTCTTTCTCTTAAATCAATAAAAACATGTGATATTCGTTTTATTAATATAGATGAAAATTTGTTTGATGATTATAAAAATGTAAAGACACATAAATACTTGAATATAACATCTTATTATCGACTAAAGTTGCCATCTCTTTTGCCGGACATTGCCAGAGTAATTTATTTAGATTGTGATATAGTTGTTACAACATCATTAGCGGAGCTTTTTAATAAGCAGATTGGAGAAAAACCTCTGGCTGGTGTATTGGATATTAAAAAGAAAAGACTCAAATCAAATCCTACCTACGTAAATTCAGGTATGCTTCTAATGGATTTAGACAATATGCGTAAGCAAAAGTTGGAACAAAGGTTTTTGGCATGGACCAAAGAACATATTGAGACAATCAAGACCGGTGATCAAGAAATAATTAACGAGGTTTGTAAAGACAGTATTCAAATTTTAGAAGATGAATGGAATGTTCAGTCCAGCAATTTTATAAATCGTTCAAGCTACACAAGTTGCCCAAAAATTATTCATTATACTGCAAAGTTGAAACCTTGGCATTACGCATCATTCAGTTTTCACAGGGGATTATACTTCAAATATTTACAAATGACCCCTTGGAGATTGAGTGAAAAAGAACATAAGCATTGGACAAAAGATAACCAAACTGCATCAATTCTCAGGTATTTGATTTATCGACCTTTATTTTGGTTGCGTCCAGCGTTTTATAAAGCAGTTTGGTATACATATTTAAAAAATAACTTAAAAAATATGTTCTCTGTGGGAAATTATGGACAAACTCATTATATGATTCGTTTGTTTGGACTAAAGATAAAATTTACGAAAAGGGAGTTTGCTAAAATTAGAAATCAGAATTTATATTATTACTACAAAAAGAATAATATTGATATAATGACCATACCACCTGCAGAGGGTCAAGCAAGGGATATTCAGCTTGCGAATTTGGTGTTATTAAAGGAATTGGATTATGTTTGTAAGCAAAACGGGCTTAAATATTGGCTTGATGGCGGAACTTTATTAGGTGCTGTGCGTCACAAGGGTTTTATTCCTTGGGATGATGATATTGATGTTGCGATGCTGCGTGATGATTACGAAAAAATTATTGATGCTTTTAAAAAATCCTCAAGAAACCCTGATATTTTTGCCGATTATGTAGTAAGCGAAAGGAATTTTGCACAATGTATCATTAAGGTACAGCACAAAAAATGTCCACACCTATTTGTTGATATTTTTCCTTGGGATATATATGGTAAAAGATTAACCCTTGAAGAACAACTTCAAAAAACTCTATACTTAAAGTCTTTACGCACAGAATTAGAAAAAATGTTTAAGGTAAAAGAATCTTCAAGTAAGGTACGAAAAGTGATATGTTCGTTTATGACTGAAAAAGTCTTGACAAACGAAGTTGCGGATGATAAAGGTGATTATGTATGGGGTTTAGATTTTAGCCACCAGTGGAAAAATTGGTTTACACACTATGAAGTATTAAATCCGCTAAAGAGTATTGAATTTGAAGGAATTGAATTTCCGTGTCTGAATAATCCGGATGCTTTTTTATCAAGATTATACGGTGATTACATGGCATATCCTAAAAAGATAGGGACCGGTCACAGTATGTTTTTGGATTTGTCAGAGGAAGAAAAGCGAATAATAGAAGAGTTGAAATGTTGTAAGGAAGAATAAATATGAAAAATTATGGAATAATATTGGCTTCAGGCACCGGAAGCCGCTATAACAGTGATATACCAAAACAATTTATTAAAATTGCAGGAAAAACTGTTTTGGAACATACTATAGAAATTTTTGAAAAATCAGGCAATATTGACGAAATAATATTGGTGATAACCCCTGATTACAGGCACATTGCGGAAAATCTTTTATTAAAAAATAATTATAAGAAAGTTGTAAAACTGTTAAATGGCGGTGCGACAAGGAAAGAGAGTTCTTCCATTGCAATATTCTCAATAGAAGATGATGAAGCAAATGTAATTATTCACGATTGTGCAAGACCGTTTTTAACTGAAAAAATTATAGAAAATTGTGTACAGGCACTAAAAAAATATGATGCAATTGATGTTGCAATACCTTCGGCGGATACTATTATAAAAGTTAAGGATGACATTATAGATAGTATTCCAAATCGTGCAGAATTAAGGCGCGGTCAAACTCCTCAGTGTTTTAAATTGTCACTTATTAAAAAAGCTCATGAATTATCAAAAAATGATAATAATTTTACAGATGACTGCGGTTTAATAGTCAAATATAATCTGGCAAAAGTTTATGTTGTTGAAGGTTCGGGTGAAAATATTAAAATAACATATCCGGAAGATATTTTCATGGCAGACAGATTATTCCAGATCAGAAGTTCTGTATATCCTGATAATACTTCTTTATCAAGTATTGCAGATAAAGTTATTGTGATTTTTGGCGGTACAAGCGGTATTGGTCAATGTATTTTTGATTTGGGTAAGCAGCTCGGGGCAAAAGTTTTTGCTGCATCAACGCGTACGGGTTGTGATATTACTTCATATTCAAGCATATGCGAATTTCTTGAGGGTGTTTACAAACAAACCGGTAAAATTGATTATGTAATAAATTCTGCCGGAATTTTAAAAATGGGGAAACTCCTTGACCGAGAAATTGAAGATGTAAGAAAAGATATTGAAATAAATTATCTGGGCTCAATTAACGTTGCCAAAGCAAGTATACCTTATTTGCAAAAAACAAAGGGCGGGATTTTGCTGTTTACATCAAGTTCATATACAAGGGGGCGTGCGCTTTATTCAACTTATTCGTCTACCAAGGCCGGAATAGTAAATTTAGCACAAGCACTTGCTGAAGAATTAAGCAGTGATAAAATCAGAGTAAATGTTATAAATCCCGAAAGAACTGCAACTCCGATGAGATTTCAGGCTTTTGGCAAAGAGCCTGAAGGCAGTCTGTTATCTCCAGAAAAAGTCGCAGAAGCAAGTTTAAGAACCTTGCTTTCAGATCTTACGGGGCAGGTTGTTGACGTAAGGCGCGAAGTTTAATGTATTTTTGCAGCATTAAACCTAAACACCTATAATTTTTCGGGTATTTTGTACTTGGAGTTTAACCAAGAGTTTCTTTAAAATTACGAGAATACCCAAACTTATTGCGGTCACAGTACAGAACCTTACAATGGCAATTAAAATTGCAAAGAAAATATCTTTTGTGCTGTTGACCGGTAAGACTTTAGCGGTATTAAAAAATTGGTTAAAAGCGAAAAATATGTACCAATGTACGAAAAATATTGAGAAACTGTATTTGGCAATTAAATCCATACTATTATTGAACCAAGCACATTGTTTTATTTTCTCGTCATAATGCATCAAATATCCCAATACAACAAAGTTCAGGAATATTTTAGATACGGAATTATTCATTATATTAAAATTATGAAGCAAATAAACATCCAAAGCAGCTGCAAAAAGCATCATTAATATTGTTGTCCAGCGATACTTATAGCATAAATTAATTTTGTCTTTGTTGGCTGAAAAATACATTCCGAGTATATACATTGATGCAAAATGTACAAAACCGTTAAGTACGTATTTTATATACTCAAGGTATTTATCAAAATAGCTGAGTCCTGCCAAATTTTCAGGTTCAAGTGCCATTCTCGGCACTAAAAGAGTTATCAAAAGAAGCAGCGGGATAAATCTATAGAGGATTTTTTTCTTCTCCAGAATCAAAAATACATCAGCCAAGAGAAAGAATATGCAAATCATCGGAATATACCAAGTAGGGACATTTTGAACTCGTCCGGTAGTTAAAAATATTCCTATTTGCGCAAAAGGATTCAAGCCGTCAAAAGGGTTGCCGTAAACCGCCGGCATGGTAAAACACAGAATTATCCCCGGAATTGCAGTTATCAAATATGGCATAATAACGTTTGTCCATTTTTTTTTCAGATAAGTTTTGTATTCATATTTATCAGAAAGATGTTGGAATAAAAATCCTGATATAAATACAAAAAGAGCGGTACCGCCGGTAAAGATTTCAAACGCAATATTGTTAATCCAAGTGCCGGGGTTGCCAAATTGCATAGTGTGCCCAACAACTATAAGTAAAATTGCAAGTCCTCTAAAAACATTTATATAATTAAGCATTTCTCTTTTTGGTTTTGGTTGAGTGGTTATCTGTTGCATAAATTCCTCTTAAAAACTCTTTATTGCGCCCCAAGCACGGATTGCTCCGCGTTCGTATTTTAAAAGATAATAATTACCTTCTTTAATATATTCTATTGTAGCACTCATATGAATTTTTTCTTCATCAGGCGGCATACCTACTTCGGCACGTTCTTTATTAGTTTTCGCACGTTCTTTATCAAGCTTTTTTTTAATTTTTTGGTAGTCTTTATCAAATTCTTTATTGTAAGCTTCCTTATCCTCTTCAACTTTAAACACCGGTATTATTGCAACAGGTTTCTTTGTTTGCATAAGAATTAAAAAATCCCTCTCATCAGAAAGCGCCAATTCGTAGTGTCCTGCAGGTATTAGATTTCCTTCAGTATCAGAAATTTTGTCAACAATAATCAAAATAGGATAATCTGAATCTCTCAGAGAATATCTGTAAATTGCCTGAACCCCCTGTCCCACCCCAGAAGTTTCTTGAGGATGAGGCAGGTATGGTCGAACTGTAGGGAATGTTAAAACATTTTGGGCAAAATTACCATCAAGCATTACTGTACTCCTTGTACAAGTTTTTTTATTGCGGCATTAATTTCCTCAAAATTTTTTCCCAAGGCTTTTTCTGTTCCTACAAAGATTAGTGACAAATATTTTTGGGTATTACCGAGCTCGTTTTCTTTAAGCAAAAGCCGATAGCATTCACGCATAAGTCTTTTGAGGCGATTTCTTCTGACTGCGCGTTTATGAACCTTCTTGCTAACCACAAATCCGACTTTTGTGGGGCTTTCGTCTTTTTTCGCAATTCCGACGAACAAAGTTATTCCTTCCTTATGGAAGGAATTTTTAACCTTATACGTTGCTTTGAAAGCGGATCTGTTTTTCAGTCTGTATTGTTTAGGTAACATATAAAATCCGCCTTTCATTTATAAATAGATAGTTTTAAAGTAAAAAATAATAAAAAACCGATTTGTAAATTTATGCACGTTCTTTAGCGGTAATAGCCAATTTGTGACGACCTTTGGCACGACGTCTGTTCAAAACTTCTCTGCCGCCGGGAGTAGCCATTCTTGCCCTGAATCCGCTAACGTGTTGTCTTTTTACTTTCGTTCCTTCTAGTGTACGTCTCATTTTCTAATTCCCTTTTATTTATATTTGTCGTATGATTTTTATGTTAAATTAAAAAAAAATATTAGTCAATACAGGAACTAAGCGAGGTTAAATAATATGAACAAAAAAATAGGCTTTATAGGTTGCGGGAAAATGGCGAGTGCCATTATAAAAGGGATTTTAGCATCCTGTTGTGATAATAATTATGAAATTAAAGGTTCCGAAGTTAATTGTGAAATAGCTGAACTTGCACAAGAAAAGTTGGGCATACCGGTTTTAACCGATAACAGAATGCTAGTAATGGATAGTGACGTTATATTTTTAGCGGTAAAACCTAATTATATTCAACAGATATTGGAGGAAGTAAAAGATGAAATTACGCCGGAGAAACTAATTGTATCTATTGCAGCGGGTGTAAATACGTCAAAAATAGAAAAAATAATCGGTCAGGCAAGAGTAATAAGAGTGATGCCGAACACTCCCGCACTTGTTATGGAAGGTATGAGCGGAATTTGTAAAGGTGAATTTGCAAAAGACGAGGATGCGGCTTTTGTTATGAAATTGCTTTCTAATATAGGTAAATGTATTGAAGTTGACGAAAAACAGATTGATATAGTAACTGCAATTTCAGGTTCAGGACCGGCATTTTTCTATAAAGTTATTGAAGATATAGCACGTGCCGGTGAAAAATTAGGATTAGATTATGATAAATCTTTACTGCTGACAACACAAACAGCTTTTGGAGCAGCTAAAATGATTTTCAATAGAGGCGAATTAACTGTTCAAAACCTTATAGATAATGTTGCCACCAAAGGCGGCTGTACGTTTGTAGGTTACTCAACCATGGAAAGCGAACATTCCGAACGCTTATTTTATAACGTTATAAGTAATACAACTCAAAAAGCTCAAGAATTGGGGAAATAACAGGAATTTTATTTTAATTTTTTGTTTTGTGAAATTTTTTTAATCATTTCAGCAGCAGTTGTACCATTCTTCTGTTTTAAACTGCCACCGCTAACGATTGCTGTTGCGTAATCCTGTGCCATTTTAGTTCTGAAATCAAACAAGTCATAACCCCATTTATTTGGACCTTTCATCCCATTTACATCATACGCAAATATATATGGCAAGAATGATGTTCCGTAACTTATTAATATGCTGCCGTCAGCAAGTACGAAAACTTTTGATTTTTCTAAAATAGATTGTTTTCTAAAACCTGAAATACCTGTAGTAGCTTTATTAAGTTCATATTGTGAAAGGGGTTCATCACCGGTATTATTTTCCTGAGCAATCGTATCATTACCGGGATAATCGGGGATACAACCGCCTTCATAAGCATGACCGTTACATTGTTTGATAACTTTAAGATTTTTGATAATAGCATTTGCCACTTGAGTGCAATCGCCGAAATAACCGTTGTAATCTCTTGGAAGTGGATTTTGTTGCGTGACGTCATCGCTCATATAATATCCGGTACACTCGCCCTCATCGCTGTAGCCTTTACAAACAGCGGAAGCGTATGGACTTTGCCCCGTACCCCAATAATAGCACTTGGCATTATATCCCAAATCAGCATATGCAAGCCTCCAAGCCTCACTCAGATTTGCGTAGGCTTTTTTAAATTGATTAAACAAAACATGTTTTTGGTAGCTATTTATAAGTGCTGGAATAGTAATAGCCGCAACTATTCCTATTATCCCCAATGTTATCAACACTTCAGCCAAGGTGAAACCGCATTTTTTCATCACGCCTCCAGATTATCCCCACTGTACTTTAATTGTAACTTAATCTTACAAATAATGCAACTTTAGACCATTAATTCATATCAAATAATTTCATCTGCGAGAGCCAAGAATTCAATAATGTTCATGATTTTAGGATGTTTTTTGCCTAAAAATCCCTGTTGGATTCCGATTATACAGGCAGGGCAGGAGGTTAAAATTATGTCAGCACCTGTAGCAGCCAAATTCTGTGCTTTTTCTCGCATCATTTTTAGCGATAATTTAGGATTACGAAGGGCAAATTCACCGGCAAATCCGCAGCATTCATCATGTTTTTCAGCTTCAATATATTCAACATTTATACATCTGCCAATCAACGGTCTTATAAATGCATCGGATTTCAAGTGGCAAGGTTTGTGAAAAGTTACTTTCAGTGGTTTTTTAAAAATAAATTTTTTATCTTGAATTGCAAGAAAATGACAAATATTAACGATATATAACTCATCTGTTTCCTTATAGCAGTCAGGTGTTGCATAATCCTTCAAAGCGCTTTCGCAGCTGGCACAATCAGTTACTATGTAGTCATAATCTCCCTTTAAAAGTTCAAGATTATGTTTTTTTGCTTCCTCATAACGTTTAAGATTCCCGCTTGACAGAAAAGGTACTCCGCAGCAGTCGAAATTCTTTTCAATCAATTCAACATCAAAATTTGACAAAACTTTTTTCATTGCTCTTTCGGACTTTGGATTTATTATATTTGCGCAACCCTTAAAATATAAGAGTTTAGTATGATGTTCATCATCGTGAGCCGGTTTCAGAGTCTTAGTTTCAGTAAGTCTGTTGTTTTTTTGAAAAATATTTAACATTTTATTGAATACCTTAGGAGATTGTAAAAAACGTGTTATTTTACCGTAGAATTTGTTTTTGACGTACTCGTATTTGGCTGCATTAAAAATTTGGCAAACGTGGATACCTGAAGGGCAAAAATCTTCACACTTACCGCATTTTAGACATAAATCAAGATATTTTTCGATTGTTTTGCTAAGCTTTAAGTCACCTTTCAAAACTCCCTGAAGCATTAAAAATTTACCCCTTGAAACTGCACAATCATTACCAGTCAACTTATAAATCGGGCAAACCTCCTGACATTTACCGCATTTTGAACATTTATTTATATCATCTGTAAAATCGGATAGTTTTCTCATAATAACCTCATTTGCCAACAATTTTAGGGCAGTAACTCAATATAAAAAATATTTATTGTCAAACCAGTGCACCGTGAGAAGCGTCAGTTACGTTTTTAGCATATTTGGCAAGATATCCTGATTTTACTTTTGATTCAAAAGGTTTTAGAGCTTTTCTACGTTCTTCAAGAATTTTTTCATCAACAAGCAGCTCTATTGAACGAGAAGGGATGTCAATTTTAATTTTATCTCCATCCTGAACCAAGGCAATTACACCGTTTTTTGCCGCTTCGGGACAAACATGCCCTATGCAAATTCCTCTTGTCGCACCGGAAAATCTACCGTCGGTTATCAAGGCACAAGTTTTGCCTAATCCTTTTCCAACAAGTAAAGATGTCGGCGCAAGCATTTCACGCATACCCGGCCCGCCGACAGGCCCTTCGTAGCGAATTATTATAACATCTCCCGCTTTTATTCTATCAGTTTCGAGTGCCTTCATAGCATCTTCTTCACTATCAAATGTTCTTGCAATGCCTTCAAAATGATAGCATTCAGGAGCAATACCGGAAATTTTTGTCACACACCCGTCTTTTGCAAGATTACCATATAAAACTCCCAATCCCGCTTGGGTGTAGGATGATTTATCATAATCAGGTATGATAGACTCCTTTCGCCAAGCATTTTTTATGATTTCTTTTGTTGATAATCCACTGCACGTTTTGGTGTTGTTTAGCAAATCTTTTAATGATTTCATAACCGCAGGAACACCACCTGCATCATGAAAATCTGTCATAGTTAGTTTTGATGACGGATTAATTTTTACAATTTGATGAACTTCACGGCTTAATTTATCAAAATCATCAATTGTAATATCAATATTGCCCGCATTTGCAATTGCAAGAAGATGAAGGAAAGTATTTGTAGACCCCCCGAGTGCCAAATCTGTTATAATAGCGTTTACCATTGACTTTTTTGTTATAATATCAGACGGTTTTAAATCTCTTTTAATAAGTTCTACAACTTGCATACCGCTTTCAAATGCTATTCGACGTTTTTGTGAAGATACTGCAGAAGCTGAAGAACAATAAGACAAGCTCATTCCAAGCACCTCTGTCAAACAGGCCATAGTGTTTGCTGTATACATACCCTGACAGGCACCCGCTGACGGACAAGAATTTTCTTCCATAGCAAGAAGATGGTCTTCTGTGATTTCTCCTTTTAGATAACGTCCGACGGCTTCAAATGAGCCTGTAACCATTGTTAATTTGTTTTCGCCCCTGCATATACCGTCAAGCATAGGCCCTGCGGTTACCATAATAGTCGGAATATTTAATCTTAATGCCGCAATAAGCATTCCTGGCGTAATTTTATCGCAATTTGAAAGTAACACAAGCCCATCAAGTTGGTGTGCTGATGCAACACTTTCAACGCAATCTGCTATTAAATCCCTTGAGGGTAAGGAGTATCGCATTCCGCTATGTCCCATTGCAATTCCGTCACAAATTGCAGGAACTCCAAAAATAAATGCTTGACCACCTGATGTGTGGATACCCTTTTCTATTTGACGTTCCAAATCACGCATTCCGATATGTCCAGGAACAAGATCTGAAAATGAGCTTGCTATCCCAATAAAAGGTGCGTTCATATTTTTTTTGCTCACACCTGTTGCCATCAAAAGTCCCCTGTGCGGAGTTCTGGCTATTCCTTTTTTTATATTGTCACTTTTCATTAAAATTTTACTCCAACTATGTTGAAATTTTCATCCCAATCAACTTCGCCGCCAAGCTCTATATTATGATATTTGTACGTGTTTTCAATTAATTGGGGTTGGAAAAGCCCCATTATACCAAGACGCTTAATTATATCGGGTAGCAACTTGGTACTTCCCGCTAAAGTCCCTTCTTTTGAAGTTGCTTTTTCTCCGTCAAAGTATATGGTTTCTCCCTCAAACACCATTTCTTCCAATCCGCTTTTTGTAATTGGCAAACAGTCTGAAATTAATAATATTTTGTCAATCGGTTTTGCCTTGAAAATAAGTCTTATAATTGAATCTGAAATATGTACTCCGTCTGCGATAATCTCGGTATAGACACTATCATCAGTGAGTGCCGTAAGCGCTGTTGAAGTCCCGCGCTGAACAATGCCTGACATTGCATTAAATAGATGTGTTACCCCGTCGCAGTATGATAAATCTCCCCCAAGACAATGTCCTGCTTGAATTTTTACATCTTTTGTTATCAGGTACTTTGCAAGTGCGTAATTCTCATCCAGTTCCGGTGCGTAAGTCAAGATTTTAATAAAATCATCTTCAATAAGTTTGTAATTCTCAACGGTTGGCTTAAGAAAGTGTTTTTCGTCATGAATTCCTTTTTTCTCGGGGTTGAGAAATATTCCTTCCAGGTGAACTCCAAAAATTCTTGCCATATCTGCGGTTTGCTTTTGGGCAGCTTCTTTAATAATACTGATTTGTTTTTTTATATTATCTACGCTGTCAGTTGCAAGCGTTGGAAATATTCCGCCTATACCGTATTTTGTGATTTCCTTTGAAAGCTCCAAAACATCGTCAACACTGCAATTGTTAAAATTGATGCCGAATGCTCCGTGAAAATGTTGTTCAATAATTAACTTTGTCTTCATATTTTAATTATATTCCAAATATTAAGATGTTGCAAAAAACATTTAAAAATGATACAAAATCACCTTAATACGAAAGAACTTGTTAAAATAAATACATGGCTAAACAAAAGACCTACCAAAATGAAAACAATCCGGTTTTAAACTAATCGACAAAATTTGCCCAGTTCAAAATATATTTCATCAAAAGAATTTACATCATTGATATGCTTATTGTACTTGTATATTAAAACAAACGTTGGCTCACATAATAATTATAAACAGCATGACATACAGAAACGGTAAACCGTTCAGGTATTGCTTATTATTGGTATGATAAGACCGCATTATTTTAAACTGTTAATCTTTATGACTTCAAATAGAAGTTCCTTCAAAAACTTTTCGCGCTTCTTCTCTATCATCAAAGTGAATTGTTCTGTCTTTTAAGATTTGATAGTCCTCATGACCTTTTCCCGCAATAACAATAACGTCATTGTTGACGGATATTGTTTTTAAAAGTTCAATAGCTCTGCCTCTGTCTGGTTCAACAGTAACTTTTTCGGGATTAACTGATTTTAAGCCCGTAAGTATATCGGTTATTATTTGTTGAGGGTCTTCGCTTCTTGGGTTGTCTGAGGTTATTACAATTTTGTCAGCAATTTTTTCCGCAATAGCACCCATTTTAGGACGCTTTGTTGCATCTCTGTCTCCCCCGCAGCCGAATAAGCATATCAGATTCCCGTCTTTTGGCGTAATTTCTCTGGCTGAATTAAGTACATTTTCCAATCCGTCAGGTGTATGCGCGTAATCAACTATCACCAACGGTTTTTTGGCGACTACTTCAAATCTTCCTGCAACACCTTTTACATTTTCCAGTGCTTTTAGGGCAACTTCTATGCTTATATTTTCGGCGATTGCCGTTGTTATTGCTGCCAAAACATTATAAACACTGAACATTCCGTTCATATGAAGGCTCATTTTGTAATCACCATACTTGCTGCTAAGTACAAATTCCACTCCATTTAAAGAAAACTCAATATTTTTTGCCATTACATCAGCGTTATTTTTGACACCATAAGTATATTTATTTACAACTTTAGGAGTTATATCAAGAAACTTAGAAGCGTATTTATCGTCTGCATTAACAACCGCAAAACACCCTTCCTTTAAATTCTTAAACAGTATTGCTTTTGCTTGAAAATAGTTTTCCATTGTTATGTGGTAATCTAAGTGATCTTGCGTAAGATTTGTAAATACCGCACCGTCAAATCTGCATCCTCCCACACGGTTTTGTTCAAGTGCGTGTGAGCTTACTTCCATTACAACATTGTCAATTTTTTCGACATCTTTTATCATTCTTAAGGTCGCCTGAAGTTCTGGAGCCTGAGGTGTTGTATGTTTTGCATCACGATATTCGCCGTTTGAGGATAGTTTGTATCCTAAAGTACCTATAAGCGCACATTTCTGCTGGTTCTCTTCAAAAATTCGTTGTATTAAATGTGTTACCGTAGTTTTACCGTTAGTTCCCGTTACTCCTATAAGATTTAAACCTAAAGAGGGTCTTGAATAAAATCTGTCCGCAATATCCGCAATTTTATGACGAGTATTCGTGACTATTACTTGAGGAATTTTTATCTCCAGCGGTTTCTCCGCCAAAAGTGCAACCGCACCGTTATTGACCGCCATCTGTGCATATTTGTGTCCGTCTGTATGTTCCCCTACCAGACATACAAATATGTCACCCTTTTTAGTTGTTTTAGAATTGTATGATATCCCGCTTATTTCAACACTTTTGAAATTTACTAAATCTCTATAATCCAAATATTCGATAAGTTCTTCAAGTTTCATTATTTATCTCCTTAGTCTTAACTGGTTGAATTTTATCAGGTTTGAGGTTTAAAATTCTTGCCGTTTGCTCCGCCACTTCATGAAAAACAGGTCCGGCAACAGTATTACCCCAAATTGCACCAACTTTTGCACTGTCTATCATTACATATATAACTACTTGCGGATCAGTAGCCGGCAAGTATCCTATTGTTGAAGTGTAGGACATGCCTGTATATCCGGAACCTCCTTCTTTAGGTTTATTTGATGTTCCTGTTTTAGCCGCTATATTGTATTTATCCATTTTTATAACGGATTTACCGTTATTTACACTTGCAGCAAGCAATTTTGTAACGGTTTTGGCTGTTTCTGGCGATACCACCTGTGTATAGTGAATTTTTTGGTCATATTCTTCTTGAGGATATTTAATAACGTGTGGCGTTATTCTGACACCATTGTTTGCTAAAGCAGCAACGGCACTTACCATTTGCATAGCTGAAACTGATGTGCCGTAACCATATGCCATGGTTGCATGTATACCTTTATCCCATTTGTGCCATGCCGGCAGCAAACCCGCGGATTCCCCGGGCAAATCTATTCCCGAACGCTGACCAAACCCAAACTTTTTCAAAATATCATAAAACTCTTTTGAGGTCATCGTCTTTGCCACATTAATTGAACCTATATTACTTGAATGTTCAAATAAATATTCAAGTGAAATCATTCCGGGATAAGGATGTACATTATAGTCATAATTCTTTATCTCCCATTTCCCTATAGAAGTTTTTCCCGTATCAAGTATTTGTGTATGTTCGTTTATTTTACCCAGTTCAATGGCACTTGCTACAGTGATTATTTTGAACGTGGAACCCGGCGGAAATACATCCGTAAGTGTCCAGTTCTTAATTTGCAGATCGCTTGCGCGCCTGTAGTTGTTCGGATCATATGTGGGATATACTGCATATGCAAGTATTTCGCCGTTTTTTGGGTTCATTACAATTACTGTCCCGCGTAAAGCTTCTTTTTCATCAATCATTTTTTGAAGCTCTTTTTCACAAACATGTTGTATGGCTGCATCAATTGTAAGAGTAATATCCTGCCCCTTGGGATTGGTAGTAGTGGCAACAGGATCTGTCATAAAATCGTATATAATTTTGCCGTCGCGCGTTCTTTGATACCTCACTGTATGTTCAACATGTTCAAGTTTGTCTTTTGCTGTGTATTCGACCCCGTTTGCTATATCCGCGTCAAAGTTGTAATAGCCTAATACATGTGCTGCCAGATTGCCTTGAGGATATGTACGTGTATTCTTTTTGCCCATGCTTATTTCTCTTAAATGCAGCTGAGCAAGTTCTTTTGCCGTGTTTTTATCAATATCTTTCTTTATCGTAATTACCGGTCCAGGTTTTTTAAGTGAATTTAAAAGCTCACTGTAAGACATTTTTAATATTGGGGCAAGTCTTTCCGCCAAATCCTCAGGTGATGAATCGTAGTTATTAGGGTGTGCGTACACGTCTGAATACACTTTATCGGTTGCAAGTTTTATCCCGTTTCTGTCGTATATGTCACCTCGCATTACAAAACTCCTGTTAATGCGTTGGTTTCTGGCTTTTGCACGATATTTGTCTACATCAATTATTTGAATTATAAAAAGGTATATCACTAATAATACGGCAAATACGATAAAGAATATTTGCAAAAGCCCAAGAACTATTTCAAAGTCCTTCATTCTTTTTTCTTTTTCTTTTTCTATATTCCTTTGTCGCATATCCCCACCTGTTAATATTTTATCATAATAACCTTAAAAAAGTTAAATATTAAATAAAATTACAAAAGTTTATTATTTGTAAATATCGGAGTATTATTAGGTTATGAATAAATTTTTTATGGCGGTTATCACAATAATGTTAACAGGGCAGCTTGTTCACGCATTTGATATTGTGTATCCCAAGAAGAACGATGTTATCATAAATTCTCCGTCTACTTTTTTTATTGGTTCCGCAAAAAATAAGGACAATTTAACCATTAATGGTGAAAGGGTTAAAATACATTCTTCAGGCGGGTTTGCACATGTTGTTTTCCTTAATGAAGGGCATAATGAGTTTGTTTTGACTGATGGTGTTGATATAAAAACTTATGTAATAAATCGCCCTGTAAAGGTTTTAGGCGGTGTATATACTCCGCCAAAACTTATTGAATACGAAAACAGAAAACAATTTCTGACATCTGTTGATAATGCCCCGCTGCGTAATTCCCCTGTTGATGCGGGGGTTAACAGGATGTCACATTTTGAAAAAGATATTCCACTGACTATTGACGGAGAAAAAAGTAACTTTTACAGAGTAGTTTTGGGCGAAAATAAAAAGGCTTGGATTTCTAAAACTAATGTAAAAGCATTTGAAGGTTATTTGAATTCCCCTGCTATTGTTCGAGGTTATGATTGTAGGGAAGATTCCGAGTTTTTTAAATTTATTTTTTACCTTGATAAAAAGACGCCTTATGAAATAGCGGAAGGTGAGGTTCTTACTTTAAAATTCTACAATGCAGATAATTGTGAGGATAATACATACATTTTTAATTTTCCGTATGGCGAGAAAATCGGTAGCAAAAAACTTATAGGTTACAGCGGAAGTTATGACGGAAATAATTTTGTGTTTAAAGTGAGAAAATTCCCGTCAATAAACAGTCAGCATCCGTTAAAAAATATAAAAATAGCAGTTGATGCAGGGCATGGCGGAACTGAATCCGGAGCAATAGGCTGCTGCGGTGATAAAGAAAAAGATATCAACCTTGCCATTGCAAAATTTTTGGAACGTGAGTTGCAAAAACGCGGTGCAAAAGTTATTATGACACGTAACAATGACAGTTATGTCGGTTTGAAAGAGCGTGTTGATATTACAAATGAAAATGATGCAATGTTTTTAATAAGTATACATGGAAATGCACTGCCTGATAATGCGGATCCTAATAAGCACCGCGGAACGAGCATTTATTTTTATTATAATCAGGCAAAGCCGCTGGCTATAAACATTTTAGCCTCAATGAATAAACAACTTGGCACCCAAAATGATAATATAAGACAAGGAAGTCTTGCACTTGTAAGAAATACCACTGCGTTGAGTATTTTGATTGAAGTAGCTTATCTGATAAATCCTGAAGACAATGCCATGTTAATTGATTCCAAATTCCAGAAAAAATGTGCAAAGGCTATTGCTGACGGAATTGAGAAGTTTTTGCTTAATTAAAAATCGTGCCTGTTAAATCATAAAACATTGTAACGAAATGTAAAAAAGGTTGGTATAAAATGTTTTTTGCAGCAATTTTTTAGGCTTTTCTGGCTTAATTTATGTGTAGGTAGAAATAAATCATGAAGGAGAAGTTATGGCATTAGAAGCAATCGGTACAAATATTCAACCCCAAAATAAAACAGGTGGCTCTGGGAAAGCGTGGTGTTCAGTTTTTATACCGGGTTTGGGACAATTTTTAGACGGTAGAAACAAAGCGGGCGCGATTTATATGGGTACAAGTATCGCAGCCGTGCTTGGAACTCGTGCGCTATTAGGCAGTGCTGTAAAGGATGTATTTAGGGCAAGTGAAACTACAATAACAAGTAATGCATCTAGTGCAACAAAATATTTATCAAAACTATCTGGTTGTAAAGTGTATGGAGCTGTTGCTTTAGGTTTGGCGGGTGCAGCCCTATGGATTGCAAATATTGTTGATGCTTATAAGGGCAATAGGAAAAAAGCTTAAAAAAGAAGCGGTCTTTAAAAGACCGCTTTTTTTATTTACGAATTTAATATATAGCTCAAAAGTGTTCTTACACCTGCACCGGTTGCACCTTTTATGAATTCATTTTCAGGTTTTTCTAAAAATGCTGTCCCTGCAATATCAATGTGTGCCCATTTAACATCTTTTACGAATTCTTGTAAGAAGATTCCGGCAATTGATGCGCCGCCTTGTCTTGAGCCTGTATTTTTCATATCTGCTATATCAGATTTGAGGCTGTTGAAATATTCTTTGAACATCGGTAATTGCCAATATTTTTCACCAACGTTTTCTGCAGTTCGTATAATTTTGTGAATCATATCTTCATCATTACCCATAATACCTGTTACGAAGGTTCCCAAGGCTACAACGCAGGCTCCTGTAAGCGTTGCTATATCAATAACTTCATCAACTCCTAGTTCACAGGCATAACAAAGTGCATCTGCAAGAGTTAATCTTCCTTCGGCATCGGTATTATCAACTTCGATAGTTTTGCCGTTTTTAGCAGTTAAAATGTCACCCGGTTTATATGCGCTTCCGCTTGCCATATTTTCACAAGCTGCTATAATCCCGTGAACTTCAACTTGAGGGTGAAATTCTTTTAACGCTTGCATTACACCTAATACACATGCTGCTCCTGACATATCATCACGCATTGTAAGCATTGATGATGGCGGTTTTAAATCAAGCCCGCCTGAATCAAAGCATATACCTTTACCGATTACTGCAATTTTTTTCTTCGGATTTGGGCAAGTGTATTTCATATGGATGAATTTGGGTGGTTGAATACTGCCTTGTCCGACGGCTAAAAATGCACCCATACCCATTTCTTCTATTTCTTTTTTTTCGTAAACTCTTGTTTCAAGACCTTCAATATTCAAAGCGATTTCTGCAAGTTTTGATGGTGTTGCATAAGCTGCAGGTTCATTTGCCAAATCTCTTGTGAAGTTCATTGCATTGCCGAAAACTTTTCCCGCCCTTACGGCTTCTTCTGAAACATTGCCAAAAGTTATTTCATCAACTCTTGTGGCTTTTTCAGATTTATATTTGTCAAAAGCGTAATCAGCCAGCATTGCCCCGATTACTCCTGATTTTCCCCAGTCAAAACCAACTTCAAAATCAAATGCTGCAGTTTTGGCAAACATTTGTTGAAGTTTTTTTACGGCTTTATAAACAGCAGTCCGTGCTTCATTTTCACCAAATGAAGCACGTTTGCCGCATCCTATAATAAGAATTTTTTGTGCGGGTATTTGGCCGTATGTTTGCAGTAAATAAGTTTGTCCTAATTTGCCCTTAAAGTTGTCACGGTCAATGGCATATTTGTTCGCCAGCTCTTGTGATGTTTTTTCACCCTCAAACTGATTAATTACAAGCACGTCTACCGCTATTTTTTTAACATCATCTGATACTTTTATTTCCATTACTCTCTCCTTCTTTCTAAACTATTATAACACTATTAACATATTTGTATCAAATTTTAAACTACCTATATACAAAATACACATGTCATGGTAGAATATTGTCAGATGTAGTAGGATAATATTTTTTGGAAATATATGCATTAAAATTCGGTTAAGTATTAATAATCAGAAGCTCGATAGGATATATGTATCGGGCAATGCGTGTATTATATGAAAAATAGAATAGGATAAGGTATAAACTTATGGACTTATTATTAGTTGCTGCGATTATTTTGGTAATAATTTTAATCGCTGTGCTGATAATTCAGCAAAATAAGGTCAAAAGTGTACTGCAAAGCAGTCAACAAGACCGGTTGGATTTGGAAGAAAAGGAAAAGCTCTTACTTAAAGAAGCAAAAATTAAAGCAATTGAAGAACTGCAAAACGACAGAGAAAAACTTAATGAAGAAGAACGAGAACGCAGACAAGAAATTAATCGTTTAGAGCAAAAGCTCGCAAAACGTGAGGATATGCTTGAGGATAAAATTCAAGAATATACCGATAAAGATTTGCAATTACAAAGAAAACTTGACGAACTTCTGGAAAAAGAAGACTACTTGGCCGAAATTGTTCAAAAACAAACAACTGAACTTGAAAGAATTTCCGGCATGTCAGCTGAAGAAGCAAAAAACATGCTTTTTGAACAATTGAAGCAGGATCTGGCCCAAGAACAGATGCAGTTAATCAGAGAAAATGAAGCAAAAATAAGAGAAAATGCTCTGGAAAAATCAAAGGAAATACTTTCAACAACAATGCAAAGGTGCATGATAGAACAAGTTGTAGAAACTACAGTTTCCGTAGTTGCATTACCGAGTGATGAAATGAAGGGACGAATAATTGGTCGTGAAGGACGAAATATCAGAGCATTAGAGACTTTAACAGGTGTGGATTTAATTATTGACGATACACCTGAAGCAGTTGTATTATCAAGTTTTGATCCGGTAAGACGAGAAATTGCGAAGTTGGCATTAGAAAAACTTATCGTAGACGGCCGCATTCACCCTGTAAGAATTGAAGAAATGGTTGAAAAAGCCAGAGAAGAAATTGAAAAGAAAATTTGGACAGAAGGTGAAAATGCAGCCTTCGAAATGGGAGTGATGGGTTTAAATAAGGAACTTATTAAAACATTAGGCCGATTATATTACAGAACAAGCTACGGTCAAAATGTTTTGAAACATTCTTTGGAAGTCGGTCATATAGCGGGAATGCTTGCTGCCGAGCTTGGTGCTAATGAAGCAGTTGCAAAGCGCGCAGGACTTTTACATGATATAGGAAAAGCGGTCGATCAAACTCAAGAAGGCACACATATTCAGTTAGGTGTCGAGCTTGCAACCAGATATGGTGAAAAACCTGAGATTATTCACGCAATAGAGGCTCACCACGATGATATTGTGGCAAATACCATAGAGGCGGTGCTTGTGAAAATTGCCGATGCTATTTCAGCAGGCAGACCCGGTGCAAGGCGTGATACTTTGGAAATTTATATTAAACGGCTTCAAAAAATTGAAGAAATTGTTAATAGTTATGAAGGTATTAAGCAGTCATTTGCTGTACAGGCAGGTCGTGAAGTAAGGATTATTGTTCAGGCCGAGATGTTTGATGATTTAGCGTCACAAAAACTCGCAAGAGATGTCGCAAAGCGAATTGAAGATGAAATTGATTATCCGGGTCAAATTAGGGTAACAGTTGTAAGAGAATTCAGAACCACAGAAATAGCAAAATAAGAGCAGGTTTACCCTGCTCTTTTCAGGGAATATCAATGTCAAAAGCTGATAAAAAACTTTTAAAAATTATATTTTTAGGTGATTTGGTAGGAAGACCAGGCAGATTAGTTGTGCGTGATTTTCTATCAGAAAATATCGAAAAATATGATTTCGTTATTGCAAATGTTGAAAATGCTTCGCACGGTTTTGGCCTTACAGAAAAAAATTATAATGAGCTTATAGGTTATGGCATCGATTGTATGACAAGCGGAAACCACATTTGGGACAAACGTGATATCTTTAGTTTTATAGACAATGCAGAAAAGCTAATCCGTCCCATAAATTATCCAAAAGGCGTAAAGGGTGTGGGAGCCGGTATTTTTGACTGTTGTGGATATAAGATCGGAGTTATAAATGTTTTAGGCAAAGTATTCATAAATGTTGTAGACTTTCAGTGGGATTTTATAATTGAAGAAATAAAGAGATTAAAGCAAATAACTCCGATAGTGATTGTAGATTTCCATGCAGAAGCCACAGCAGAAAAAGTTTGCTTTGGCAAATATTGTTCTGAACTTGGTGTAAGTGCATTTGTAGGTACACATACGCATGTCCAGACTTCTGATGAGTCTATAATGAATAACATGGGATACATAACGGATGTAGGCTTTTGCGGTGCTTCAGACGGAGTTATAGGTATGGAATACAAAACTTCCCTAACCAGATTTGTTACAGGTATACCAGAAAGATATGAAGTGGCTGACGGTAAAAATGTTCAGGTTAATGCGGTCGAATTGGAGATAGAACCGTTAACAGGTTATACTATTGCTATAAAAAGAGTTTTGTATAGTAGAAATGAGGGAATAAATGAAGACTGATTTGCATATCCATACCTATTATTCAGACGGCGTTTTTTCGCCCGAAAAGATTATCGATACGGCTATTGATGTCGGGCTTCAGGCAATAGCAATTACTGATCATGATAACGTTCTTGCATATGATGTGGCACAAAATTATATTAAAGAGAAAGGATTAGAGGATAAAATTGAGCTTATTCGCGGGATTGAGATAAATACTTTATACAAAAACAATGAAGTACATATACTCGGATATTTTATGAATCCGGAGGACAGCGATTTCCAGACGATGTTAAAAAACCAACAACAGGCTAGGATTAAACAAACAAAAGAAATATTGACACTTTTGGCAAAAAAAGAAGGTATAAAAATCAAATTTGAAAATGTGAAAAAAATGGTTGCTGAAGGCGGTAGTATAGGACGCCCTCATATTGCAAAAGCGATAACCAACGCAGGTGGCACTACTAACGTTATGGATGCCTATGCAAAATATATTCATGATAATTCTCCGGTATATGTGCAAAGAAAAACGGTTTCACCTCAAGATGCCGTCGAAATTATATACGATGCCGGCGGAGTTCCGGTAATAGCACATCCTCACGATTTGGATATAGCAGAAACTCTAATAAAAGACCTTATGAATTACGGGTTGAGGGGTATTGAGGCATACCACAGAAAGCACTCTCCGGCTTGCGTTGAGTATTTTTCCTCAATGGCGGAAGAATTAGGTTTGATTGTGACGGGTGGCTCTGATTTTCACACGCCCAATATTATGAACGGACAAATAATTCTGGGTAAACATTTTGTGCCGGATTGGGTGTATGATAAACTTGTTAAGGAAAAAAAATTAATAGATATGGCGTGAACTATGGCAAAGAAAAAGTTTTGGAAACTTGAATATTCAATTACATTATTCGTACTGTTGGGATTGGTAATGCTTTTTGTGCCCGTAAAAATAGAAAATTACTTTCAAGCCGGGTTGATTTCGAAGTGGAATGACCGATACAATAAGGTAGCATACATGTTTACGGTAATTAATGCTCAGACTGATGATGAGATATTAAAAAGTTTTTCTAAAGCTGAAACTGCTGAGCAAAGGGAAAAATTACTTCTTCAGCTTATCAAGCCTTATCTTCGAATTCATAAAACAGATAAATTCCCCAGACGTTATAAACCAAGATTTATGAATGGCAATAGAGTGCCTAAAGACAATTATTATTATTTTAGTGACATTTATTTTGCGGATAACGGAATGCAGCTGGTAGGAATTAAAGATTTGGTAAAATATAAAAATAATTCACCCTGGTTTATGATGATGTTCGACATAAACGGTGTTTTGCCTCCAAACACCTGGGGTAAAGATATTTTCGGTGTGTATATTTTTGATGAAGGTAAAATCCGTCCGTTCGGTTATGAAAAAAGTATGGAAACATTATCAGAGGATTGTTCAGAAACGGGTAAAGGTGTTTACTGTTCTTATTTTTACAGAATAGGTGGTGAATTTAATGATTAAAAGGATTTGTATTTTTGCATCATCTTCAAATTTTTTATCACCCGTATATTACAAAGATGCAACTGAGTTGGGCAGGTTAATTGCCGAAAACGGTTATGATATGGTCTATGGCGGCAGTAATTTGGGTTTAATGTGGGCTTGTGCTGGTGCAGCAAAGGCATATGGCGCAAAGCTTACAGGCGTTATGCCTGAAAAGCTCCAGAGTATGGGTGTTTTCACAGACGGTTGTGATGAGTTTTTTGTAACTGAAGGCATGAGAGAAAGAAAAGCCAAAATAGACAGTATATCTGATGCAGTTGTAGCTTTACCTGGCGGGTTCGGAACCCTGGAAGAATTATCGGAGATGATTGTACAAAAACAATTGGGCTACAATAAAAAACCTATAGTACTTTTAAATACAAATGGTTTTTACAACAAGCTCAATGACTTTTTTGAAGATGTAATTGAACAAAAATATGCAAACAAAAATGTTAGAAGTCTTTATTATTTTGCACAAAATCCGCAGGAAGTTATTGATTATTTAAAAACATATACTCCGTCGGAGTTAAATGTTGATAAAAATGCAATTTACGCAAGATAAATAAACACTTTTTTACAAATCTTTATGTTATAATGTCCCTAGAATAAGGAGATATCATGGAAAATCTGAGAGATAAATACGAAGTAGTTATTGGTTTGGAAGTACACGCACAGCTAAAAACCAAATCTAAAATCTTTGCACCGGACGGTTGTGAATTCGGTAAGGAGCAAAATACCGAGGTTAGCCCGATTACTTTGGGTATGCCGGGTGTTTTGCCTGTATTGAATAAAGAGGCTGTTAATATGGGTATTTTGACAGGGCTTGCCTTGAATTGCGAGATTCCTGCACGTTGCAAATTTGACAGAAAACAATACTTCTATCCTGATTTGCCGAAAGGTTATCAAATTTCTCAATATGATGAACCGATTTGTGTTAATGGTTATATTGATATAGCCGGTAAAAGAATTGGTATTACCCGTGCTCATTTAGAAGAAGATGCAGGCAAACTTGTCCACGCAGGTGCTGATGGTTTGGCAGGCTCAAGTTATTCTTTGGTGGATTTAAACAGAGCCGGAACCCCGCTTTTGGAAATCGTTTCTGAGCCTGATATGAGAAGCTCTGATGAGGCAAGAGCTTATATGGAGGAATTGCGTAATATTGTAAGATATATCGGTGTTTGTGACGGTAACCTTGAAGAAGGCTCTATGAGATGTGACGCCAATATTTCTATTATGCCAAAGGGCTCTAAAGAATTCGGTACTCGTGCTGAAATTAAAAACGTAAACAGCTTTTCTGCTCTTCAAAGAGCTATTGAATACGAAATTGACAGACAAATTGAAATTGTTGAAGAAGGCGGGAAAGTAGTTCAAGAAACAAGATTGTGGGATGATAACTCCAGAGAAACCCGTTCAATGCGGGGCAAGGAAGATGCCCATGACTATAGATATTTCCCTGAACCTGATTTGATGCCTTTGGAAATTTCAAGAGAATGGGTTGAAGAAATAAGAGCAAAAATGCCTGAGCTTCCTTCAGCTAAACGTAAACGCTATATGGGTTTAGGCTTGAGCGAGTATGATGCAAATGTTATTGTGGAGCAGATGGGACTTGCCTTATTCTTTGACGAAGTTCTTAAACTTGGTGCTACACCCAAAATCGCCGTAAATTTTATAATGGGTGAAATAGCCGCTTACCTTAAGGAAGAAAAGCTCGAAATTAATGAAACTAAATTAACTCCCGAAAACCTTGCTGAGTTAATTTCTTTGATTGAAAAAGGAACAATTTCCAACAATATCGGTAAACAAATTATTTTTGATATGATGAAAGAAGGTAAAAAAGCTTCTCAAATTGTTGATGAAAGAGGATTAAGCCAGATTTCAGATATAGGCGCCATTAAAGAAATAGTACAAAAAGTAGTTGAAGCTAATCCTGATCAAGTTGCTGCCTATAAAGGCGGTAAAGTTCAACTTTTGGGCTTCTTTGTGGGACAGGTTATGAAAGAGACTAAAGGCAGAGCTAATCCCAAAACCGTAAATGAATTGCTTAAGGAAATTTTGGGGTAAATGATGTTTTTTAGAAAAAGAAAAAGCAGTATGGAGCAAGAAATTTTTGAACAATCAAAAATTCTTGAACATTTAGTTAATACATACATCAGTGATAATGATGATATTCTTATTGATGTACCTTCCGGTATTGAACAGATTGTATTCGTTGCAAGCGGATCCTCATACCATTGTGCAAGATACGGCGCCGATATATTCGGTAACATAGCAAATATTGAAGCAAGAGCAATTTATTCCAGTGAATTTTTACTCAAAGCTGTTATTCCTCATGCCGAAAATATGCTTTATATTTTCATAACACAGTCCGGAGAAACCTCTGATACCAACAAGGCATTGACAAAAGCAAAACAATCCGGTGTCAGAACTTTATGCATAACCAATAAAGAGGATTCTACTATTTGGAATGCGTCTGATTATAAGGTGTGTTGCCACGCCGGTGTCGAAAGAAGTATTGCCGCAACTAAATCATTAACCTCTCAAATGATGTGTGTTACATTTTTGGCTTTTAAGTTTGCCAAACTTAAAAATATCGATGTGGAAAATTATATTAATGAAGTTATCTCAATACCTAAATATATTGACAAAACTTATAAATTAAGACCTAAAATTAAGTCGCTTGGAAGGTTTATTTCTAAATATAAGAATATAGTAATCTGTGCTGATGGTATATCATATGCACTTGCAAAAGAAGCCGCTTTGAAAATTAAAGAAACCTCTTATCTGAATGTAACTTCACATATTTTAGGTGAATTTATGCACGGTCATGTGGCTGTGTTGAACAATAAAGCTGTACTTATTTATATTTTGGTGGACGACCTTAGTTATATTACAACTAAAAACTTGAACAAAATTAAAGAGGAATATAATCCGCCTATTTGTATTATGGGTAATAAAAATGTAAAAATAAAGTATTCGTTCAACATTAACATAGACTGTGAAAGTAAAATAGTTAAGTATTTTTGTGTCGCTGTAATGATACAACTTCTGGCGCTAGAAATTGCAGTGCGGCTTCACCGAAATGTTGACAAACCTCACGGATTAAACAAGGTTGTCAAGTGATAAATAATTGAATAAGAAAAAATTTATTTTATGAATATCACTATATATAAATCGGATATTTTTATCAGAACTGCTCCAAAAATCTTATATCATCGTTAAAGAACAGCCTGATGTCGTCGATTGCGTATTTAAGCATTGCAAGTCTTTCAACGCCCATACCAAAGGCAAAACCGGTATAAACATCCGGATTAATTCCTACCCCTTGCAAAACATTCGGATCTACCATACCGCAGCCTAAAACTTCAAGCCAACCTGTACCGGAACATGTTTTGCAGCCTTTACCCTGACACATAATGCATTGAACATCTACCTCTGCAGATGGTTCAGTAAAAGGGAAAAAGCTATTCCTGAATCTTGTCGGACGACTTGCACCAAAATATATTCTGATAAATTCATTTAAGACACCCTTCAGGTCGCCGAAAGTTATATCTTTATCAACATATAATCCTTCAATTTGATGGAAAAAGTTATTTTTACGGGCATTGATATTTTCATTACGATATACTCTGCCGGGTGCTACAACTCTTATTGGTGGATTTTTACCTTCCATTGCGTGTATTTGTGCACCGGATGTTTGACTTCTTAATAACACATTAGGCGCTTTTTTGGTATAGAAGGTGTCCTGCACATCTCTGGCAGGATGGTCTTTGGGTACATTTAGCATATCAAAGTTATAGTATTCTGTCTCTACCTCTGGTGATAAATTATCAGGTATAACTGAAAATCCTAAATTTTGAAAAATGGATACAATTTCATCTGTAGTGGAAGTTATAGGATGAATATGTCCCATTGGAGTATATTTACCGGGTAAGGTTACGTCAAGTTGTTCACTTTGGAGCTTTTCGTTTAGTTCTTTTATGTAAAATTCATCATATTTATTTTTTAATGCTAATTCAAGCTTCTGTGTAATCTCATTTGCCAATTGACCAATTGTCCTTTTATCTTCATCAGGCAAATCTTTTAAGCCTTTTTTAATTTCATTAAACTCGCCTTTTCTGCTTAAGTACTTCACGCGAATTTCCTCTACATCTGTTATTGAGGAAGCTTTTTCAATGTCTTGAGCTGCATTTTTGTAAATATTTTCCAATTGAGTTTTCATAATATCCCTCTTATATTATCTCGTTATATTTTTTTTCGTAGGCAATAGTTGTTTCGGGTCCATGCCCGGGATAAACAGTTACGTCTTCCGTCATATTAAAAAGTTTATTTTTTACGCTGTCTGAAAGTTTTTGAAAGTTTCCGCCAGGTAAATCACATCTGCCAACGGTTCCCCGAAATAAAGTATCACCTGAAAATAATTTGTCGTCGACAAGATAACACATGCCTCCTTCAGTATGACCGGGCGTGGCTATAGCTTTTATTTCGGTGTTACCAAATCTGATTACATCGCCATCATCAATGTAGCTGTCGGCTGTCGGAGTATTTATGCCCTGTACTCCAAAGGTTTGCATAATATTTGCGGATTCTTCCATCCTTTTTACATCTGATTTATTGACAAGAACTTTGGCACCCGTTTTTTCCCTCATTCCGTTTACACCAAGTACATGGTCAAAATGACCGTGGGTAAGCAATATATACTTTAATTTTTTATTTTCAAGCTCTTTTAATATTTCCTGATGAATTTCGGAACAATCTATCAGAACAGCTTCATCAGAATCTGTTAAAAGGTAATTATTGGCATCAATCGGACCTAGTATATATGTTTTTATATTCATCTTCTTACTATCTCAAAAATATCTTTACAACGTTTAAAAAGTTCCTCAACGTCATCAAGTGCAATCATATTCGGGCCGTCGCAAAGTGCCTTGTCAGGGTTTGGATGTACTTCAAAAAATAACGCATTTGCTCCTGCCGCAATTGCCGCTTTTGCAAGTGGCGGTACAAACCGTCTATCTCCGCCCGAACAACTCCCGTTTGCTCCGGGAAGCTGCACACTGTGCGTTGCATCAAAGACAACGGGATAACCAAATTCCTGCATTATTGGTATTGCCCTGAAATCAACC
Organism: uncultured bacterium; assembly: GCA_949299935.1. Taxonomy (GTDB): domain Bacteria; phylum Cyanobacteriota; class Vampirovibrionia; order Gastranaerophilales; family Gastranaerophilaceae; genus SIG32. Next base: position 97,395 of record CASGCE010000017.1, on the reverse strand, counting down.
ACTAAATTATTATAACCAAAGGTAGTGCCTCGATCAGTCAGCAAAATATCATTGTTTCCTGAATCTTCTACTTTCTTAACCAAAGATCCCATTTGCTCCGGGGCTAAAAATTGACCTTTTTTAATGTTTACTATCTTACCCGTCTTCGCTGCTGCCGTGAGTAAATCAGTTTGTCGACATAAAAATGCAGGTATTTGAATTATATCAGCAACTTCACTTACAGGCAAAGCTTGATCGGGCGTGTGTATATCAGTTACTATCGGTACATCATATTTTGATTTGATGGCATTAAGCATCTCAAGACCTCTCTTAAGCCCCGGTCCTCTATATGAATTGATAGACGAGCGATTAGCTTTGTCAAAGGATGATTTGAATACAAAATTAATATCTAATTTCTCCGTAACTTCCTTTAAAACTCTTGCCGTTTCCTCTAAAATTTCCATGCTTTCCGCAGCACAAGGCCCCGACAGAATTGTCAGCTTGTCTGAACCTATTTCAAAATCTCTTAATTTTAATTTCTTTATCATTTCCATGGCTTTATTATATTAAAAATATGGTTTTATTACAAGATTTTTTGTTATAGCAAAAATATTGTGAATTGCTAAGGTTTATGTTAGTATAACTTTCAGGAGCGCGTGATGAATAAAAAAATTTTTAACTTGAAAAATGATATTGAGGTTTTGTATAGGCGTAATAGAAATACTCCACGTGTAGCATTGTGTTTTAACTTGTCTTTGAATGACCCGGTTCCTAACCCCGGAGATTATACTTTAATGACCCGATTATTTATGCAAGGTACTAAAAACCGCACTGCCGAACAATTGGCTGATGAACTTGATCGATACGCAATTGAATTTTCAAGCGAGTTGAAACTCGATTATTTGAAGCTGAAGTTTGTTTGCTTGAATGAAGATTTTGATAAGGCACTTGAAATCTTTGAAGATATTATTAAAAATACAACATTTGATGATTTTGAAAAAGAAAAATGCAAGTTGGCCGGTGAAATACAAGCTCAGCTTGATTCCCCTAGGGCAAAAGTTGTAGATAATTTTTATAAGAATTTATATACTAATCACCATTACGGTTACACTAACACCGTAATTTATGATAATCTGCCTAATGTTAGCCGTGAAGATGTTTTGCGAGGTTATAATACTTTTATTAATAACAGTAAAAAAGTAATAGCATTTGTGGGGGATTTGGAGTTTGAATTTGTTCAAGATAGATTGAATAAATGTTTCGGCGATTTGCCAAAATCTTTAAATAGACTACCTGATATTAAACCTCCTGTCTTGAATGAAGCAAAAACAGTTGAAATTATAAAACCGGACGTTAATCAGGCCCATATTACTCAGGGTTGGCTTGTTCAAACCGCAAGTCAAAAGGATTATCCCGTATTGGCTTTAATGAATATTATATTGGGTGCTTCTGGATTATCTTCAAGATTATTCCTTGAACTTAGGGATAAAAAAGGACTCGCTTATGTCGTCAGAAGCTCTTATGATGTAGCAAGATTATGTGCTAATTTTTCTATATATATTGCAACTGAACCGAGTAATATTGTTATATCTCTAAATGGATTTCAGCAAGAAATTGATAAAATTAAAAACCAATTGGTTTCTGAACGGGAATTGTATAATGCCAAAAATAATCTTATAGGTAAATGGGCATTCTCTCAGGAAGATAATAATCAGCAAGCTGCAACCTATGCTCATTATGCAGTAACCGGCTTGGGTTTCGATTTTAATGAAACCGCAAGACAAAAAATCCAAATGGTTACCCCTGAGGATATAAAAGAATGTGCCAACAAGTATTTTAACGATAAATATGTTGTTTCCATAATTAAGCCTTAACCTTGTCAGGGAATTATTTTTAGCGACTTTATGTTGAATAATAATTTTGATGAATATTACCAGAATTATTATAGTTTTTACATATGTTGTTTTTCATTTATTTTTTTACGCACAACCTGTTTTTTCCGAATATGATATCGATGAAATGAAAAAAATTGAAATGCTTTTCAAAAGTTCAGTCAAACCCAATGGAGCAATGTATTTTACTTACGTACCCAGAGGATTGATTGTAAGTATTGACGAGAATGTTTTTTTTAATAAAGCTCAGGAAAAAATTAAAAAAGAGGGACTGTGTATCTTAGACGAAATAGGTTCTGTGTTAGCTATGACAGATAAGTCCTGTGTGGTCGAAGGTCATACGGAAAGTGCCGATCCGAATATTTCAAGCTATAAGGAAAATTGGGAGCTTTCTCTTGCAAGGGCTCATAGTATAACAATGTATCTTATGCGTTATTTAAAAATTTCACCTGAGAGGTTATACTGTATAGGTTACGGGGAATTTATGCCCTATGTAGACAGCGTCGCAAATGATGCAAAGTTAAATAACAGGATAGATTTTGTAATTATAGATTATCGTGCTGAACGTTAGGCAACAATTGATTGCCGTAAGCGGTTCGAACGGTTTTCGCTAAGTATATTTTTAAGCTTCATAATTGCTTGCGCATGCAACTGACATACTCTTGACTCGGACATGTTAATCGTTTCACCTATTTCTTTAAGTGTCATATTTTCCTGATAATAAAGCACCATTATAATACGTTCTCTCTCCGGTAATCTCATTAAAGCCCTCTCCAATTCTTGTTTAACATTATTTTCTTCGGCATTCTCCTGCGGATTAAGTTTTTGAGTATCTTGTATTGTGTCTATAATTTCAACACTGTCTTCAGCGTTGCCTTTTTTCTCGTATAGCGAGGTAATTGTAACATCTTCCGATAAAAGCTGGTTAATTTTCTCAGAATCTATACCAACCCTGTTTGCAAGTTCGGCATTCGTCGGCACACGTCCGAGTTCCTGTTTTAAAGCTTCTTGTGCCTCTTTTATTGCTTTAATTTTTTGTCTTATGCTTCTCGGCAAAAAATCCTGCGAACGTATTCTGTCAAGTATTGCACCTCTGATTCTGATAAGTGCATATGTTTCAAATCTGGTATTTTTTTGCGGAGAGTACCTTTCAATAGCATTAATAAGCCCCTCAACTCCATAGCCTGCTATATCTTCAAGGGAAATTGTTGCAGGAAGCGTTATTCTTACACGACCTACAACATAGCGAATTAGGTAAATATATTGAACAATCAGTACATCACGGGAAGATTTGTCGCTTTTATCTGCAAGGTATTTCCCCCAAACCTGCGTAAGTTCTTCTTCCGATAAGCGCTTTATGTTGTTGTACGATGTAAAATCGAAATCTTGACTCATTAATCCGCCCAAATATTGTTAAATATATTTTTATTCTATACGATATAGAACAGGCTACATCAACTAAAAAGATGATATGAAAAATAAATCATTAGTTTAGAGTATATATCAATTCACTATCTCATAAAGCGTGGGGGATTCCTGCACGCTTATGTTGCCGCTCGGAATTTTTATAATTCGTACTTTAAATTCCCGGTTTGTGTATCCTATTGTAATAATGTCACCAATCTTCAATTTCTTGGAGGGCTTTGCCGGAATTCCATTAACAAGGATTCTGCCCATGTCTGCAACTTCATTTGCTACTGATCTTCGTTTTATTAGTCTTGATACTTTTAAAAATTTATCCAATCTCATAGCTTTATTGTATCATATTTATGATATAATTTAAATTATGAAAAAGGCTTTTTTGACTTTGTTTTTTATTCTATTATTTCAGACTGTTGCAATGGCACTTGATAGTGCAATTAAATTTGTTCAAGTAACAGATGTTCATTTTGATGCCGAAAATGATTATTCGGTTAAAGTGCTTGAAGAAACAGTTAAGGATATTAATAAATTGAACAATGTTTCATTTGTAATTTTTACCGGCGATAATTTAAATAAGCCCGAAGCTCAGGATTTGGATGATTTCGTTAAAATTATTAATAAACTAAAATCCCCTTATTACCTTGTACTCGGAAATCACGACGTTTTTAAAAGCCAAAATCTTTCAAAAGAAAGGTATAATGAAATAGTAAGAGAAAATAATATCTTCTGGTTTCAGCGTAAATGGAATTATGTATTTAAAAAAAGCGGGTATACCTTCATAGTAGTTGACGGAGCAAAGGAGGTTATTCCCGGACCAATTGGCTATTACAGAGCAGACACTCTTGAATGGCTTGATAAACAGCTTACAAAAAATAAAAATGTCCCCGTGATTATTTTTCAACATTATCCGATAATTGATGCTCCTGAATTTACAAGTTCGCGACTTAAAACACACAGAACATATCAGCCGGAAAAATATTTCGCAGTATTAGACAAACATAAAAACGTTATTGCGCTTGTTTCTGGCCACTTTCATGTAAATAGTGAAGTTATGAGAAATGGGGTTTATCATATTACTACACCTACTCTGCTTAATAATCCACCAGTATATAAGATTATTGATATTGTTTCTAAAGATGAATTATCCCCTATTATATACACTCACTTGAAACAAGTCGAAATTAAAGAGTAGTTGCATTTTTTTTTAAATAATATTATAATTGTAACAACATTATTTCGAGGTAAAAAAATTATATAATGGATGAGTCGGGAAACTTGGTACTTAATTTACTTTTAATAGCATTCTTATTATTTTCAAACGGTTTTTTTGTTGCAGCAGAGTTTGCAATGGTTAAAGTAAGAAAAACCAGAATAGAACAGTTGGTGAAGGAAGGTAATTACAGTGCTCAAATTGCACTGGAGGCTATAAAAGATCTGGATAAATTTATCGCATCAGTACAACTTGGTGTAACAATATCGAGTATCGGATTAGGCTGGGTCGGTGAAGGAACGCTTGCAAGAATAATTGAACCTGTGTTTGTGTTTTTACCTGGTGTAAGTCAAACAATAGCAACACATACTGTTTCTGTCTCCCTAGCGTTTGCGTTGATAACGTTTTTACATGTTGTATTGGGTGAACTTATACCAAAATCAATAGCTTTGGAATATACGGAAAAAACAGCTTTGATAATTGCCCGACCAATGCAGGCAATAACGTTTTTGTTTAACCCGTTTATCTGGATGCTTAACGGATTTGGGAATTGGGTTTTAAAACTTCTTCATATCCCCCATTCGCACAAGTCTTCACTTGTCCATTCATCTGAGGAACTAGACATGTTAGTTGATGCAAGCTATAACGGCGGGGTTCTAAATGAAACAGAAAAGGACATGTTACATAATGTGTTTAAATTTTCCGATTTGACCGCAAAACAGGTTATGGTACCAAGAACAGATATGATTTGTGTACCAATAAATATGTCTTTAGAGGAATTAAATAAAATTGCAACTGACAATCAATACACACGATACCCTGTATATGACGGTGATATGGACCATATAACTGGCTTGATTCACGTAAAAGATCTGTACAAGCTATCAATAGATGATACAACATGCCCGATTGAACGTATTCAAAGAGAAATTTTACTTGTGCCGGAAACTATGACAATGGATAATCTTGTTTTAGAATTTAAAAAACGCAAAGGGCAAATGGCGATAGTAGTTGATGAATTTGGCGGTACATCCGGGCTTATAACTCTTGAAGATGTTATTGAGGAAATTTTTGGTGATGTTCAGGACGAATTCGACGAGGAAGAAGAACAAGAATGCGATATAAAAGAAATTGCACCCAATACTTATGTTGCAAATGCTATGATGAGAACAGATGAAATAGCTGAATATTTTAATATGGATGAAGAAGATATTGATGATGAAGATATAGATACAATAGGCGGTTTGGTCGTAAAACTTTTGGGAAGAATCGCACAAGTAGGTGATACGGTTACACACCTTGGTTTGACCTTTATAGTAAAGGAAATAGATGGTGCTCGTATTACTAAACTTAAAATTATAAAAGAAGAAACTCAAGTCGCTGAACAGATTCAAGAATAATTGTATTTTGGGGATTTTTAATCTGCTCAATTACTGAGCAGAATTATTTGACTTTTTAAAAATTTTTATTAAATACATTTAAAAACCCATACAAACGGAGGATTTTTCACAAATTTATTGATTAAATACTGAGAAATATCCGAGAATATAAGTAGAGGTATAAGTTTATGAAAATTAACGGCGGTGTAAGATTTGTAGAAAACGGTATTACGGCATCAATAAGAGCGATGCACGTTGATAGTGAACTTATTTCCGTTGCAAATGAAAACGTGGCAGGATTCGATAAGGTAGGATACCAACGAAAAGATGCTATAGTGTCTTCATTAACCGAGTTTTTAGGTGTTCATGGTTTGTCAACCACACTGGATGATAAAATAGGTCGTATTGCCCTGACTGAAAACCCCTTGGATATGGCACTTGCCGCAAAAGGTTATTTTCAAACCGAAAGTGCTGAAGGTATTAAATTAACGCGAGATGGCAGATTTAAAATCGATAAAGAAGGGAATCTGTTAACACTGGATGATAGTCGTGTACTTTCAAATACGGGTATGCCAATAAAGTTGCATATAGTTCCGGATGACTTGCGGCAAATAAAAGTAAATGATCGCGGGCTGATAAGTGTTTTTAATCCACAGACGAATAAACTGGAAGGAGTTGCGTATTTGGGTGTTGTAGATGCAAGTGGTGCGATTGTTATGGACCCCAAAGTAAAACAGGGATATAACGAATTTTCCAATGTAGCATTGCAAGAAGAATTTATAAGTATGATGCCCGTTATTAAAAATTTCGACGCTAACAGGCAATTGTTTATGATACAAAACCAAAATTTACAAAAAGTAATTAGTCAGCTTGGTACAGCATCGTAGAGAGGAATGATTTATGTATACAATTCAAGGTATGATTAGAAAAAGTATAAATAACACGTTCAATCAATGGGAAAGACTGGGTTATGTAGCAAATAACCTGGTTAATTTGAATACAAATGCATATAAAACAGTCCGTTTTGAACAGATGATAGGTGAAGATGGCTATTTGAAAGGAGCAATAAGAACGGATTATAGCCAAGGTTCAATAAGAATAACTTCTAATCCTTATGACGTTGCAATTGACGGTCAAGGATTTATTCCGGTAGTATCACCTGAAGGCGAAGTCCAATATACACGAGACGGAGGTTTTAAGCAGGGTAAAGACGGTTATCTGGTAACAAACGATGATTGGATTGTCGGTGAAGGAATAAAAATTCCGACAAATTGTTATAAATTTCAAATAAAACCAAACGGCGATGTTGTTTCATTTGATTCATCCCAAGCAACGGAAAAATATTTGGGTAACATTCCCCTTGTAAGATTTGCCAATCCTGAGGCACTTGAGCAAACTGACATGAATAGGCTTGCAGCAACAGAAGATGCCGGGGAACCTGTCTTGGTAAAAAATCACGACTGCTTTAAGCAACATAATATTGAAATTTCTAACACAAATGTTTACACATCTACAAGTGAGATGTTAAGACTTAATGCTTCAATGCTCGCAAGTACACAGATGTTAAAAGTTATTGACGATATGTATAACAAAGCAATAAATATTCGTGAGGGTTAATAAGGGAGGTAGTTTATGTATACATCATTGGATAGTATGGGAAAAGTTTCCTTGATGATGGATTTGATATCACAAAGACAAAGAGCAATTGGTTCAAATATTGCCAACGTTGATACTCCCGGTTACGTCAGGCGAGATATTGATTTTGGTACATATCTTGGAACAATGAACAGTCCTTTAGAAACTAAACTTTCACAAAAGCTTGGACCTTCAGGGGTTATTGAGGAACGTCAATATGAAGAAATAAACCCTGCACAAGAATTAATAGCACTGCAGGAAAATTCTATGTTATATTCAATGGCAACAAGACGGATGTCAAATATAATTACAGAAATGAAAACAGTTATAAATGTAGGTAAATAACGAGGGCGCAGGAAATGAGCATATTGGAAGCATTTAATATAGGATCAAACGGATTAAAAGCACACGGTCTACGTCTTGATATACACGCCAAAAACGTGGCAAATATAGATACGCCTAATTATGTAAGAAAAATTCCCGTGTTGAACGCAACAGAAGACATATCATTTCATGGATTAATGAATACAATGAAGAATGATGTATTTGGTGTCGGCACACTATCATATTTACAAGGCGGAGTAACCTTCAGCGGAGTGGTTGAAGACCCAACACTTGGAGATAAAATATACAGACCCGGACACCCGGATGCAGATGAAAACGGTTATATAAGATCATCAAATGTAAATGCAATGGTAGATATAGCGGATGCCGTTATGGCGCAAAGAGCCTATGAAGCAAACCTTGCTTTGGTTAATATTACAAAATCCATGGCTTTGAAAGCAATAGAAATTGGAAGATAGTATTTACAATTTAAAAATGTTATATTAAAATGGCTATGTGAGTTGCACATGGTCATTTTGTATTGTGTAACGCTAATAAGCAGACCAGCGGTCCCGTTGAAAAATGAATAGAATTTAGATGTCGATGTGGCACTGTGCCGAGTAAAATGATTAAATATCATTTTATGAGAGGGAGCGGAGCTCATCCGACACAAACAGTCTGTCAGCACAAGTGAAAATAGAATAGAATTAGATGTCGATGTGGCGGAATCGGTATACGCGCACGTTTGAGGGGCGTGTGGAGAAATCCTTGCGGGTTCAAGTCCCGCCATCGACAATTAAAAAAGGGGATAACAAGTGTTATCCCCTTTTTTAATATGCTTGATTGGTGAGGGCTTAAATTCGTCTTTAGCGGGTTCAGCGGATTTGCGGACGGACGGAGTGAACGAAGAGAAACGAGTCCGGTGAGCGAACAGATTGAGTGGACAAGCCGTAAGACTCTAACTCAAAACTCTAGGAGCATAAATGAATTTAAGTCGGCTGATTAGGATAAGTTGCAATGTTTTTATCAGAAATGATAACCACTATAAAGACTAGTCAATTTTGTGTTTAATGTGAATATGACCGTCATCTTGTATCATTTCAAGTTCAGTTTTTTCTTTAGACCTCCCTAGTTGAATTTTGGTCGGTTGTTTAAGATTTTGAATTTCGTCATATTCAGCCTGAATTTCCTGTGGACTTTCCGTGCGTTTTTCTATAGGATTATTATATGCATCCGTAAATCTTCGGTAATCATAGATATCATTTTTTTGGAATGTTTGTTGCTGAATGAATTGCAAAGGCATGGCAGCAGGATTAATATCGATTCCGGAATATGAATTCCCGGTCGAAGTTGATATTAACATTGCAATTGGTAGTAAAATAATCCTTTTCATAAAATTCCTTTATCATTTAATCTTAAACACAACATTTGCAACAGCTGTTACTTTTTTTTCGATAGTAGAAGTATCGTTTATACCCATATCCGAAACATTTGTGGAGTCGACGTCGGTAATTTGAAACACACCCATCTTTACTGACTGAATTTTTCCGACTTTATTATGGGTAGCTTTCAACATAGCTGCAGCACGATCTTTAGCATCTGTTGTAGCTTCACCTAACAATTCTATTTTTAAATCAGGAAGTTTTGAATAAAAATAAGAGGCTTGATTCACGTTAATATCAATACCTTTGTCTAAAAGACTTTGAATATCCAGTGAAATTTCCTTAATCTTTTCAACATTGTCAGACGTTATCTCAACAGGCTGAAGTAGTTTGTAATAATCAATTTCATTAGTATAATTGTGTGTTACGTTATTATACTTATAAGTATAATATCCGTTATATGTTTTTATATTAATATTGTTAATATCATTTTCTTTTAAATATTTCTCCACAACAGGAAGCTGCGTTTTCATTATTTTATATGCTTCAGCCTTAGTTTTGGCCTGAATACTTATATCAAACGAAAGTTTTCCGGAATCAGATTTCACAATTTCATACGCTGAGCCGGTAACGGTAATCCCGTCACGTGAAAGAGAATTAGCAGCATATTTTGTAGCAAAAAACACTCCAAACGCCAATATTATTGCCAACAAAGTAAGCTGATATTTTTCAAGTTTAGCAAACATAACATTCTCCTTTAGAAACAAGCTACACAACTAATACTATCATGATTTTGACAATTTTACCATCATTAAGAATTTTTTTAAATTTTTATTAAACAATGTAAACAAGCAAATGTTACAAGTCTAAAATATAAGAACGGCTATCAGAGCAAAAAATATTAACGGGAGATTATAATGCAAGAAGGTAGGGACACAGGTATCCCAAATATGGTTATGCTGGCCATCGGCATCCAATCCCGCCGTGGGTCCAAGCGTAGTATCCGATGCCGGAGAACCTGCATCACCAAGTGCAGCGGCAGCAGCTATCAAAATTACTGTTGCAGGCAGGCTAAATTTTAAACTTATACATATCGGAACATACAAAACAGCCAATATCGGTATTGTACCGAATGATGTACCTATACCTACAGTTACAAATAATCCCACCAAAAGCATTAATCCGGCAGCTATTAATTTATTACCAACCATAAGAGGTGTTATGGCGTTTACAAGAGCTTCTACACCTCCAGTTTCTTTAAGAACAAGAGCAAAACCTGCAGCAACAAGCATAACAAATGCAACATAACCCATCATGCCTATTCCCTCATTTATGAGTTTATCCATTTTGTCATGATCTATTGCCTTCGTACCAAAAATAATTCCAAGACCAACAAGCGCACCAAGCGGTAATGAATTCGTCCACAATTGAATTACAAGTGTCATAAGTGCAGCAAATAAAGTTATATAATGATTTTTATTGAATTGTAAAACCTCCGTTTTATTATAATCACACAATTGCAAATTTTTATACACACGGGGCTTTCTATAGGAGAAAAATACGGCAATAAAAAGTCCCAAAGTCATTGCTACCCCCAAAAACCAGGTATAGTGCCAAATATGTGATTTAGCAACAGTTATACCGTTTTTTGTAATATTATCAGCCAAAAGTCCCTGGAAAATAAGTCCGAATCCCGCGGGGATAGTTATATAAGGCATTTTAAGTCCATAGGCCAATGCGCAAGAAATTGCACGTCTATCAATTTTTAATTTGTTCATGACATGCAAAAGCGGAGGAATTAATATAGGAATAAAAGCTATATGCACGGGGATAAGATTTTGTGACAATATTGCAATACCGGTTAAAATAGCTATTAAAAAATATTTATTTGACTTAATAACACTGCCAATTTTATTAGCCAAAAGCGGAGCCAATCCGGTATGTGTCATAGCAGCAGCAAATGAACCAAGCAATATATAACTTAAAGCTGTTTCGGAATTTCCGCCCATGCCTGCTATAAATACACTCATAATCTCATTTAAAGGAATATGCCCCGCAATACCTCCCACAATAGCAGCTATCATTATAGCAAGCAATACATTAAACTTACAAAGGCATAACAAACATAACAACGCAACCGATATAACAACCGGATTAAATAATATTTCCATAGCCAAAGTATATCACAAAAACATCAGGGACAGCATTGTTTCTTTTTAACGGGTTGTCCCATTAAAAGTCTCATTAGCCCCATTCGTTTTTGAAGCGTTTCCAAAACACCTTGGGATATTTTAGTAACATTACACATCGTTGTATTAACATCAACTATTGTTGCATCAATATAGGGCATCATCTGATTAATATTTTCACTAACCTCTTTTAGTTGCTTTGTCGCCTCACCAATATTTGTTGATGAAGCTTCCAGTCCGGAAGTTGCATTATTAATACCGTCTTGTGATATGGAATTGTTAATTTTCACGGAAACCTCGCGCAAGTTATTGGTAGTTTGGGATAGATTAGCTGTCGCATTTACAAAATTTGATTTATTTTCGTTTAGAATCTCGTTAACAGTTAAAAATATAGAATTCAAAGAATCACTGGTATTTTTCAGACTATCCAAAAGATTGCCTATGCCGTCACTAATATCATCCAAATTCCCCTTATCAGCCTGTTGTGATAATAATGTATTCCAATCAAGAGATGTCCTGCCTTTAAGACAGGAACCCGTTTTAATATAATAAATAGAAGGTGCATCAGGATAAATAAGCTCAATATAATCAAACCTGCCGTCATTTCCGCCTTTGTTAATCTTCTTAACCACTGCTGTAGTATTTTTGGGAAGCCTTAATTGTTTATAATCTATTACAACTTTTATAAAAGTATGCTTAAAATCCTTATCAGGCTTGATACTGCGTGTTCGTCCCACACGAAAGCCTTTATAATATACCGGCATATTTGTTTCAAAAGGTGCCAGTTCATCAAATTGAATTGTAATATATATATTTGTCAGCATTTTATACGTAATATAAAGTGCTGCTGAAAAAAATACAATCCCGATAACAACTAAAATTTTTTTATTTTTGAAAATTTCAAAATATTTATTCATAAATTAATTATAAATATAATTCAGACTATAACTATTAGCTGTGAGTATACTTTTTTAAAAACCATATACCTAAAATTATCAGACATATGGGGAATTGTTAAATATAAATAAAAGGGGTTTAATATAATTAAATCTTTTTCATACTTCCAGCTATTCTTAATTCCAACGAGCCTTTTATTAAGGCTCTTTTTTTAGCTGAATGTTACATACCAATTCAATATAATGTAAATAAAAATTCAAATTCACTTTATTTTGTATTAACCTTATTCGATAATAAAGCTATATTAAGAAAAGGAGTATTTGAGTGAAAACATCTTTAAAAATTACGGGATTTATTATATTAACAATCGTTATAATTGCATATCTTGTCTTTTTATTTATTTTACCCAGGAAAATTGACTTAAACATATACAAAAATGATATACAAAAACTTGCACTTGAACAATCAAGTTTAAGCATTGATTTTCAGGATATGGAACTATATACAACACCCATCTTAGAAGCAGGTGTGAAAATCAATGGTTTAAGTATAAAATTACCCGACAAATCAGATTTATTGAATGTTGACAATGTCAAAACAAAGATATCCTTACCAAATCTTCTTTTTCTTACGGTAAGAGTTTCTAACATCACATTGGAAAATGCAAAAATTAACATTGATATAGCAGAAGACGGTTCCCAATATAAGATTATGAGCATTATCCAAAATATAATAAACAATCAAAAACGCAAAAAAGAAAATAAATCCCCCGCAAAGGCCTCAAAATTTGCATTTAATCCTTCTTGGATAAAAATAAAAGCTCCCAATATAAATATAAACAAATATTCTGCCCAAATTAACGACCTTGGAACAAAACACTACATTTCATTGAGCGGCGACAAATTACAAGCAGCATTCAACAATATGAAAACATTTAAAGTAAAAACCGAAACCATTTTTTCTAGTGATGAAAACGCAAATATAAAAGCTAAAGTTGATATAAATTCATATATTCCGCCAGTGGCAGAAATTGATGAGGAGGATGACCCTGATTATAGAGCCGATATGGATTTTTTAAATCCGGTTTTAATGTACAGAAATTATAACCTAAAGACAAATGTTGATGCGAAGCTAAAGGCGCGGCTAAATAGAAAAAACAAGACTATTTTACACGGTTTTGTTAATATTGAAGACTTAACAATGAACCTTTCAGGCTATGAACTGCCCAAAAGCTATCTTAGAGCAAAGTTTAACGGAAATTCGGCGAATTTAGACACCAATGTTTATGTTGCAAAAGATCAAAATATAAGAATCTGTGGTGATATCAATTATTCAAAGCATCACAAAATTGATTTGTCAATTAATACAAAACCCATTTATTTCAACGATTTAAAAATACTAACAAAAGCATACATGGACACCTTGAACATCAAAAATGACCTTGCACAAATGAAGGTCGAAGGTTTTGTGACAGCAAATGCTAACATTAAAACGAATTTTAAAAAACTAAAATCTAACGGTGGCATAATTATTCGGAATGGTAATCTGTCAAACAGCAAAACAGGACTGCTTTTCAAGGACATAAACGCAAATATCCTCTTTGAAGATAAAACTCTTGAAGTCAAAGATACACACATGTACATAAATGACTCAATTCTTAAAGCAGATGGTAAAATTAACGAAAAATCAGTAGCTGATATTTCAATTTATGCGGAAAGACTCCCCATTCCTGGTTTATTTGCTGCGTTTGCACCGGTTGATTTAAAAAATACATACAATATTAAATCCGGCAGCATATTCTTGGATACCAAACTTACCGGAGAACTAAAAAAGGCTTTATCAAACATTGATATAACTCTTTTTGATCTTAATATGTCAACTAAAGATGACTCCCTGAAAATTACTGACGACAAAATGAATATTAAACTTGACAGTGATTTTAGAACCTTAAAAGGAAACATTACAAATGAAAATTTGAATATATATCTACCGCAAACAAATTCAAAAATTTCAAATCCTGAATTAAATGTAGTTATAGACGAGGAAAATATCACAATAAATCCCTTTATCTTGACAATGAATGATTTCTCAACAATAGATGTTGATGGTACAATTCTTGATTACACTAAAAAGCCGTACATAAACGTTAAGGCTGCAGGTAACTTATCAGCACAAGATTTAAAACAAATCCTAGGAAAAACCATAGCACCATTCATCATTGCTAAAGGTACACTTCCCGTTCAATTCAGTTTGAACGGAAACGACAAAAGACAAAACATCATTTTTCAAATTAAAGCGGATAAACTTAATTATATCACTCCAGTAGACATAGACTTAGTCAAAGGTCTGCAAAGTATTATTCAAGTAAAAATAAACTACAAAGGCAACAGACTTAATATAAGAGATACAGGATTGTTTACAAAAGAAATTCCGACAATGTTCACCGAAGATCTTAATGCAAACATGCAAGATACAAAAGGCATTGTAACGATATCAGGAACAGTCACAAAACTTGACACTCCGGCACCTTTTATTAATCAAATTACCGTGAGTATTCCTGAGGATTTAAACGTACATATATGCGCATTCAAAGATTCCATAATGACCATAGGCGGTAACCTGCTTATTTTTGGACAGGCTTTAACTCCTAAGTACAGAGGTGATTTTGGGATTTGGAAGCTTTCAATACCCGAACTGTATACTACTATGGAAACACTTAGCCTAAAATTTTTGGCAAAAACATTATACATAAAGATTGAAGATTTGCTTTTAAACGATTCCGATATACAACTTGCGGGCAATGCCAACTTAGAACCTTCATCAAAGTTTACTTTCAACAAAATGGACATATCATCAGACAATGTTGATGTTCCAAAATTGATGAAGATTCCCGAAGCTGCCATGAAATATGCACCAAAAACAAACCCTAATACAAAAACTTCGAATATCCCCTTTGTTATTAGTAATGGTTCAATAAAAATGCGGAGAATAGCATCACCGCCAATCGTTTTAGCAAATACTACGGGAGATATATCGCTTTTTGACAATACATTCCAGCTGGACAAACTGCATACATCAACTCTTGGCGGCACTGTTACGGGTAATGTATCCGCCAATTTAATCAGTATGATGTTGAGCGCGAAAATAAACGGCACAAATTTCAACATTGAAAGAGCACTATATGAAATAATGAATATGAAAGACACAATATCAGGTACAACGGATTTCCGTACCAATCTTCTAATCAACGCTGCTGCCAAAACACAATCAGAACAAATGAAAGGAATAAACGGCACAGTTGATTTTAGGATAAGAAACGGTCAATTAGGGCCTTTCGGCAAACTTGAGAATCTTATTCTGGCAGAAAATATTAGAGAATCGGAATTTTTCCAAACGGCGTTGGGCGGGGTAATTAATTCTCTGACATCAGTACAAACTTCTCATTTTGACGTATTAAACGGACATATCGAAATGCAGGATGGAATTGCAAAAATTAATCCGATAAAATCAACAGGACCTGTAATGTGCATGCATATATCCGGTAATATGGATATATTGACAAATGAAGCTGACATGAAACTTCGCGCAAGATTGGGTTCTAAAATTGCTGACTTATTGGGCCCTATAGCTGCCATAAACCCCGTTAACCTTGTAAAAGCAACACCGGGGCTTAATGTTGCCGCAGCCAAAATGTTTTCTGTATTCACTGAAGCAATAACTGAAGAAGAGATGGCTCAAATCCCTGATTTTGTTGAAGAATTTAATAAAATCTCTACAACTAATTTTCAAGTAGTACTAAAAGGTGATACAACAAAACCTCTGTCTTTGATAAAATCATTCAAATGGCTTGCAACAACTACTGATATTGAAAATGCAGAACATTTTGTAGAAACTTTGCCGCCAACAGATCCTGAAAACCCTAACGCAACATTAGAGGAATTAATCGCAGCGCAGGCTGAAGCTGAAAAAATTGCAAATGAAAATATTTTCCAAAAAACAGTGCGTAAAATTAAAAATTTACTTTTCCAAAAGGATAAAAATAATGACTGAATGGGAAAAAATGATTAAAGGCGAGTGTTATAACGCTGAAGATGAGCATCTTAAGGATGCTCGTTTAAGGTGCAAGCAACTTTGTTATGAATTTAACAATACACCTTTCACAAAATCTAAGAAAATGTCTTGTATAATAAGTAAAATTCTTGGAAAAACACCAAAAAAATTTAATATAAATCCCACATTCTATTGCGATTACGGATACAATATTGAAATAGGTGAAAATTTCTATTCAAATCATAATCTGGTAATTTTGGATTGTGCAAAGGTAAAATTTGGAAACAATGTATTTATAGGTCCGAATTGCGGATTTTATACTGCTGAACACCCGCTTGATTATCAAACACGGAACAACGGAATTGAATTTGCAAAACCTATAACGGTTGGTAATAACGTATGGTTTGGCGGCAATGTATGCGTAATGCCCGGGGTTATAATAGGGGATAATTGTGTAATAGGAGGAGGAAGTGTTGTCACTAAAAATATCCCGGCTAATACCGTTGCGGTCGGCAATCCATGTAAAGTAATAAAAAAAATTTAAAGAGGTTTATATGAAAGTATTATTAATTAACGGCAGTAACAGAGAAAACGGTTGTACATATACAGCCTTATGTGAAATATCCAAAATTTTAACTTTGGAAGGTATTGATACGGAAATTATCCAATTAGGCTCTAACGCCATTCGAGATTGTACGGGTTGCGGCTGGTGTCGGCAAAATGATTGTAAGTGCATTTTTGAAGATGATGTTGTGAACGAAGTTATTCAAAAAGCTAAAAAATCCGATGGATTTATTTTCGGATCACCTGTATATTTTGCGCACCCTAGTGGTAGGTTATTATCATTTTTGGATAGGCTGTTTTATGCCGGTAAAAACGCTTTCGCGTATAAACCGGCAGCAGCAATAGTTTCAGCAAGACGCGCTGGAACTACAGCATCAATTGATGCAATAATAAAACATTTTACAATTTGCAACATGCCTGTTATATCTTCAAATTATTGGAATATGGTCCATGGCAATGCACCGCAGGAAGTTATTCAGGATAAAGAAGGTATGCAGACAATGCAAGTTTTGGGACAAAACATGGCTTGGATCTTAAAATGTATTGAGGCCGGTAAAGAAAAAGGTATTATTAGTCCTACACCTGTTGAAAAAATATCTACAAATTTTATACGATAACCTACTTCAAATATTCGCTAAGTTTACCTGACTTATACAAAATATCCAGGTCATCAAAACCGCCAACGTACTTACCGTTTATGACAATTTGGGGTATTGTCATTACTTTTTTATTAAATCGTTCCTCAAATTTTGTAACCATTTCTTCAAAAGAATTCGAAACATCTGTTTCCGTATATTCAAGACCGAGAGTTTTAAGCAGTTTCTTCGCTTTAACGCAGTAAGGACAAGTTTGTGATGTGTAAATTTCTATTTTATTCATTATAAACTCCTTATAATATCACAGACAATAAGCTTTTATTTAATTAATTTTGCAACCTAATAATTTTATAAGTTTATCTATATTTTGTCAAATCATAACTTAATCAACATATGAAAAATTCTCTCAAAGATATGACCTTTCTATTGTTTACAAGAAATTTCCTACATGCTTGAAAGCCTTGTATGAAACTAAAAATTGAGCAATTTTGCACCCTTAACTTCCGGATTACCTTCTAATAAATTAACGAAAATAGATCTAACAGGTCTTTGGGCATCATAATCAAAACTTAATAATAAGCCTGTAATATCTTTAAAGTCTATTTCCCCTATCTTTTGAACATTTGTCATTGGAATGTTATCTCTATAAATATATTCTATTGCCTCTTTTTTTTGCTTATAGGATTTTGCATTTTTTGCGCAATTCCCCTCCATTATATGGAGAATATTTTTATCAACTTCTTTATTACTAAAATATTCTTTTAACCTTTCATACATTAATCTTTCCCAATTAAAACGCGATGTACTTGGTAAACTTTTCATGGATTGACCAACTTCATTACGCACATAATTACAATGTGGTGAGTACAACCAACTAAAAAGTTTATTTTGACTTCTAACTCTTAACAAATCATGATTTAGTTTTCCTGTTGGTATCTTTAAAATAACAAGACTTGAATCTTCTTGCATGGCATGATTTATAAGTTTTTTTTGCAATGAATCATTTTGCCATGCTTTGTTATTCCCCCACCTTTTAAAGAAATTTGTAAGTTCGACCATAAAAACACCATCACCACCCAAGTTATCAAGCGACATTTTTATAAAACCGTCTTTCAACATTGATTCATAATTAGTTTTATTTGTAAGGTGATAAATAAATCTTGGTATCTTATGCTTTCCGTAATTAGTCTTACAAGCTCCGACTGATGAGGCTAAAGACGTTATTTTCATTATCTTATGTCTCCTAACTTAAATATTTGACAATTATTTAAAACTCCAAAATAAAATAATTTGCATGTTTATTTAAGCTTTGTAAATTTTATTCAAAATATAACCAATTTTAATAAAACAAATTATCTGCATCGCCTGTTTTGCAAACAGGTTATATAAAAAACACTTCCTTCTTATCTGGCAATTTGTTTGAGCCTTTATGTAACCATAGGTAAAAATGGCTATGTCACAACAACTTTAAATTCAATAATCACTTAGATTTTTAGTGAAGAGAATATAAACTTCAAAGGCAAAAACCGTCAGAATTTTGTATTTTGTCACATGCATTAACAATACCGGTGTAAAATCTAAATCTTTAAATTCTTCTAAAATGGATCCAAATGAACAATCATAATAAATTGAAACAAAAATCAACCTTAAAAAACAGAGGGGATGGGATTCGAACCCACGGTGGAATTGCTCCCACACAACCTTTCCAAGATTGCACCTTAAACCTCTCGGACACCCCTCTATTGAGTTTATCAGATTTCAGCTTTTCATGTTCAATTTGAATTCAATTTACTTATATATTAGCACAAATATTTTGATTTATTGACTTTTAGATAAAATTTTGTTATCCTCGGCTCAAGGAGAGTGTATGAAAAAGTTTCTACTATTTGCAATATTTTTCCATACTTTGTGTACAGTTATGGCTGTAGAAGATATTAGACCATATACCTTCAATCAAGCTACAATGAAATTCACGTTAAATAATCCTAAATCTCAAAACAAATCCGGTAGATTGGAACACAATTATACCAAAAAATATATGCAAAAAGCTGAAAATACAAATAAAGCAGAAGCAAAAATCAAATATTACGAAAAAATTCTAAAAAAGTATCCTGATTATATGCCTGCATTATATGAACTCATGTTTTTATACTCTGCCAATTTTCAATCGCAAAAGGTATATGATTATGCAACTAAGTTAAGAGAACTAAACACTGAAAACATTTTACCTAAGGATATGCTTGCCGACATAATTGCTCGCAGTTGTGTCCATATGGGTAGATATTCTCAAGCGGTAAAAGAATTTGAAACAATAACCGACCCGAAAATAGTAAAACGTAATTATCTAATTGTCGCACAAACTTACCTTAAACTAAACGATAATAATAATGTAATTAAATATGCTTCTAAAATTACAGAATACGATAATAATTTTTATGATGCAACCGAATTAATGTACATAGCAAATTACAATCTTCAAAATAACAAAAAGGCATATGAATATACGCAAATACTTATAAAACTAAAACCGGATAATCCGCAAAATTATATTCGTGCAGCACAAAATTGCTCTGATAAGATTTTAAGACTCAATTATTTGTACAAAGCGAAGAACCTGCTGCTTAATAATCCGGATATTATACTATACACCGTTGATAACATGATAGCGAAACTTGAACAGCCTAAAATTGACAATGCCTACAAAAGAATAACCGATTTTGTTGTAAAACCCGATTGGAGCAAAATTTACATCAACAATTCACCGGATATAGATTTTTACGTAGAGAACTGGTCCAAACGTCAGGACGAATTTTTTAACACAGCAAACAATTGTATTCGCAAATATCAAGGCACAAACCTGGTGAAATGTTTCGAGGCATTAAATTCATCTGAAGACAAAAAAACACAAGAAATTAAAGACAAACTAAAAGAAATTCAAGACGCTAAAAAACAAAAAGAACAAGAGCTTATATTACAAAGACTTATCTTACTGCAACAACAAATGAATTATAACAGGTACTATTATTACCAACCGTACAGATATTATCATCCTTACTTTTTCTGGTAAAGCGTGTTAAACTTAACATATGGACAAAAAGATTTCAAAACAAGACAAAAGATTAAAAGGTGAATTAGAAATACCTTCAGACAAATCGATTTCGCACAGAGCTGTGATAATATCGACATTGACTAAGGGACATTATGTAATCAAGAATTTTTCAGACGGACAAGATCCTTATTCTTCGCTAAAGATATGTAAAAAACTCGGCATAATAACAGAGTATAAAAATGATGGTGAATTACACATAACATCGGCCGGCGAATTAAAAAAACCTTCAACTGACTTAAACTGCGGCAATTCAGGCACAACAATGCGACTTATGGCTGCAATAATGGCGGGGCAGAAATTCAATTCTACACTTAGCGGAGATTCAAGCCTAAGTGCGCGTCCCATGCAAAGGATTATAGCACCGCTTTCACTTATGGGAGCTAAAATAAAATCTAATAAAGGCACCGCACCTTTGGAAATTTGTGGTAATAAATTACACGGAATAAAATACAATACCCCCATAGCATCAGCCCAAGTAAAATCTTCAATATTACTTGCCGGTCTTATGGCAGATGGTGAAACAACCGTAATTGAGCCATATTTATCAAGAAACCACACAGAACTGTTGCTTTCATATATGAATGCCAATATAAAATCCGAAGGTCTTTGTACAACAGTCACTAAATGCGAATTAACCCCAAAAGAAATAGAAATATGCGGGGATTTTTCAAGCGCGGCATATTTTATAGGTGCCGCACTTATAGTCCCGAACTCAAAAATCATACTAAGGAATGTAGGATTAAATCCTACAAGAACGGGATTACTGGAAGTTTTACAAAAAATGGGAGCCGACATAAAAATTTTAGACAAACGTACCGTTTCAAATGAATTAACCGGAGATATGCTAATAAGCTATTCCGAACTAAAGTCAAGCACAATCGAAAAAAGCATAATTCCACGTATGATTGATGAAATTCCGATACTTGCGATTATAGCCACACAAGCATCGGGACAAACCATTATAAAAGATGCAGCAGACTTACGGAATAAAGAATCCGACAGGATAAAATCCGTTGTTACCGAGCTTAAAAAACTCGGTGCTAGCATAGAAGAAACATCCGACGGAATGGTTATAAACGGAAAAACAAACCTCAAAGGCGGCGTTGAGGTTGAAACATACCACGACCACAGACTTGCAATGTGTCTTTACGTAGCCGGATTGATTTGCCAAAAAGAAATTTTAATAAAAGACTTTGAGTGGGTAAAGATCTCATTTCCTGAATTTGAAAGCCTTTTTTCCAGTTTGTTAATATAACTTTACAAACAAGCAATCTTTGGGAAGCATTTTTTTTTATAGATATAGGTTAGTTTGTAATTTTTTACAGAAAGGTTAGGTTAAATATGGTATCAAACATACCTTTAAATTATGGGAATTATGGGTATTTGAACACTGCATCAAATGATGACTTTATGTACAAGGCATACAGCACATCTGAACTCCCAGCAGCAAATGTAAATGGACAAAGCAACATAAATTTTCAAGGCGCAGCACAAGCATCGCCGAAAAGGGGTCTTGGGATGGGCGCTGTAATATTAAGCGGTGCAGCAGGTGCCGGTGCCGGATATTTGCTAGATTCAAATCCTCTGAAAAACTCAAAACAGTTTAAGGATAGTTTTGTAAAAGCAATGAACACAACTGCAGACAAAGCAAATAAATACGTAAGGTATTTCAATCAGGAAACAAAGACTTTTACAGAAGCGGCACCTTCATTATTCAATAAGGCATTAAAAAGTTTCAAATGGAGGCAAGCAGGTAAATGGGGTGCAATTGTAGCAGGAAGTTTAATCGGATTAGATTGGCTTTTCAGTAAATTTAGGAAATAAAAAAACAGGGATTAAACCCTGTTTTTTTTATTCTTTAACGCCACCTTGTAGAATATCATTTATAAAATATTTTTTACCAAATAAAAAAACAAAAATAACCGGCAAAGTACAAATAACCGAGCAAGATAAAAGTTCGCCCCAAAGCGTAACTTCTCTGAAACTACCTTTAAAAATAGCAAGCCCGACAGGCAAGGTTCGCATCCCCTCGGAATTTGTAACAATTAACGGCCACATAAAACTATTCCAAGTTGAGACAAAAGTAAATATTGCAAGTGTAACAATAGCGGGTAAAGCCAGCGGCAACGCTATTTTGAAAAAGGTCTCAAACAAATTGCAACCATCAATTCGGGCCGATTCTTCAAGATCTTTCGGCATAGTCAAGAAATACTGCCTTAACATAAAAACACCTAACCCTCCAAAAAGTCCCGGTAAAATTAGTGCTTGATAGGTATCTATCAAATGCAACTCCCTCATCAAAAAGAAAAGCGGTATAATGTTTACTTGAGGTGGAATAAGCATTGTTATAAGAAATATCAAAAAAAGCAAATCTCGATATTTAAATTTTAATCTTGCAAAAGCATATCCCGCCATAGCCGCAATCATAACCTGCCCCAAAGTCGTTAACAACGCAACAATAAGACTATTCATAAAATATTTACTCAAAGGAATTTGTCCGAAAACTTTTATATAATTTTCAAAAGTCAAAGGAAAATGAAATATTTTATCGGTTTGTAAGAAGATTTCACTATTCTTAACAAAGGATAAATTAATCATTACAAAAAAAGGATACAACATACTTATTGCAATCAACAATAGTGTTAAATAACCCAAAACTAATTTTAACTTTTTCATAAAGCTATTTTATCATAAATCATAATTTTAAAAATTTTTTGCACAATAGTTAAATGTAATGGTATAATAAAAAAAAAGGATAATTATATGAAAACAGATAATTCAAAAACAGTTCAGTCAATACGCCATATACCTTCACTAATTAAAGCTTTTACTCTGGCTGAGATTTTAATTACACTTGGAATAATCGGAGTAGTTGCAGCTATTACTATTCCAACTCTTGTCTCCAAATATCAAGAAAGAGCTTGGAGTACTTCCTCACAAGTATTTGAAAGGCGACTTGAAGAAGCGCTAAAAACCATGAATACCCAACAAACTCTTGCAGGACACAGGACTACCGCTGATTTTGTCAATGAATTGAGTAAACATTTTAAAACTGCAAAAATTTGTGAAAATAATGATCTACTTTCTTGTTTCGAAGATAAAATTATTTGGGGCGGAGGAGAAGCTGAACCCAAAGAAGTTGACATGTCAAGAATTAAAACAGCATCACACTTTGGATAAAAGAATTGGGACACTGATATTATAGGCGTACAATTTGTAAATGGAACAACCGGATTGATTGCATATAATCCAGGATGCACACAAAATCCCTATTCCAACAGGGTTACCGGTACTTCTTGTTTAGCTATGCTTTATGATACTGACGGATTTAAAAATCCAAACACATCGGGTAAAGACATACGAAGCATTAATGTCTCTCAATTAGGAAGCAATTGCGCTTTTGAAATCGGTGGTAGCTGTTTTGGCGCACCTTTTAAACCTTCTCCTCTCTCCAGATCCGAATGTATGAATGAAAAAGATAGGTTAGGTATACAAAATTGTTCTCTAGAAGATTACGATTATTGGGCAGGTGCAGTAAGCGAATGCGGAGGAGTAAATAAAATGCCTTCAATGAATCAATTAGCAGATATCGCGAATTATATATACAATACCTCCGGTATTGGTGGACAAGAAACTAGAGGTGACATAAACATTGACAATGAAAAAATGGCTGAGCTGGGTTTTACGATGTATGAAGGTGTAATGTTTTTAGTTTGGTCACGTGAGGAGGTAGATCGAGATGACTTGGATTATACCATGTTAGGACCTGGGCGATATATAAGAATATTTGAACATTTGGGCACAGCTACTGGTTATGTTCAAGGTAGCACCGGAGCTGATATAGTATATGCCGTTTGTCTTAGTGATTAAATCCTCTCGACTTTAAGATTTTCACCAAACAGCTAAATAATCTCCAGAATTCTGCTGTCTATAAATGATTTTACACATTAAATAACAAAATACAAAACAGCAAACATAGAACAAAGTGATACAGCACTCAATACAAACCAAGTATGCATAATGGGATGTTGGTATTGCCAGATTTCTTTAATTGTAGTTGCAGCGTTTTCTATTGTTTGCATATATTTTCTCCGATAAACTCTATATATTTTATTTTCTACACAAATCAAAAAACAACATCACCTAATCGGTTGATTATTTATTACCTTTTAAGTATCATTCTGGTATGAGAGATGTAGAATTACTAATGCCCGCAGGCAACCTTGAGAAACTGGAGTATGCGATTAAGTATGGTGCAAATGCTGTATATTTGGGCACTATAGACTTTAGCCTGAGAGCCATGAGAAAAGGTGAAATAATAACTCTTGACAACCTCAAAACAGCTATTAACTTGGCACACAAATTAGGCGCAAAAGCGTATCTGACATTGAATATTTTTGCATTTAACGAGGATATCAGCCTTTTGGAAAAATCAATTGACAAGCTTAATGAATCCAACCCTGATGCAGTTATAGTAAGTGACTTTGGGATTATTAATTTAATAAAGAAATACATGCCCAAGACCCCTTTGCATATAAGCACCCAAACAAACACCTTGAATTACGAGAATGTAAAATTTTGGAGGGACTATGGTGCCAGCCGCGTAATTTTAGCCAGGGAACTGGCGATAAAAGATATTGCAGAAATAAGGAGTAAGGTTCCTGATATAGAGCTGGAAAGTTTTATTCACGGCTCGCAATGCGTTTCATTTTCGGGGAGGTGCCTGTTGAGTGACTATTTCACCGACGGTGAAAGAAAAGCAAATCACGGCAATTGTTCTCAACCTTGTCGTTGGAGTTATAAACTTGTTGAAAGTACAAGACCTAATGAGTTTTATGAAATTAATCAAGATGAAAGAGGTTCTCACATTTTAAGCCCAAAAGATTTATGTCTTGTTGAACACTTAAAGGATTTAATTGATGCCGGTATAGATTCTCTAAAGGTTGAGGGCAGAACAAAAAGTCTATATTACGTGTCCGCGGTCGCAAAAACTTATCGTAACGCTCTTGATGAATTAAAAATAAATCCTGATGCAGATATGCATAAATACTTTATAGAATTACAAAAGGTAGGTAACCGAGGATACACAACGGGATTCGCACTTGGTAAAAACAAACCCGACAGCTACAGCTACAATATTTCAAAAGGACTTGCAGGTGCTGACTTTCTGTTTGAATTTCACGGAATAAACGGACAATATTATTTGGTTAAAATTAAAAACAAAGTTCATTTGAATGACGAAATTGAAATTATAACGCCAAGTGAACAATTTATAACAAAAATTACAGAAATAAAAAATAAAGACGGAGCAGAACAACCTTTGGGAAACACAAATGATGAACTGTATTTAAAATTTGAAACAGCTCCGATAGATTATAAATATGCTTTGGCACGCACGATAGGAGTAAAAGAATATGTTTCTAAAGCCTGATTATAACCTTAAAAGCATTTATGACATTGACCTTGAAGAATTAAAAAATCTTGGAATAAAAGCTGTACTTTTTGATTTAGACAGTACAATAATGGCATCAAAATCCGGTACCTATACAGAAAAAATGCTCCAATGGCTTAAAAAGGTAAAAGAAAACTTTTTCATTGCTGTAATTTCAAATAATAAAAACCACGGATATATTGAAAAAGTGAAAAACATTTCCGATTTTCCGTTACTTTTTAATGCCTGCAAGCCGAAAACAGGCCCTACTAAAGAGTTTTTGCACAAGTATGATCTTAAAACTAATGAATGCATCCTCGTCGGAGACAGACCTCTTACCGATATATTATGCGGAAAACTCTTGGGCTGTAAAACAATTCTGGTGGATTCAATCACCGCCGATGTTGAAACCAAATTTGTCAGATTTCTAAGAAGCCTTGAGCGTTTCTCTATAAAAAAATAATGTAAATTTTTGTTAAAAAAGCAATAATTTTTTTTTTACGTTTTTTCATAGATTATGTGAAACAATCCAAAGGTGGTATATGATTACAATAAATCCGATAAACTTTACAGGCTTAATTCCATTAAAAGATTACAACGGTCCAATACTGAAACTCACAAAATCTGAAATGGCAAAAATTGCAGATCTTCAGAAGAATATTAACCAACTTGAATTGGATTTATATAACATAGACTCTAAGTATTCAGAAAAAAAATTGCTAACACAACAGCTGCATTATTACTCCAACAAAAAACTTACAATTATCGGTCAAATTAATGAATTAAAAGAAATTATTAAGCGTATAAAACTTAATAGATTGAACAAGCAAAAAACAAATTAATTTTCATTTTTTGCAGTACAAATTATTTCCCGTACTAATTTTTCATTTTTAACATCTAAAAGCGTAAATAACACGTCGCAAGCTTCTATTACAGTACTTCCAGTCGGAATTATATAATCACCGTTTTTATAAATTAAACTAACCAAAGAACCTTGCGGCAAATTCAGTTCAAAAATTTGCTTGCCGCAAATTTGAGAATTTTCCGGCACAGTGAATTCAATCATTTTGTTATTGGTATGTGACCCGTCATATTCCAAAATAGATTTATGTTCCACATCTAAAGGTGCATCTACTTTTAATTTTTTTGCGACATAACTAATAGTCGTTCCCTGCAACAAAACTGAAATTATAACAACAAAAAATACTATATTAAAAATTTCGGAGGAGTTAGGAATATTTGCGGTTAACGGAAAAGTTGCAAGCACAATTGGTGCAGCTCCCCTCAGACCTACCCAAGAAATCATAAGTTTCTCTCTAAACGGTCTTTTAAATGGAATAGTTGTCAACAATACCGCAACCGGTCGAGCTATAAAAGTTAAAACCATCGCCACGCAAAATGCCTGTCTGACAAAAGTAAAACCATATTTAAAATTAACCAGCAAACCTAATATTAAAAACATGGTAATCTGCATTATCCAAGCAGTTGCATCGTGGAATTTGATAAGCGTTTTTTTATTGACAAATTTCATAGAAGCCATTACAAGACCACAAACATAAACTCCTATAAATCCGTTTCCACCTATTAAAGAAATAAATGAATATGTAAACAAAACACTCGCCAACGTAATTACTAAGTATAAACTGTCATATTCAAGTTTTATCTTATTAATCAACCATACAGTAGCTTTTGCGGTTAAATATCCCGAAAACACACCTAAAATCATTTGTTTAAAAAAATCAAAAACAAGATAAGATAAATCCGATTGAGCAGTGATAAGTCCTATCATTCCAACGGTTAAAAAAACAGCCATCGGGTCATTACTTCCCGATTCAAATTCCAAAAGCGGCTTCAGATTATTCGTAAGACTGATGCTTTTAGAACGCAGAACACTAAATACCGCAGCAGCATCCGTTGAAGATATAATACCACCTAAAAGCATGCATTCCAATAACGATAAATCCAAAAAATAATAACATAAAAAACCTGTAACAATACCCGTAACAAATACTCCCGCAGTAGCAAGAACAGCACCCTCTTTAAATACAGGCTTCAACTCATCAATATCTACACTTAATCCACCCATAAAAAGAATGTATGAAATTGCCACAATTCCTATAAATTGTGACAAATAATAGTCTTCAAAATATATCCCCCCTGTAACATCCGACCCCGCAATTATGCCGACTAAAATAAAAATCAACAAAGACGGAACACCAACCTTACCGCCTATTTTATTTAACAAAATCGCACTGATTAATAAAATCGAAACTATTAAAAGAATTTCATTTGTCAATAACATTTTTTTAGTATAAAAAATATTTTTTTCGGTGTCAAACAAGTTTTAAACATTAGGCTTTTTGGTTTTGTATACCTGAATCTTGCAGCGTTAAACGATACCACTTCACAATAACCACAACCGTATTTTTTGAATAAATAACAGGCACCTCAGACTTACGGACAACCTGCAATCATATCTGGTAGTATGAAATAAAAAATGGGTCCGGAGGGACTCGAACCCTCGACCAATTGATTAAGAGTCAACTGCTCTACCAACTGAGCTACAAACCCACAAGATGATTATAACATTCTGAATTTTTTTTTACAATATAATATAAATAAATTTGTTATAATATACTGAGATTAAACTACAAAAAATTGTTCCTGATAAAGCATAAAATTGAAAAAAAAGTTTTTTTATGTTAGTGTTGACACCATGAAAAATCAAAGTACAAAAGCCATGATAATGTCTGCAGGTATGGGATCAAGGTTGGAACCTTTGACATTACAAGTTCCAAAGCCATTGGTAAGAATCTGTAATCGTCCGGTCATGGATATTTTATTTGAAAATCTTGCTAATATAGGTATAAACGATGTAATATGCAATACATACTATTTGGCGGAACAAATAATAGACAGATACAAAAATAACAACTTGGGAATAAATTTCAATTATATAAGAGAACCGGAATTATCAGGGACTGCCGGCGGATTAAAAAAATGCCAATTTTTCTTTGATAAAGGAGAAGATTTTATAGTGCTTTCAGCGGACGGTTTGACAAATGCTGATATAAAAAAAGGCATCGAAGTCCATAAACAATCCAAAACAACGGCAACAATCGGAATAAAAGAAGTAAAACAAGAAGAAGTTTACCACTACGGTGTGGTTGTAACAGATACTGACGGCATTATAACAGAATTCCAAGAAAAACCCAAAATTAGCGAGGCAAAAAGCAATTGCATTAACACAGGAATCTATATTTTTAATTATAAAATATTCAATTACATACCCGAAAACACATTTTATGACTTTGCTAAAGATGTATTTCCAAAACTTCTTTCAAATAAACAATTAAATACATTTAAAATAAACGAATATTGGAACGATATAGGAACAATAGAACAATACAAAAATTCCACACAAGATGTATTCAATGATAAATGTCATTTTAACCACGGAACAATATTAAATACACCTAATGGCAAATATATATCAGAAAGTCCGATTCCAAAAAATACACAATTCATTGGCAATTCAACAATAGGAAAAAATTGCAAAATAGGTGAACACGTAACTATAGAAAACTCAATTATATGGGACAATGTAACAATAAATGACAATTTACGTATAAGCAACTGCATTATTGCTTCAAACGAAATAATAACTGAAAGTATAAATAATCAAATAATCGGGAAATCAACAATAAGTTATTCAATATAACAGCTTGACTTTGAGAGATTTTAATGTTAATTTTATAAGTAAAATAGAATAATATTGGGCTTGTGGCGCAGCGGTAGCGCAGAGGACTCATAATCCTTTGGTCGTGGGTTCGAATCCCTCCGGGCCCATTTTATTATGAGAGGGCAGATATGAAGGATGAAAAAACTCTTAAAGCAATTCAAAAGGCACTGAAAGTTTTAGGAAAAAAGAATTTGGCACTAATTGTTCATGGCAGCAGTTTTCCTTCGGCTGATGGTGAAAATACGGGTTTTGGTTCAATGAACACCAACGGCGGTAAAGAGCTTATTGATTACGTTTCAGGTATATTTAACGCTATCCAGCTCGGACCTGCCGGTAAAACTAAAAATTGTGATTCATCACCATATACCGGCACCATATTTTCAACCAACCCACTTTTTGTAGATTTGAAAGAATTAACGACAAAGTCTTGGAATAATATATTATCCATTGAAACTTTTAACGATATAGTTAACAATAATCCTCAAAAGAATTCTAACAGAACTGCCTACACATACTGCTACAAGAGATACGCCGATGCCTTGAACGAAGCTTACAGGAATTTTCTGGAAAGATGTCCGCAAGAGTTAAAAAAAGAATTTGACCAATATAAACAACTAAATAATCGCTGGCTTGATCGTGATAGCATATATGAAGCGTTAAGCATAGAGCATCAAAACGATTATTGGCCTTTATGGCAATCCGAAATTGACAGGAATTTATTTGCACCACAAACCATAGAACAAAGATTGGAACACGGCAAAAGACTGGTTGAAATATCAAAAAAATATGCGTATGAAATTGATAAATATAAATTTATTCAGTTTGTTTTGAGAAAACAAAATACAGAAACTAAAAATTATGCGCAAACAAAAAATATAAAGATGATTGCAGACAGGCAAGTTGCATTTTCAGACAGAGACATCTGGGCGTATAAGGCATATTTTTTACCTGGGTGGATGTTAGGTTGTCCGCCGGATTATTTTTCAAAAGACGGTCAGGCCTGGGGCTTTCCGGTTTTAGATCCGGAAAAAATGTACAAAGAAGACGGTTCTCTTGGTAAAGCAGGGGTTTTATTAAAGAATTTGTATAAGAAAATGTTTCGTGAAAACCCTGGCGGAGTAAGAATTGATCATATAGTAGGTCTTATTGATCCTTGGGTATACAAAGCAGGCTGTAAACCCAAAATTGAAGAAGGCGCAGGCCGATTATACTCCTCACCCGAACATGAATTTCTCTCAAAGTTCGCAATTGCCAAAATGGAAGATCTCGATACAACCTTAGCTGCTGACAAAGAAAAACGCGTGAAGGTACTTTCGGAAAAACAGGTAGAAAAATATGGAGCATTGATTGAAAAAATTGTCATAGCAGCAGCTGAAGAAGAAGGTTTAACAAAAGATGCAATTGTTTGTGAAGATTTGGGTACACTAACAAATCCGGTAGCTGCAGTAATGAAAAAATACGGGCTTTCAGGAATGCGACTGACTCAATTTGTAGTCCCGGAAGATCCAACACACCCTTACAGATGTCATAATATTAAGGAAAAATGCTGGGCAATGGTAGGTACTCACGATAATGAGCCTATTTCAATGTGGGCAAAATCAATGATTAATACCCATAAAGGATATTTACACGCTAAAAATTTGGTTGATGATTTATACGCAGAAGCGCCTAATAAGGATAATTTGATTTTTTATTTAACCAGAGATGCAGAGTTTTTAAAACAAACTAAATTGGTTGAAATTTTCGCATCAAAAGCCGAAAACATTCAAATTTTCTTCACGGACTTTTTCAAAATAGAAGACGTGTATAATCGTCCCGGTACATCCGGAGATGCAAACTGGAGTCTGAGAATTCCTGATAATTATAAAGAACTTACCCCCATAGACTTGCCCGAAATTTTAAAACAAGCTATAATATCAAGAGGTAGTGAATTTGCAAACCAAAATTCAAAACTGATTGAGGAATTGGGTGAAGTTTAAAAATATATTTTCTATAATACTTTTGACAGGAATATTATTAAGCGCTCAAGTCAAAGCGGATGATATTACCGAAGCTAAGTTGTATTACAACAAAGGTATTGATTTTTATAAAATAGGACAATATGACCGATCAATGGAGGCTTTTAGAAAGGCTATTGATCTCGATCCTGAATACATAGATGCTTATTATAACTTGGGTTCAATACTTGAATATTTGGGACAGGATGAGGCAGCACTAACAGTTTTCAAACAAATAATCGTGAGAAAACCAACCGATTACGATGCAGTGTACAAAGCAGCTGAAATAAGTAATAAGCTCGGTCAGGTTGATAAAGCTAAATCATTTCTCGCAATTATACCGTCAGGTTCATACGTAAACCCAAAAGCACAAGAGCTTGCAAATAAATTAAATACTGATTTACAAACAATTAAACACGAGCAAAACATAACAGAACAACCTTCTCAACCTCAAACAAACGGAGTATATGAAAATATTCCGAGCCCTACGGGAATAACTTCTGATAATGAAGGTAATCTTTTTGTTGCAGGATTTTCTGATAACGTTATCTTTAAAATAACACCTGAAGGTAAAAGAATAATATTTTTAAAGGATAAACGACTGAACGGTCCTATAGGATTAGCAAAGGATACCTACGGGAATATGTATATTGCAAATTACAATGATGACAATATTTTAAAAGTATCTTCAAGCGGTCAGGTAAGTATTTTGCTTGAAGGTGTGTTGAAACCCTATTCGGTATACATATCGAACGAAACTCTTTTTATATCATCACAAGGAACAAATACTGTGATAAGATACAAGCTTTAATAAACAATCTATAAGCTTTGAAAATATTCGTTTAACAGTACTGATATATACTTTGCATCAAGTGCACTGAAATCAAATACAAATTCATTTACACCTGCATCTGCTAATTCCTTCAAAAAGGAGAAATCCTGCATAACAGTATCTTCAAACATATGCATCCTGCAAAAACCGTCACAAGTAAACGGAAAAACTTTTTTAAGCGACGGATCCTTTAACGCAAAACCGCCTTTATGACAGGGAGCTTTACAAGATAACCGCGATATTATTGCACTATCATTATTCAATGGGCACAACCCCATGCTCGGGACCCTTTTATTACCTGCAATAGTATATTTTCTGTTTGGAATATCATTTCTTATTTTTTTAATAGTTTTTATAACACCTTCCATATCTTTAAAAGAAGTAAAATCAACAGTTTCAATAGGCGCAAGATTATTTAAACATTTTATGGAAAGACTATTTAATAAATTTATCCCCTGACCGATTTCAACAGGTATATGATTAATTTCAGAATCATTTATAAAAGCCCAAAAATAACCGATATTATTAATTATCAAAGAATCAGGTGCCGGCTCTGTCAACAATAACTGTTTAACATATTCATATACCCTGTCAAAATCACGTTCAATAAGGATTTTAGGCGTGGAAAGCTGAAATTTTATATCATTTTTGTAACAAAATTTCCTAACCTTTGTAATTAATTCACTAAAACTGCTGTTAACCAAATCTCCTGTGGACAATATTTCCCCATATTCAATCGAATACACAGGATTAGTCCCTATTTTTTTAATATATTTTTCCAGCTCATTTACCTGAGACAAAGCTGATAACCTGAGATTTATACGATAAACCTCGTTGTAATTTAAATCTTTTGGTGCTTTTGTGCTTTTAACTACCCATTCAAAATTTTGAATGTTTCGACTGAACTTAAAATCTTTACCTTCCGCGCTAACCATTTCACCTGAAAAATGATTAGTTTGGTAAATACTTTTCCTTACATGTTTAAAAGGTAGTTTCTGATTTTTAAAGAGTTTTGGTTTTTCCAGAATCTTTTCAACAAGTTCAATTCCTTCAAGAATTTCCTCAGAGTTAGCAAATTTACCTTTAATTACAACATTATCTATAGCTTTTGTCTTTTTAATATCCTCTGCACACCAGGGAAGATTATCCGAATCAATCGCAAGCGGTAGTTTTGTATACTTTTTAATCTTAGCAATATTTTTCATATAAATTTCTTCGGTAATAATTATTCCGTCAACTTTATGGAAACTATTTATAAAATCAATACCTGCAAGATTATGTATATCAAAATAGGAATCCGCAATAACCTTAAACGGTAATTTAAATACTTTTATAGCTTCTAAAATCGCAAAACTGTTTATAAAAATTCCATCTATACCGACTGTTTTTAAAAACTTAAGCATTTTTTTAATCTCAGGAAGATTTTCCTCCGTAATATCATGTTTAAAATTGATATATATATTACATTTGCATTTTTTTGCCGTTTCCACAAATTCTCTAACGTAATCAAAATTATTGTCCAGAAATTTTTTGTAATAAACATAATAATCACGACAACTTGTAGCATTGCTGAACAACTCGATATCTTCAGGTTTTTTGACCGGTGCAGTAATAATAATTTCTTTCATAAACCTATTATAACATATATAAATATTAACAAATGTAAAGATAAAATATAGAATTAGGCAATTTTCGGGAATAGATATACTTAGTATATATAACAGGAATATTAAGGATTATTTTTCTTAGGAAAAGGACAATTGAATAGGGAGGATCTTATGGCAATAGGTGCTGAAGATTACATCGACCAATTATTGGTCAAGAAGTACGCTGATGAACGCGTAGACAATCACGACAATATGGAATCAATGATTGACCCGCAAAAAATGCTCGGGGCAATGAACGACTATGCAAGCATGCATAAAAATATGATGCTTTTAAAACAGCGTCTGAACATTGCATGCTACGCAATAAACGCAAGATCCGCACGCTATAATAGAAGTGCGCAACAGTATTAAAAAAAAGTTTTTTGTTCATTTTGTGATAAAATACTTTTGTAAATGACTGCAGACATTGTACAAAAATATACAAACAAAAGGAACAAGGAATGGGAAAAATGATCCTGGCATCTTCATCTCCCAGAAGAGCCGAAATTTTGAAGGATTACAAATTGGAAGTTATTCCGTCTCCGTACAAGGAAAAACATACGAAGACGGCTTTTTCTTATAATTATGTGGAGGATCTTGCCTACAACAAGGCAAAAGCTGTTGCAAATTTAATAGAATATCCGGCGCTCGTAATAGGCGCTGATACTGTGGTCGTATTAGGTGATGAAATTCTTGAAAAGCCAAAAAATGAACTTGAGGCTTTTAACATGTTGGAAAAACTTTCAGGAAAAACTCACAAAGTAGTAACTGCAATAGTTATAATCGATACTAAAACAGGAACTTTTAAAAAAAATACCACGACAAGTAACGTTACTTTTGAAAATTTAACAAAAAAAATGATAAAATTGTATATAGAAAAATATAAACCTCTCGATAAGGCAGGTGCATACGGTATCCAGGAATTACCCCCGGGCTTCGTTAAATCCGTTGAAGGAGATTTTGAAAACATTGTGGGAATTTCTTCAAAGGCATTTTCAAAATTATTAGCAGAATTTTAAACATTAACCGCAGCACCGCAGCATTTTTTATACTTCTTACCACTTCCGCAGGGACACAAATCATTTCTACCTATTTTGCGGTCGACTTCTATTTTAGATTTGTTTTCTTCTTCTTCAATAATACCTAAAGTATTAGAAAATGCCTTCGAACGGTACAGCACCGTTGTCGAAGAAATAATTTTATTTTCAAGATAACGGTTTTTATACCTTTGAAGAAGTTCATCAAGCGTCAAATCAGCTTTGAGAACTGCGTTAATTACTTTCATAAAATTCTTGTGCTTGGACGCAACTCGCTTAATAAGATTTGCTGAAAATTTGTCATTGTTAAGAAAATATTCAATGCATTTGTCAAAATTTATAACTTTTGAATAATCCTTTATTTCAAAAATCTTGTTAAATGTACCATAAAACGGAATGGCGTACATACCCAGTTCTTCATCAAAAATTATTCCTACATCATATTGCTCACTATGAGATGAAAATCCTCCAAGTGAATTTTCCAAAAAATTATCATATGAATTCTGAAATTCACTCACATTAAAAAATTTGTACTCTTCCGGTTCTTTTACCATTTCTTGCCAGTTTGTTTTCTCTCCCCCTTCGGCATAATCGTTAAACATACCTATTAATTCATCAGCATAATCATTTGTGGTTACAACCTCATCAGTTCCAAAATACTCCATAAATCGATTATAAACCTTCTTTATGTCTTTTTCAATTTCCCTCAACTTTTCGGAATTATCATCATAAACAAGTTCGGGATTTTCTATGATCTTTGCTACCGCAAATCTTAAAGCATCATCTTTTCGGCTGGCTGACAAAACACCTGAAATCTCAAGCAAATAATACGATTTTTTGTACTCAAATATACGTGCAATGATGTACTGACCCCCGCCTACACCCCTAAATGTCGTCATTTTTACCAACGAAGTTACACTGTAATGACGTTCATTTATAACATTGTATAGCTCAAAACCGCTCTTTAATACCTTCTTTACTTCAAAAATAGACGAAACTGATTTCTTTAATGCTTCAGCAATTTTTTTGTGGGATGATGAAAGTTTTTTTACATTTTCTACATATAACTGAGGAATACTTTTCAAATCTGCACCCAGATTTCGTTCAAAAATGTAATTAAAATATGCGGCTTGAATATTCATAGAACCGCCTACCGTTTTTATATACTCTTCAAAATCAGGTTTTACATATTTGTCACTTTGAATAAATAATGCTATATCCTTCACAACATCATTAATCTCTTGTAATTCTTCTGACATTTGCTCTCCCCTTTATAATATCTACAATACATTAAAATCCCAAAAAACTCAATACCGACATAAGGGTAAAATTTTGAAAACCTTGACAAAATATGAAAAGTAATATTTAATTGAAGAAAAGAAGGAGGATTATATGAAAACGATTGACACAAAAGCGGTTCAGATAGTCGCCCCCCCCCTATTCAGCCTCAGCTTTTAGGTTTTAGGCGACTTAACAAATCTATAAACCATACCTATAATTCTATTATTATGAATTGTGGTTTTAAAAAGTTTTTTGCTTTTACTTTGGCTGAAGTATTGATTACACTCGGTATTATCGGGATAGTTGCTGCAATAACAATTCCTACGATTATTTCAAAGTATCAAAAATCGCAAACAATATCTAAACTAAAAAAGGTAAACGCAGTGCTTTCTCAAATGATTTTGCAATCAGTTGCAGACAATGGCAGTGTTGCAGCATTTTTAAATCCAAATTCTGATGTAACGTCCGAGCGCACAAAACAATTTTTTGATACATATTGGCTGCCATATTTTAATTCTCCCAAAGTTTACTCAACTAAACCCTTTTCTAAAGGTAATGCTTACAAATACTTAAACAACGGAATAATAGATATCGGTATTTACACATCCTATTCTAATGGTCGTATATTTTTTATCACCCGTGACGGAATTACATTTTTTGTCATTGTGATGGGTTGGGACAAAAAATATGATAATGATGGCAATCTGATTTCGCAAACAGCAAAATATGCTACAACACAAAGTGTATACGTTGATATTAACGGATTGAAAGAACCTAATACTTTAGGTAAAGATATTTTTTTCTACCAAATTGATTTTTCAAACAATACAGCCCGCCCATACGGTCTTTCAAGACCGATTGAAGAAACCGACTGCAAAGTAGGAGGCTATGGTAGAACATGCGCTGCAAAAATTATTCGTGATGGATGGAAAATTGCAGATGACTACCCTGTAAAATTTTAAGTCATTCTGATTATAGGTTTGATATTCCTATGGGTAATCAACACAAAAAAACAAAAAATCGGGGAATTTCTTCCCCGATTTTAAATGGTCGGAACGACAGGATTTGAACCTGCGACCTCTACCACCCCAAGGTAGCACGCTACCAAGCTGCGCCACGTCCCGAAATTTTTTGTACACGGCAACCTTGCCGATTTTACTTCTTTTCTTATTTTGTTGTCAATGTTGCCCTGGCACGCTACCAACCTCTCACAAAACAATTCTCAATTGTTTTGTTCGGCACAGTGCCACGTCCCGAAATTTTTTGTACACGGCAACCTTGCCGATTTTACTTCTTTTCTTATTTTGTTGTCAATGTCGCCCTGGCACGCTACCAACCTCTCACAAAGTTTTGCCAAGAACTTTATACAAATGGTCGGGATGACAGGATTTGAACCTGCGGCCCCCACGTCCCGAACGTGGTGCGCTACCAAGCTGCGCTACATCCCGAATACCACATGTTTCCCAAACTATTATTTTGGAAAAGTACTCTACCTATCTCGCTCTATGATACTCAATGATTTCTTTCAGCACAGCATTATATCCCGAATATCTCGTATCATCTAAACTACAGTTTTAGAAGGACACAACACTCCGCTTAAAAAGCTCGATTCTACTGATTTGTTCCGTATATTACTAAATATTAAAACTTTAATATAAGCTTTTTGACAAAATTGGTATATCTTAAGGTTTTCGCTGATATATTTATTTTTCAATTTACAAACTTTATGCAAAACATATTCTATTACAAACTTCTATTTATATCAAGTGAAAAAATTATATTTTTGTATATTAATTGAAATTTTTTATAAAAGATTGTATAATAATCAGGGAAATTAGAAATAAGAGGTTAATGATTTTATGAAAGTACATATGCAAATATTAATTGCACTTGGTTTAGGTATTAAACGCAACTGGCATATATTTTTTGGTATTATTGCCGGTATTATAGTAGGAATTTATTTGCACAGTCATGCCAATATTGTTATTTCTAATATTTTAACCTTTGTCGGACAAGTATTTATAAGGCTTATCCAGATGGTAGTCATCCCGCTTGTTGTTTCGGCAATTATTATAGGAATTACCAGTATAGGTGACAATAAACAACTTGGCAAATTCGGCACTAAAATGGTTTTATACTACGGAATTATAACAACAATTGCTGTTATAATAGGCGGTGTTTTAGCTTTAATTATTAAACCCGGATTAGGTGCTGCTCATTATATAACCGAACATACCGCTGTTTCTGTTCAGGCTGCCGTGGCAACGGCAATGGAGCAACAACAGGGAAATGTTTTAAACCTTTTCCTGGGATTTATACCGAATAATCCTTTACACTCTTTTGCTGCCGGAGATATGGTTCCGATTATTGTATTTGTGCTAATATTTGCTATTGCACTTGCAAAAGTCGGTGATGTTAACAGACCCATTGTATCATTTTTTGAATCCGTTTTTGCTGCAACTATGAAGATTACTGACTGGATTATGTTTTTCGCGGCACCCGGCGTATTCGCTCTCACTGCTTCCGCTGTTTCAAGCTTTGGGATTGATATATTCATGAGTATTTCAAAATATTTAGGGGTATTGCTTGTTGGTTTTGCCATACAAATGTTTGTTGTATATCCGTTATTTTTAAGATTTTTCTCAAAAGTTTCTGCTGCAATGTTATTTTCTGCAATTGCAGAAGCTATGATGGTTGCCTTTGGAACAGCCAGTTCTTCCGCCACTTTGCCTCTAACCATTGCCTGCTGTGAAAAACGCGGGATTTCTCATAGAATTTCGAGTTTTGTCTTACCTCTTGGTGCTACGCTAAACTTTGACGGAACAGCTTTATTACAAACCGTTGCCGTCATATTTCTTGCTCAGGCCTACGGCATTGTGCTTAATCCGTTTTTATTAATTCAAATTGGATTATTGGCCATCATTGCCTCCAGCACCTGTGCGGGTATCCCCGGTGCAGGCTTAATCACAATCGCTCTTATTCTCAACGGCATGGGCTTGAGTCCTGAACAACTCGTTGCCGGATTCGCATTCCTTTTCACTATTGAAAGAATTACCGATATGTTCAGAACTCTCTTAAACGTAACCTCTGACGCTGTTGTTACTGCTGCAATCGCTGATAATGAAAATGAAATTAATTATGATTTATTAAATAACCCTGCGGCATACGAGGAAATTGCTTAATCAAAATTCACTCATATTAAACAATTACTATGAATACTGATCAAATAGCATCAAAATTTTTAGGGAAAAAAGTTGAAGGAAGCAAAAATTACGATCCGTCACTTTTGGTTGCAATCCCCAGATTCGAAAATCGTAACCGATACAATATCAACGACAATCACTTACCTTTTCGGGGATTTGACATTTGGCATGCTTATGAATTTTCTTGCCTTACACTAAATGGTATGCCTGTTTCTAAAATTCTCAAAATGAAGTATGACTGTACAAGCAAATTTATTGTTGAATCCAAATCATTAAAGCTTTATCTGAATTCATTCAATATGACAAGATTTGGTAAGTCGGTAAATGATTGTTTGGATATTTGTAAAAGAATAATTGAAAGTGATCTTAGTGACAAATTAAAAACTGAAGTCAAATTAAACTTTATAAACAGTGATGCGGAAAAAGTTAAAATTTTTAATAATTTTTTTAATATAATGGATAAAATCGATGAAAAAAGTTTAAAAATAGAAAAATTCAAGGAAGCCCCCGAATTGTTGAAGATAAAAGACTCTCAGCAAAACAATACAAATTATCTTATGTTCAATTCACTGCAATCTAACTGCAGAGTTACACATCAGCCGGATTTTGGGGAAATATTTATATATTACAAATCAAAAAAGCATTTTGAAGAAGAAAGTCTTATTAAATATCTTTGTTCTTTCAGATCTGAGTATCATTTTCATGAAGAATGTTGTGAGATGATATTCAAACGACTTTACGACTTATTGGATAATTCTGATGAATTATTTGTCTGCTCGCTATACACAAGACGCGGAGGGATTGATATTTGCCCGATTAGGTTTAGCAATAACTGTAACATAAATGACGCTGATGCTTTAATAAATCTGACGAATTATGCAACTTATGGAATTAGACAATGAATAAAAAACAATTTGGAAATTTAGGTGAAGAAATAGCCGTTAAATACTTACAGGATAACGGTTATTCCATTCTTGCAAGAAATGTCCACTACTCAAGGTTTTGTGAACTTGATATCATAGCTCAATATAAAAGCATAACTGTTTTTGTTGAAGTTAAAACAAGAAAAAATAATGATTTTGGTACACCGTTTGAGGCTATTACAAAAAAGAAATACGAAAATATTAAAAAAGGAGCTTTGTATTACCTTTCAGAACATCCAAACAAAAATTACAGAATTGATGTAATCGGAATAACTCTTAAACCGGAACTAAAGATAGAGCATTTACAAGACATTTAAATTATAAGACATATAACTTACATAATTCTTTTTAATCCTTTAAACTACCGTTCCTTTTTCGATTTTAAGAACTTTAACATCTTTTAAAAATTCTTCTTCAAAAAGCATTGTATCAACCGAAGTTATAATAGTCTGTGTGCTAGCACTGATGGATTTCAAAAGGTAGTTCTGTCTTATATCGTCGAGTTCGGCAAGAACATCATCCAAAAGTAATATGGGTTCATCACCGGTTTTATCGGTTATGATATCAAGCTCTGAAAGTTTTAAAGCAAGAACAATAGTTCTTTGCTGTCCTTGAGAGGCAAATTTCACAGCTTCATTATCGTTTATGAGAAATATAATGTCATCTCTGTGCGGTCCCACACATGACTGACAACGACGAATTTCTTCAAGTTTTCTTTCCTCAAGTGAATATTTAAACTTTTCCGCAATCGAATTGACAGTTGTTTCACCACCGGTTAAAAAGGAACAATCATAATTAATTTTCAAATTCTCAGTTTCACTTATCTTACGATGTTTTTCGGAGGCAATATTTTCAATTTCTTTCAAAAATTTTCCTCGAAGGTAAATAATATTACTGCCTGTAATAACAAGTTGTTCGTTATATACATCCAAAAGCATCTCATTCAAGTTACCAGTTTTTGCGGAATCTTTTAAAAGATTATTTTTCTGTATACGGATTTTATCATACTTAAGAATTCTGTCATCATATGCCGGATATATTTGTGAAATTGCTCTATCCAACCAATCTCGTCTATCTTGCGGATTTCCCCGCAACAACATTAAATCCGCAGCTGAAAACAAAACCGTTTTCATTACCGATTTAAAATCTTTAGGGCGGGATTTTACACCATTAATTTTAAGCTCTTTTGACTTTCCTTTATCATAAGAATAAAAAAGCGTAATATCAGTATTTGACTTAACAACTTCAGCATTCAGTTCAAATTTATCTGCTTTAAAATTAATAAGCTCAGCGTTATTAGCTGTTCTAAGACTTCTTAAGGCAGACATAAAATAAATACTTTCAAGAATATTCGTTTTCCCTTGCGCATTTTTACCAATGATTAAGATTTTTGATGAATTCAAATCTAATTTTAAATCCGCACAATTCCTGTAATTTTTCAATTGCAATCCCACAAGTCTCATAAAAAGATTATACTACAAATACAGTATTTATTATTAAAGTATAGACTATTGTTAAAACTTATTATATAATGTGTTTGAAGAGGAAAGAGTGATGCTGCCAATAATATCGGAAGAAATTGCAACCCAAGCCTTTAAAGAAATATTCAAAGATATGCCTGCATGGCGCAAGCAAATGATACATTACGTAAAAGAGGAAAACCCGGAAGTAAATACGGCTATTATTGAAGCTGCAAATAAAACTGATTTAGACCCAAAAGCCGTTGCACTCGGTGCTTATATGACATATCTTTTAATAGAAATGGCGGCAAAAGAAAACGATGCGTTAATGAACTTTGTAGAATAAGGTGAAACTATGATAATAGAAGAATTATTAGAAAGATTAGTAAAAGACGGCGGAAGTGACTTACATATATCAAACGCTTTGCCGCCGGTTGCACGTATCGACGGACAACTTGTAAGATATGAATCAAACCCGTTAACACCTGAAGATGTTGAAGCGTTATTATTTCCGATGCTTTCAAATGAACAAAGACGACGTCTTGAACAAGATTGGGAGTTAGACTTTTCCTATGGTATAGACAATGTAGGACGTTTCAGGGTTAACTTTTACAAAGACAAGGGTTGTTACGCTGCAGCATTTAGAACAATCAGTTCTGTTGCACCAAAGCTTGAGGATTTAGGATTGCCTGACATTGTTAAAAAAATGGCAGAAAAACCCCGAGGACTTATACTGGTAACAGGTCCTACCGGTTCAGGTAAATCCACAACACTTGCGGCAATGGTTGACTACATAAACAGGACAAGAGCCGAACATATTCTAACAATTGAGGATCCCGTTGAATTTGTTCACACATCTAAAAAATCCATTATTCATCAAAGAGAACTCGGAGCTGACACAAGGTCATTTGCAAACGCTTTAAGAGCAGCACTTCGTGAAGACCCTGATATTATACTTGTAGGTGAGATGCGTGACCACGAAACTATTGCATTAGCCTTGACCGCAGCAGAAACCGGTCACTTGGTATTCGGCACATTACACACCTCATCCGCTTCACAAACAATTGACCGTATTATAGACGTATTTCCTGAAGGTCAACAGCAGC
This sequence comes from uncultured bacterium, assembly GCA_949299935.1. GTDB lineage: Bacteria > Cyanobacteriota > Vampirovibrionia > Gastranaerophilales > Gastranaerophilaceae > SIG32. The sequence continues at coordinate 54,109 of CASGCE010000017.1, read as the reverse complement.
AGATTCGTGTTCAATTGGCAAACTCACTTGTAGCCGTATTTTCACAAACACTTCTGCAAAAACTACAACCTGATGGAACTAAAAAGGGCAGGGTGATGGCTCAAGAAATCATGATTGTAACTCCTGCCATAGCAAACTTAATCCGCGAAGCCAAGGCAGCTCAAATCTATTCTACAATCCAAACTAGCCAAGGTTCAGGTATGGAAACTCTTGAAATGTCACTTGCAAAATTATACAGAAGCAAATCTATCACTTTGGAAGATGCACTATCAAGATCTTCCAGACCGGAAGAATTAAAACGACAAATTCAAGGTGCATAAGTTTTAATATACAGTTTGTTTGTGTTATGATTTAATTAGCAGAACAGTTAATTATGAGGGAAATAATATGACACAACAAACTCAAGAATCCCTATCTCCGGGAGCGCAAATAAGATTAACAAGAATACAAAAACTGGCTGATTTAGCAGATAAAGGAGTGAATCCTTACCCTTATGTATTTGAAAAAGATGCCAATGCAGCGGATTTGCAAGAAAAATATAAAGATTTGCCTGCAGGTGAGGAAACAGAGGATTTTTATGCTATAGCCGGGCGAGTCATGGCAATACGTAACACTGGTATGTTTATTGACTTGATGGATGCTTCAGGTAAAATTCAGGTATTTTCACATAAAGAAAATCTGTCAGAAGATCAAATGAAAATTTTAAAACTGCTTGACATAGGTGATATTGTTGGTTTCTATGGTTCAATCAGAAGAACACCCCGAGGTGAACTTTCCATTAAATCAACAAAATTAAAATTGTTATCTAAATCGCTTTTGCCGCTACCCGAAAAATTCCACGGTTTAACAGATGTTGAAACAAGATATCGCCAAAGATATGTTGATATGATTATTAATGAAGATGTTAGAAAAACTTTTAGGACAAGAAGTTTAATCATACAAAAAATAAGGGAATACTTGACTAATCAAGGATTTTTGGAAGTCGAGACTCCTATGCTTCATCCGCAAGCGGGTGGAGCCAACGCAAGACCTTTTGTAACACACCATAACACACTTGATATGGATATGTTCTTAAGAATTGCGCCGGAGCTTTACCTTAAAAGACTCATGGTTGGCGGGGTTTCTGAAAAAATATTTGAAATCAACAGAAGCTTCAGAAATGAAGGTATTGATACCCGTCACAATCCTGAATTTACCATGATGGAATTATATCAGGCTTATGTTGATTATAATGAAATGATGGTTTTGACTGAAAATCTTGTATCATCTATAGCACAAGAAGTTCTGGGTACAATGAAGATTCAATACGGAGAAAACGAAATTGATTTGACTCCGCCTTGGGACAGAAAGACTATGCTGGGTTCAATTAAGGAAGCCACCGGCGTTGACTTTAACAATATATTCACTGTTGAAGATGCAAAAGTAAAAGCCAATTCAATCGGAGTTCACGCTGATGATTGTGATAATTGGGGACAGGTAATAGAACGAGTGTTTGAAGAAAAAATAGAACCGAGTTTGGTTCAGCCTGTTCACATAATTGATTACCCTCGTGATATATCACCGCTTGCAAAAGTCCATAGAGATAACGACAGGTTAACAGAACGTTTTGAAACAAGGATAAACGGTTGGGAAATTGCGAATGCATTTTCTGAGTTGACAGACCCGATTGATCAAAGAATGCGTTTTGAAGCTCAAATGCAAGCAAAAACCGCAGGTGATGAAGAAGCAATGCCGATTGATGAAGATTATATTTGTGCACTTGAACACGGAGTCCCTCCTATGGGCGGCTTGGGTATCGGTGTTGACAGATTGATTATGTTATTAACCAATTCCCCGTCAATTCGTGATGTAATAGCATTCCCGACATTGAAGAAAAAAGATAACTAAAAAAGACGTCCTTCGGGACGTCTTATCTTTCATAAAGCTATGTTTTGTAATAACATGGAGGGTGCTTGCAGAAGGCTGTAACTGTTGTCATGTCCATACCCACATATGGTTTTAACTTTTTAGGATAACCCGTTATCACTCGATTGTTATTTTCGTCCGCAAAAGTAAACATCCACCTATCTTTTCCAAACAAATTTGGACCTGAAAGACCATTAGTATCAACCAAATATATATTGTGAGTCTTCTCATAAACCGCCCAACTTCTTCCGGAAAGATCCAAAAAAGGCTGTGGAGAACCACTGGGGTTTGGGGCACCATTTTCCATGTCTATACCATCTTCAGCATTTCCTGAAGAACAAGCACCACCGCATACCGTATCACCTTTTGCCCAACATTCGTAAAAATTCGACTCGTTACATTGCTTCGACACAATCAATCCCGCTGTGATTTTTTCAAATTCTTTTATTGTAGCCTGCATATCATTTGCAGAAGAACGATAGGGCATTTCATTATACGCTAAAGACAACATAATAACTTGCTGCAAATCTGAATATGCTTTTTTATATGCTGTTTTAAATTGTTCTTCTTGGTATTTATTAATCAACGTCGGAATTGTTAAGGCTGCAACTATGCCTGTTATACCTAAAGTTACCAATAACTCTGCCAAGGTAAATGCTTTTCCTATTTTAACACCATCATTTAATAATCCTGACCAATTTCCATTATCTCGGATACAACGACTACGTCGGCTTAAAGAAGACGCCCCCCCCCGTTCAGTCCTTTTAACACGATGCTACTTCTCCTTTCTATTTGCCTGATTATAACATATTATAACCCGATTGGCAAGGTATTTTTATTTTTGTAATAAAATTATATTATGTATGAAATATATTCTGACATTTTAGGTGAGCTGGAATCACATTCCCATCTCCGTAAAATTAAAGATTTCACCAAAAAAGATGAAAAATATATCTATTTTGGAGAAAAAAGGCTTTTGAATCTTTCTTCAAACAATTACCTCGGACTTGCCGATAATAGGAGAGTTACAGAGGAATTTATAAAAGCAGTTGGCGGTAAATATTCTTTCGGCAGTGCCTCTGCAAGACTTCTTACGGGTTCTTTGCCTGTTTATAAAGAATTAGAGGAACTTCTTGCAAAATTATACAATAAAGAAGCTACCCTTTTATTTAACAGCGGATACCACGCAAACACGGGAATATCAAGCTCTATAGCGCAAAAAGGCGATGTTATTTTTTCAGACAAACTGATCCATGCCAGCATAATCGACGGAATGCAACTCTCGCAAGGCAAATTTTTCAGATACCTGCATAACGACATGCAAAGCCTTGAAAAATTGCTTGAAAGAGAAAGAAAAAACTACAAAAATGCAATAATCATAACCGAATCCGTTTTCAGTATGGATGGAGATATTGCTGATTTAAAAACAATTATTGAGTTGAAGAAAAAATATAATTGTATTCTTATAATTGATGAAGCACATGCCTTCGGTGTCTTTGGAGAAAAAGGACTTGGTATAGCAGAAAAATTAAACGTAATAGACGATATAGATTTGTTGGTCGGAACCTTTGGTAAAGCCGCAGGTTCAATGGGAGCCTTTGTTACTGGTAAAAAAGTTTTGATAGACTTTTTAATTAACAAATCCCGCTCATTCATTTTTTCAACGGCACTGCCCCCTATAAATATTGCTTTTACAAAATGGATTATTGAAAATAAATTCCCGCTTACGTGCGAAAAACGACAAAACATGCTGAATATAGCTAAAAAAATGGGCAGCGAAAGCCATATTATTCCCATCATAATCGGCGATAATCAAAAAACCGTTGAAATGTGTAGTATTCTGTATCAAAACGGATACTTCACATTGCCTATACGCCCGCCTACGGTACCTCAGGGAACTTCACGAATCAGAATTTCTTTGACAACCGAAATAACTGAAAAGGATTTGGAAAACTTATGCAATATCATTGGTTAAACCGAAATAAAAACAAAAAATTTATAGTTTTTTTTGCCGGATGGAGTTTTGATTACCATCCTTTCAAAATTATTCCGGCAAGAGATTACGACGTATTGATGTTCTATGACTATTCAGAGCTCACAATTCCTTTTGAAATTCCGCAATATGAAGAAACTGTTTTAATAAGCTGGTCAATGGGAGTTTACATAGCATATCTTTTGAAAACTAAATTACCTGATTTTACTTCAAAAATAGCCGTAAACGGAACCCCTTACCCGATTGATAATGAGTTTGGAATTCCTGAAAGAACATTTAATCTGACACTAAAATACGCTGAAAACGGACTGCAAGGTAAATTTTATGAAAATGTGTTTTCAGATAAAGAATTGTTAGAAAAATACCTGCAAAACCCTGTTAAAAGAACCATACAAAACAGAGTAACAGAATTGCAAATTTTGAATGAATTAATAGGAGCACAAAAAATAACTTATGACGGGGAATTTTATGATAAAGCCATAGTAAGTGGCAGCGACAAAATTATTCCGACCAAAAATCAAATAAATATGTGGGGCAATTCCGCAAAAATAATCAATAGCGGACACTTTCCTTTCTACAATTACACAAGCTGGGATGAAATATGCAAATAAACTCCAAATCAATAAAAAAACAATTTGAAAAAAGTATGGAAAAATACAATGAAAATGCCATTGTGCAAAAGTTTATGGCAGAAAAACTCGCAATGGAAACTGCAAAAATCCGTAGTGATTTCAATACTATTTTGGAGCTTGGCTCAGGTACGGGACTCTTGACTGAACAAATAAAACTGCATATGACTTTTAAAAAATTTTATGCAAATGACTTGATTAAAAAATCCGAAAGCTACATTAATAAAATTATACCGGAGACTAAATTTATACACGGCAACGCAACAAGAATTAAATTGCCTGAAAAGCCGGATTTGATAATTTCAAACGCTATGTTTCAATGGTTTAATGATTTGGCTAAAGTAGTTTACCACTATAAAAAAATTCTTAACAATGACGGTATTATTGCATTTTCTACCTTTGGTAAAAAAAATTTTTGCGAATTGAAAGAAATATCAGGCTTGACCCTTAATTATCTCTCAAAAGATGAGCTTATAAATACTTTAGAACCACATTTTAAAATATTATATGAGCTCGATTACATCAAAATTTTGGATTTTGAAAGTCCGTTGGCTATACTTGCACATATGAAAAATACTGGCGTAAATTCGCTTAGCTCAAAAATTTGGACAATTAACAACATAAAAACATTTTGCAATAACTATCTTGAAAAATACCCAAATAACTCTATTACCTATAACCCTATTTTGATAATTGCACAACTAAAATCACCATTAAAATAAGAATTTTTATAAATACACCCCGACAAGTATTCCAATTTGTAAAAAAAAATATTATAATCTTTACATAAAAACATGTTTATTATTAAAATATGTTATAGAAGGGAATCCTATATTGTTAAACAATTTTGAAAACTTTGATAATTCGGAGACTTCAGTCAGAAAGTCATCCCTTATCCAGGAGAGAGTAAGCCTTGTATCAACACATATGTACAAGCAGTTTTTGGATTACCAACATGCGACGGTTAATACAAACGAAATATTTATCAGAATGATTGATAATCTGCAGGCAGTCTCAGAAACTCTAAAACAATCATTTTCTTCACGAGGAATAACTACACAAAATATTTATGTGGATACGGATGCTCAAAAATCAGTAGCAATAATAAATATCTTGTGGCATAAAATAAGTTTTACAACCCGTTGCAATTATCAACCGCAAGCTCTGTACAGAGAAAATGGTGAAAATCTTTTTTCCGGTCGTATCATGGCAGTTAAAGGTAATTACAACGAAATTATGCAGGGCGTCAAAAACCACGATGATGAGATGGGCAGATTGCTTGAACACGAAGTCGCATCACTGTTCGTCCCGGCTGAAACAAATCAAAATACAATCTTAAAAATAAAACATTTATCAAATAGAGAATTTTATTTGAATCAGCTTGATGCTCCGCGTGAATTTGTTCTGAAAGTTGTGGAAACGATTTGCGGCGGTGGTTTTTACCATGAAGAGGGCGCCAGAAAACAGTTTAATATTTAACACTAATATTAACATTTGGCTTATTGACAATTACGAAAAAATGACTAATATATATTTGTAGGTGTATATGCGTTTAATAGAAAAATTAAAAGAATACGAAAATCAATACATGTTTATAAGATGGGCTACTGGGGGAGAATACGGAAAACTTAACTATGCCGGTGACGATTTTATAGAATTTGATGTAATTGATGTTGATACAATGGAATACCGCGAAACTGTATTAATTCACAGTCCCTTGATACTTGAAGTTTGCATTGGCGGAACTGACGTGGCAAGGATTTTGGCTGAAATTTCATCCAAGATTTCTTTGGAATAGAAAAATTATTGCTTTATATGAAATTATCTCCGCTATTTAAAATACTGAAAAAGCGTAAAAAAAAAGTCACATCTTCGTGACTTGAACAATAATCTTGGGAGGAGATTTGGGGATAGTTGTACTTGCATGATAATTCAAGCATGACAAATTTGTTACATGTGTAGAACAAAAATTAATAAATCTTTACATTTGCTTGATTTTGTATTATAATATATGCATGAGAAAAAGCATGCGAATTTTAATAATTAACGGTGTAAACCTTAATATGCTTGGCTACAGAGAGCCGGAGCAATATGGTAAAATTACCCTTAAAGAGTTAGAAAAAGAATTACATGCTTATTCATTCAGTCTTGGGATAGATATTGAAACCTTCCAAAGTAATATGGAAGGTGCCATAGTTGAAAGAATACAACAATCAAGAGAGCATTTTGATGGGATTATCTTAAATGCCGGCGCCTACACCCATACAAGCATAGCCATCCGTGATGCAATAGTTACAGCAGACATGCCAGTTGTAGAAATCCATATGTCGAACATCTATCAACGTGAAGATTTTCGTCATGATTCGGTCATTGCACCGGTATGCATAGGACAAATTGCCGGTTTTAAAGCTGACAGCTACAAACTGGGTCTGAAAGCACTCGTAAACTACCTGAATAATAACGAAAATTTATAATAGGAATTCATCCGCAAATGCTCCCATAAGCTCAACTGCTTCTACGGGAGATTTGCCGTAAAGCTCACATATTTCAAAAAATTCTAGAGATTTTTTTACAAATTCAGGATTACTAAACAATGGCTTCAAGTCCTTTTCAGCATTGGTCTTGGCAACTTGAGAACGTCCAATAACATCAGCCGGCATTTTCCCTAAATCGGTTACCTCAGAACATTCAACCTGATTGCACTCGAGTGCGGGATTAACATCTTTCCTCGTCTGCACGTTTTGAAAATTAATGTTACTTGAATTTGCCGTATTATTATTTACTTCTCTCATAAGTACACCTTTCTAGGTATTAACCCAATCTCACTTGTTTTACATTATAAAACACCTAAAAGTTTTTTTTTGCTACTTATACACAAAAAAAATACAAAAATTAATATATTATATTATCAAATATTTGTAATATTTTTTTATGCTATTATTAATTATATAATAATAAAGGAACTATTGCAAATTATGAACATAGGTAATGTATTTAAAGATTTTATATACGGATTGACTTTCAAAAGAGTTGTTAAAAACCTTCCTGATGCCGTTTTGATAGTGGAACCCGATGGGAGAATATCTTGGGTAAATGATAAAGCAACTACTATTTTTGAAGGTGGAAAAAGATTGATAAAAAGTTATAACTTTGACGATCTTGTAGACAAAGGCAAAGATAAAATTGAAAAGTCAATTAAGACCAGAACACCCATTATAGCAGGTGCTTTTACCCCAACAGCTAAAGAATTTTTCATTGAGTTAAATGCAAAAGCTTATCATGGGCGCTTTATTGTTACAATACGCGATATAACTGCTATGACAAACATTTTGAGTAATGCTGAACAAACAAATCAATTTAACAAAGAAAAAAATGCCATGCTCGTTAAGCTTTCAAATGAAATTAAATCCCCGATCACTTCAATAGTAGGATTTTCGCAAGCACTTCTTGACGGCATTGGCGGTGAAATTAACGAAAAACAGGACAAATATGTTAGAATAATAAATAAAAATTCTAATGATTTGTTGAATTTTATGGAAAAGCTCATTGAGTTTTCATATGCCGAATCAAGCATGTATGAATATGATTACCAAACTTTTGACATAATAAATACCATACAAAACATACTACGCGCAAACGATTTAGCAATATCAAATAAAGGCTTAACCGTCAACTTTGACTACGAAGAAATTGCCAAACGTGCAATATTCTCAGATGAAAAAACTTTAAAAATAATATTGCAAAATCTTCTGGAAACTTCAATAAAATTGACCGATACAGGCTCAATTTCTTTAAGGATTTTTTACCCTGATGCTGAGATGATAAAGAAAATGAAAATTTTTGAAAACTGTAAAGAGAACTCATTAATGCAAATAAAAATTACCGATACCGGTATAGGTTTACAAGAAACAGAGATGGACGGTCTGTTTGAACCGTACGCTAAACTTGATAAAACAAATAAAAAGAATATTGTACGATCCATTAGCCTCGGTACGGCTAATATACTTGCAAGGCGTTTGCACGGTATAGTTTGGGCAGAATCTGAAGTTATGAAAGGTACGATTTTCAATGTTATAATTCCTATTGAAAAGGATTTTATCGAAAGAGATGAGTAACGTTGTTTTAAAAAATGTCAGTAAGATTTACGATAAAAGTGTTGTAATCAACGACATCAATCTTGAGATAAAAGATAAAGAGTTCGTGGTTCTTGTCGGTGCATCGGGTTGCGGCAAGTCCACCATTCTAAGAATGATTGCCGGATTAGAGGAAATAACTACGGGTGAGATTTTTATAGGCGACAAAAAGGTCAATGATATTCCACCCAAAGACAGGGACATTGCGTTTGTGTTTCAAAGTTATGCATTATACCCCCATATGACGGTAAAAGAAAATATCGCTTTTGGCTTAAAAATGCGCAAAGTTGATAAAAATATTATTGAGCAAAAAGTCAAAGAAGCTGCCGAAATTTTAGATTTGACCGAATATTTAGACAGAAAGCCCAAACAATTATCCGGAGGTCAACGGCAACGTGTGGCACTAGGTCGCGCAATAGTCAGAAATCCAAAAGTATTTCTGATGGATGAACCTTTATCAAATCTGGATGCTAAATTACGTGTTCAGATGCGTTCTGAGATTAAAAAATTACATGAAAAATTGCAAACAACATTTATATATGTAACTCACGATCAAACAGAAGCATTAACAATGGGCGACAGAATCGTAGTACTGGATAAAGGTATAATCCAACAAGTCGATTCACCTGAAGGAATCTATAACAATCCTGCAAATACATTTGTTGCGGGATTTATTGGTTCGCCACAAATGAATTTTATTGAAGGAAAAGACTTAGGACTGGACAAAAATATTCTATACGGTATCCGACCTGAAAAAATGATTTGCGGCGGAGAAATTAAAAAAAATGTAAATGTCGATATTACTGAGCTTTTGGGATGTGAGAAGATTGCCTACTTTAATATAGGTAATAAAAAATGCAGTGCAAAGCTCCCATCTGACTACAAACTTGATAAAACTTTGGAACTAAATATTTGTGAACAAGATTTATACAAATTTAACCAAAACGGTTCAAGGATATATTCCTAATTATCCTTTTCGTCAACCCATATAATGGTTATATTAATCGGCTGAGTGAAAGGATTGGAGATATGTGGATTCAACATATCGTTTTTCGCAATTGCATCGTAATAAGCAATTTGTTCCGCCAATTTTTTTGTATATGCAAATAAATTCATAATTTACCTTCCTGACTATTACATAAATACATTATGAAGGTTTCAGCAGCCCTATTAATCCCCATAAAGTATTGTATTTAATTAGGATGCTAGTACCTGTGGCTAATCTTGTTTACTAATTGCAAAAAATATTAAAAAAAATTATCCTTTTAAAAAGGAGATTATCTATGAAAAACTTAACCGGTACTAAAACAGAACAAAATCTTATAAATGCATTTGCAGGAGAATCACAAGCCCGTAACCGATATTCATTCTTTGCCAAAATCGCGCAAAAAGAGGGTTATGAGCAGATAGCCGCAATATTTTTAGAAACAGCCGAAAACGAAAAAGAACACGCTAAATTGTTCTATAAGCATATAGGCACTACCATAGGTAAAGTATCTGCTTCTTACTCGTTTGAGTTGGGTACAACACAGGAAAACCTTGAAAGTGCTGTAAAAGGTGAAAAAGAAGAATGGGAAGTTTTATACGTAAATAACGAAAAAACAGCACGTGAGGAGGGCTTTGATGAGGTAGCTGAAACATTTCGGAATGTAATTAATTCGGAGCAACATCACTATAATCGATATAAAAAACTTCTTGAAAATATAAAAAATAACACAGTATTCAAAAAAACAACCGAAGTAACTTGGATGTGCAGAAAATGCGGATATATTTGCAAACAAGAATGTGCACCTCAACAATGTCCAAATTGCCACCATCCGCAAGCATATTTTCAAATATTGTGCGAAAATTATTAGTTGCCATATCCATGCTTGTTTTATATAATATAAAAGAATGGATAATGTAAGAAAATCTTTAATATTTATAACTGTTTTAACATTCTTTTACGGACTTTATTACTGGGGAATACCCTCGCTCATAAATATTGAAAAAAGAATGCCCTTTATACAGGAAAAAATCCAAAAACAAACAGGTTATAAAATATCTGTCCAAAAACCTTATGTAAAAATGGGACATACACCTGCCATTTGGTTCATGGCTGAAAATATATCGTTATTGAATGACGATGATACTGAAGCCTTAAACCTTAAACATTCTGCCGTAAAAATTCATCTTTTACCACTTTTAGCTGGTAAAATCCATATCGGGAATTTTTCAAGCGATAACATAAAGGCAAACCTTTTTTATACAAAAAATTCCGAATTAATGCTGGGACAATATGTATTAAAAAAATTTCCACAATCCCATATGAAACTTACCAAAGCATATTTTAGAATAGGTAACTACGAAGTTAAACTTGATGATTTAAAACAAAATAAAAAACTTATGCTTGACGGAAGCTATTTTATTGTCGATGAGTTTAAGAACAACAAAATAATAAAAATTTCCACTTCAGCAAAACTTTTTGTGGATAAAAAATCTTCGGACATAATGGCAGATTTAGATATAAAACTTCCGATTAATAAGATTACAGAAGATCAGTTCAAAGTCAAAGGCAATATAACTAATCTTAATCTTGCAGATTTCTCTGAATATGCTAACTCAATTACCGAAGGCAAGATTGAATCTCTGTCGGGAATAGTAAACTTAATAGCAGATACAAATACTAAATTAGATAATCACAAAAACATTTTCGCAGTATTAACCCTTGATAATCTAAAAATCATGCAGAAAGAAAAAGCCCGTTCCGTATATTGTGAAGACAAACTAACTTTGAAAATGGATATTGATACTATAAAAAACGGCATAAATATACGAAACATAAAAATTATTTCTAAAGGAATTGACGTTAACATAAACGGTAATGCTAAAAAACTGGATGCGAAAATTCCTTATATCAATATGAACGTCGCAATAAACAAGTCCCGCACAGAAAATTTTATACCACTAATGCCGGGCGAAGAAAATTTAATTGAGGAGGTGGATTTTTATGCGCTTAAAAAATACCCTTTCCATGGAGATATTACCGGAAATTTGAACATCAAAGGCAGAGCTAATATTGCGGACATTAACGGAAAAATTCTTATAACCAACGGATACCTCATCAATCCGCTCCCTAATAAAACAAAAAAAGCTTTAATTAAACTTTTTTTTAACGGGCAAAAAATGACAATGGATGTAGAGGTGCCGGCATCATCAACTGAAACCGTTTTTGCAAAAGGAGATATTGAATTATATGGCACAAAAAATGCCGATATAGCAATAAAAAGTACTCAAAATGTTGATTTAAAAATTGCACAAACTGTTTTAAATCCCTTGCACAAAATTTTAAAATTTGACCTTGGACCTGTACCCATAATGGATATTCAAGGGGTTGGGAATATTGACCTCCACGTTATAGGTACGCGCAAAAATCCTCACGGTTGGGGAATCTTTAATTTCAAAGACGCCGAAGCATCATTTTTAGATATCAACAATTTAATAATAAAAGATGCCTCCGGTAAATTGGTTTTTAATGACCAAGATACGCGCTTTACTACCGATAATGCAACACTCAACGGTAAACCCATAAATATAAACGGCGACTGTACTTTGAAAGGATTGCTTAACTTTAACATTACAACAAAACAACAAGACTTGGGCAACCTTATAAATGTTATTAAAACTTCACCCATGCTTTCCGATATGCAAAAACTTGTGCAAACAATAAACTTTGCTAAGGGCAATTCCGATATAAATCTTAATTTAACAGGTAACATTATTAACGTAAATGATATTGTTTTTAATAAGAATATTTTTGCTAAAGGTTTTATCAATTTACATTCAGCAACAGTAAAATTACAAGGCATACCGCTAACAAATATTTCTGGCAAAATAGAATTTAATAACCTTAACACAAATATTAATCTGGCATCAAATCTTGAAGAATCAAAAATCAAAATAACCGGAATGCTGAATGAAAAAAACGCAAACATAAAATTAGTCACCGACAAATTTGTGTTAAAAGACGGATTAAAGCTTTTAAACACGGAACTCCCATATAAAGAAGATCTGGGCAGAATACACACCAGTTTTACCGCAAATTACAACGGTCCTATCGATAAACTCCAAATTGATAAAATTGAGCTTCGAGGTAGATTATATGCGCTTAAAGGAAAAACCTTAAGTTTGGATAATGCAAACTTTGAATTAAAAAATTCAAATCTAAAAATGTCAACTCTTAAAGGTATGTTTAAAGGAAGTCCTTATAACATAAACCTGAATGTTTCTAAAATCTTAACCGATAAACAATCAGTTAATGGTAACTTTAACGTCATTAATTTTAACTTGTATAATCTTAATGAACTAAAAAAATACTTTGCCGATAATTTGCATAAGATAAAAGACATAAACGGAACAATAAGCCTTCAAGGACAGATAAAGGACAATAACCTTTACGCAAATACTACTTTAAAAAATATAAGCTGTATTTATGAACCTTCGAATATAAAAATGAACATTTTAAGCGGAAAACTGGAACTTAAAAGAGATTTGCTAAATTTAAACAACATCAATTCCAGGATTGGAGAGATGCCCGTTTTCGTAAACGGAAAAATCTATAGCATAGATAAAAACCCTGTTTTAAATATATATGTAAATGCAAAGCCAACCCAAGAATTTGCAGAACAATTTTTCAATAACAAATCAGTTTATCCGTTAAAATTGAAGGGTGATATCAACTTTACCTCATATATTACAGGTCCGATGAATGCATTAAGAAATAAAACTCAAATAAAATTAGCCGAGAACGCAAGTATTTACTATATGGGTGCCACTTTGGGAAGTGGAACTCCAATAGAAACTTCACACTCTAACGCTGTTAATATAACATTAGATAATACAATTTATCCAAGAGGTGTAAAAATTAATAACCTGCAATACGATCAATTAATTCCATCTCAAAATAATAAAATATACACAAAAACCCAACTTAATGCTTCAGGGAATATAGGGATTTTAAACAACAACGATATTAAATTCGTCAATTTTAAAGTAAAAACACAACAACCAACAGATGCCAAAATTTTCAACATAATATTCCGAAAACCGCTGATGAAACAAGGAATTTTCACTTCTGATATAACAATTAACGGAACAGCCTCTCAACCTGTAATTTTAGGCAAATTAAACATAACAAGTATTGATATGCCTTTATTTGATGCAATAATAAAGGATATTGATCTGAATTTTAAAAAGGATTTTGTATATTTTAATTCAAAAGGAAGCGTTTTAACCAATAGTCTTAACATTTCAGCAATAATACATAACAATCCTCGACTACCGCTTATTTTTGAGGACATAAATGTTAATCTTGAAAATCTTGATATTAATAAGATTATCACAACCTTCCAGGAGTACGAAGCTGAAAGCTCGAGAAATCTTTCTTCCGATGTAAATCCCTTAATTTTAGATATCAAACAAATAATTATTAAAAAAGCAAAGATTATTGCAAACAACATTAAAATTAAAGAACTCAACGCAACTAATTTTGAAGCTACCATGTTTTTAAATAACAAACACGAATTTGAAATTGATAATTTCAAATTTGTAATGGCAGAAGGGATTGTAAAAGGTAAGTTTAAATACAATCTTAATAATAATTTAGCAAGTATAATTATGGATATAAAAGATGCTAATGCACAAATCATCTCTGAAACATTATTTGATTTAAAAGGTCAGGTATACGGTTCCGTTACTGGTAATACAAGCCTGAACTGCACGGGTCAATCTCACGATTATTGCATGAGTACTTTAAACGGTTCAATGGAATTCAACGTAACTGAAGGCAAAATGCCAAAACTCGGATCATTAGAGTACTTATTAAAAGCGGGTAATCTAGTGAAAGGCGGGATTACCGGACTATCGATTAACGGTATAATCGACTTAATTACGCCATATAAAACAGGTAACTTTGACAGCATTAACGGACGAATTCACATAACGGACGGCATTGCAGATGACATCAAAATATTTTCATCAGGCAAAGCATTAAACATGTACTTAAAAGGTTCTTATAATTTTACAAATCTAATGGCAGATATGCAAATTTTTGGGGCTTTGACCAAGAACTTTTCAACACTATTCGGTAAAATTGGTAATGCTTCTTTGAACAGATTATTCAATACAATTCCGGGAATAAACGTTTCAGAGGTACCCTCCATTATAACTGAAGATATCAAAAATATTCCGAATACGGAAAATAATGCTGCAAGAATGTTTGCTGTAGAAATCTACGGCGATATAAACGGTGATAATTATGTAAAAAGCTTCAAATGGCTAAAATAGGTTAACTCTTTTTCTGAGCCGAATAATCTGCAGTTCCGGGGAATTCATCCGAGCCTGTTGTTATTCTTGTAATCCAATATTGAATTTTGGGGATGATTGTAGACAAAAACAGAACAGATACAATAAAACCGGTGCCCCAGTTAAGGCTGTTTTTGAATATATTATCCTTGTAAGCTTTTTCAAGCATATTCAAATTAATATCACTATTTGCATTTTGTGCATTTTTAATAATTCCCTTGACATAAGTTCTAATATTATCAATAATACCATCCAAATCTTTTTGAGCAATAAATTTGAAAGGATTTTTGTGACTTGCGGTTTCAACCGTAGTTCTTACACCGTTTATAACTTTAGTTTCTTTTTCAGTACCTTTAGCAACAGTAAACACATTATCCCAGAAATCAGGATTATTCAAAGCACCACCTTTAAAAATTGCTTCCGCTTGACTTTCAGCTAAAACTGAAACACCTTCCACCTGAGGTTGTAACTTAGACATGCGTTTTGCCAAATCAGAATATTTAGCTGCATCTTCGGTACCGAAATGTTTTTCAACAACTTCAATAAATCTATCCAGATTAATTACACCATTTTTAAATTCAGGTTTAACCTTATTCATTTTAGCAGACACATCCGAATCACCAAGCATAAGTTGTGCAAATTCTTTCGGTCTAATAGATAATTTACCATTATTCTTGTCATGGTGTCCGGAAAGTTCCAAAACATATCTCATATAATCGGTAACTTGTCTTGCCCCAACAGGATTAAGTCTTGATTTTTTACCAATTTCAATTTTATTCATCAACTGGTTAATCAACGGCATACTGAACATATAGAAAAATATTGACGAAATATCCCGCCATAAAATTTCAATTCTTTCATGATTATTTCTGGCACTTATTGCACGTCCACCGGAAATTCCAACATCAGTAGACAAAAGCTGGTATATAGTATCATTTTCAAATTTATGTGAGAGGCTTAAAAGAGTTTGTGCAGCATCGCCGAAAGGTATTTGCTTGCCTTTCTTATTTTCATTTGAAGTTTGAGCATTATTAATAAATTGTTTTATACCAAATTGTGGGTTATGCCCCATCGTTCTAAATTCCTCAAAATTAACCTGTGGATTAAATTTTTTGTCATTTCTGTGGTAATACCTTGTAATTGCCTGGTTCATTTTAGGAACAACAAACCCTACAAGCCCGTTAGCAAGCAAAATACTGGCTGCAATTTTAGTAAATTTAAATGCAGCAATTTTAGATAAAGAAATTGTTTGTCCATGATCTTTTGCCCATTTCATGTAATTAGCGAGGGGTTTACGAATTGCGTCACCTTCAGCATCAAAATTTGTATTTTTAATCCCCATCAAATGTCTAAGTAAGAAATCATTTATACGATTAAATACTTTAACACCCGCAAACCAAAACAAGGCACCGATAGTTTCTTCCGTCAGACGTTCTCTACCTTCATCAAAACCGCCTCTTTTAAAGGCTTGGATTGTTCTTCCGCCTGTAACACAGCACTCCAACATAATTAACGGCGCAAGTGATCGAAGCTCCATTCCCCTGACAAACCTTTGTACAGGAGAAAAATTCTTTATTGTTTGGGGTTTTAAACTTATATCTGTTGGAGAAATATTCATAGCTGATAACCTGATATCTACTTAATAATTCTAAACCTTGTTTTTTGCTTGTTTTCACATATCTGTTAATAATTTGTTACACAAGAAGTGTAACATAAACAATTATTAAAATATGTTAAATATTTTTGATTATAGAGGCAATAGTTTTTTTTACGTCTTTTTGGTATATTAGAAAATAGGGATACGTTTATGAATATAAATTCCATAGAATTTGATTATAAAAACAGATTTAATCAATTTAGCAGATTAAACCAAACAACATATATGTCAAGTTCCCAACTTGGTGAACAAAAGAAAGAAGCCCCTGCAAATGTTAAGGCAGGAGCCATATCAGGTTCTTTACTGGGAACGAGTATTGCACTTGCAATAATCTCCAAAAAACAGGGATTTTCGTTAAATCCTAAAATACTTAAAAATACTCCGGTTAAAGATTGGGCCATATTTAAAATAGCCAAAAAGGGCGAACAAAACCGGAGATTATTGGAGATAGAAGAAAAAGAGATTATAGGAATTGCTACTAGCTCTGTTATAGGCGGACTGACTGCCGGCGGACTGATAGATCGTAAAAATGTAAAAGCAAAAAGCAGAGAAGCCCTCACGCAAATATTAGGTAATATATTAATTCCGGTAGGGTTTGTAGGTGGTTTATCAAGGATATATAAAAAATATGAAAAACAGCTAAAAAATATTATGCCGCAAATAGGTATTGATAATAACAAGTATATAACATATGTTAATAAATTTATGAAAAACATACCTGCAATAAGTATTACTGCCGGTGCGCTATATGCAGGGATTTACACCGGTAATAAAGTAACAAATTATATAAATGAGAAATTCTTTGGTCAAAGTAAGGAACGAAAAATAAAAACTACGGATTTTGCGCCGCATGTTGACGATATTTGTCTTGCTGTAACACTTATGGGTGCAAAAGATTCACCTATCGCAAGCACAGTAACACGAACCGTGCCGCTATTTTTATCAGTACCTGGATATCAAGTAGGCAAGGCACAAGAATAGTTTAATTTTTTTAAATCAAATTTTTTATTTTTACACAGCTTACCTTGAAAATCTGCCAGACTATCTTAAGCTTCAGAAAAATATACCTACGGGCTAAATTTCTCCTAATATTTCAAGCTTAGTATTACAACCTATTTCTTCATTAGCAAGCACAACAATATTGTTTATATACAAAGATAAAAGTCCGAAAAACAAATGTCTATAATCCATTGGTACCAGCAATTTTGGTTCATCAACCCCAAGTTTTTTGGATTTTTTAATAATTTTATTTGCCAAACCCTCAGAGAATTCACCATCAATTTTTACAACTGCGTCCTCACCATCTTCAAAACTTACCAATATTTCTTCGTAAGTTTTATCAGACAATTCAAATACACTTATTAAACCCCCTTCATTTTCGTACTTTTTACATATTTTACCGGAAAGAGCAAGTCTTATTTTTTTCAACAAATCAGATTTTATACTATCTTCAGCATAATCATTAATTTTTTCAAATATATATATCAAATCCTTTACCGAGACTCTTTCTCTAATTAAACTTGTCAATATATATCTTAAATCTGCCAGTGATATAAAATCCGGGATTACATTTTCTACCAAAAATGGATTAAAATTATTAACGACTTCAATATACTTGTCCAAATCTTCATAATCCAACAGCTCATCTACATACTTAACAGCGATATATTCCAAGGCTTTTGCTATATATTCTGAGCCCATCAATCCGTGATACCAGAAATTTTTTGTTTTATCCTTTGGCAACCAAACTATTTCCTTACCTGTTATTTTGTCAATATCATGTATAGAATTTTTTATTTTCTTTTCCAACTTTAATTCATCTTTATAAAACATCAAATAATCAGGATAAATCATAGTGCGGAAAACTTCCATTCCTCTGACTTTTATACAAAATTCAAACGGATTAAGATTCTCATCATCTTTGAAAATTATTTTAGGGATAACATAACCTATTTCCTCAGTTAATTTTAACCGAGATTTTACGGTTTCAGCGATAAGCTCTTCTTCTTGAGAATTCCTGTCCTCATCAACATAACCTAAAAGTTCTTCACTTAAATTGATAGACAGCTTTTCTTCACCTAATTTTGCGTACATAACATCCGGAGAAGTTGCCTTAGCAAGCTTTATCTTCAAATCGTCAAGTTCTTTTAAACCGGCAGAAATCTTATCATTAAGCTTTTTTCTGCTTGAGGGATCTGCTCCATCCAATTCAAGCTTGATTTTAGCTATTTTGTCTTTTTGGTGTCTAATTTTTGATTGAATTTCAAGACAGGTTTCGTACGGTGTAAGTTTAGGCGAAAGCATCTTTTCCATCTGGCTCTTAAATGTAGAAATATTTATAACATCAGCATCGGCAGCATCATTTCCCAATTTTGAAGTAGTCATAAATATACAATTAAATATGACGCCCTCATCTCCTTCGACTTCCTGCATACTATACAATTCCCAGCCATTCAAAGACATCTCATTTAACAAATTTTGTAAATCCTGAACATTTTCGCCCGAACAAGTTTTCACAATATATTGAGTTTTATTTTTGTTATACATAATTTTATTCCTTATCTTTAGCAATGAGAACTTTCAATGCTTCAACCGCGGTTTTTATAGCTTTTTCAGTATCGTGGACAACAGGATTTTCCAAGTTTTGTTTATCTCTTTCCTGATTTGCGACCGTCAAAAATACAGAACCGACTTTCACCTTAAGAAAACTGGCAATAACAAACAATGCAGCCGACTCCATTTCAGAAGCAAGACAACCAAGACGTTTCCAAGCCTCCCACTTGTTAGTAAGCTCATAACTTACCGGCATAATATCCGGATTATGTTGCCCGTAAAAAGAATCCTTACATTCTACCACACCAACATGGAAATTATAGCCAAGTTTTCCGGCAGAATAAACAAGCGCATTAACAACATCCAAATTAGCGATTGCAGGGAATTCAACGGGTGCATATTCTTTACTGGTACCTTCCATACGAATAGCACCTGTCGCAATAACCACATCACCGCCTTTTACATTTATATCAATCCCACCGCAAGTTCCGACTCTGATAAAAGTATCAGCACCGACATTTACCAATTCCTGAATAGCTATTGCAGCGGAAGGCCCGCCTATACCTGTTGAGGTAACACTGACTTTTACTCCATTTAAAAAACCGGTATAAGTCGTATATTCCCTATTATCAGCAACCAATTTTGCATCGTCAAAGTATTCCGCAATTTTTTTGCAACGCTTTGGATCTCCCGGCAAAATAACGTATTTGCCCACATCACCATTTTTTAAACCAATATGGTACTGTTCACCGTTTTGGGAATATTTCATTTTCCCTCCTTATTAGTATTTTCCGCTTTTAAGTTTTTGAATAACAAGATCAGTTACATCCAAACCGCCAACAAAAATTACTCTGAAATCAACTATAGTATCGAGTTTTTGTTCAACCATAACATCTTTTGTTGCTGCCTGAATTTTTTTGTAAATTTGTTCTTCCTTAGACATTTTAAGTTTTAAATAAGCTTCTTCTTTAGCCTTAAATTCACGAGCAGTAGCATCTTCAAAGTTTTTCTTTTTAAGCGGAGTATCTAAAGATTTGTATTGTTTTTCTTTATCAACCATATACTGCTGAAGCTCAAGCCCTTTGGCATCAACTTCTTTAACAGCTTGTAATGCAAAAGAATAATTTTCTTGCACTTTTTGATAGTCAATAAAACCAACACCGGCAGCTTCAGCTTTCAGCATAAACGCCGCACACACCGCCACAAATAAAGTTACCACTTTCAATCTTTTCATTTTTATAAACCTCCTTATTAGTACATTAAATCACCTACACCAAATGTAAAGTATCCATTTTTAGAACCGTTGCTACCCGGATTTGTAAGTGGAATACCGTAGTCCACAGACAAAGGTCCCATTCCCGGGATGTATAGTTTCACACCGACACCTGCAGACACAGCATACATAGGTCTGTCATACAACGTGTCAGATATAGTTCCGTCAAATATTTTACCGGCATCGACAAACGCCGTCAATCTTACGTTATTAAGGAATTTAATTCTTGTACGGTCAACAAACGGTATTGGAGTAGCGAATTCAGCAGAACCCATTACAAAAGCATTACCTGTACCGACACCACTCATTTTAAAACCTCTTATTGTATAAGGGCCTCCTAAGCGGTATGCCATAACATCGGGCATATTATCACCGTGGATTTTCCCGCCGGCCTTAGCCGTAAAAGACAAAGATGACTTTTTACCCACAGGGATATATTGTTTAATCATACCTGTAAGCTTACCATGGGTTTTATCAAAACCATCGAGTCCGATTGCCTCATCAAACCTGATACTTGCCAAGGTGCCACGTCGTGTAACGGTAGCGGAATCCCTCGTATCATAAATCAATGCAGGACTTAATGACATAAACAAACCGCCTTCAAGCTGTTCGGCGCGCCGACTTATCGGGATGTTATATTTGTTGTATAAACTTGAAATTTTGTGAAAATCACCCTCTTTAACATCTACGTTCTCAACTCCGAGAGAGAAAGTTGCCGTAGCATGTCTATTGCTTTTAATCCTATGTGCTACAGTTGCTTCCGCGCCAATTCTTTGTTCGATTGCCAGTGGCACCTGGTAACTGCCAAAATCTCTAAAAAATATTTTAGACATTAACGAGTTCTCGGAATTAAAGAAATACGGTTCAAAAAAACTTAATTCAGCCTGAATATTCATGTGATCCTTAACTGAAGCATCATTCAGCATAACACCCGTACCAACCAAACCATTTAATGCCAAACGCTGGTTCCGGCCTCTAAAATTATTTTCAGCAATTCCCAATGATCCGAAAACACCGGTAACCGTGTCAATACCACCACCTACAGATATACTTGCTGTTCGTTGTTCTTCAACTTTTATAGTAACGTCATATAAATCCGGATCCTCAATAGTCGGCTCTATTTCTCTTGTCACATCCTTAAATGCCTGAGATGCATACAATCTTACAAGATCTTCTTTTATAAGATTCTCATTGTATATCATGCCGGGTTCAGTCAAAACATTTCTTTCTATAACATAATCTTTTGTTTTTTCATTCCCCTGTATCATAATCTTATTTATTTTACCTTCTTTTATGGCGATATTGATTGTGCCGTCAGGATCATCCGTTACAGATTCAACCCTTGACAAAATATATCCCTTAGAGGAGTATACGTCCTGAATATCGTAAATTGCCTCGTTTATTTGTGCAACATTTTGCGGCTTGCCTTTCATTGGTAAAAGACAATTAAGAATTTCCTCAGTAGAAACTACCGTATTCCCTTCAATTGTAAAATCCTTAACCGGAAGGTTTTCTTCTACAATAATCTTTAGTGTAACTGTACCATCGGAATTATTAACAGGTATTGCTTTCATATTTTCCGTAAAATAACCGAGTTGATATATGGCCTTTAAATCAGTTTGAACTATATCACGACTATATGCTGAACCTTTTTGCAATGTCATTTTCGCAAGAATATCCTCGGGATTAAGCGCGTTTAAACCGTATAATTCAATATCTTTAATAATTTTTTCTTCTTTATTTACGGCCTGTTGAGGGCTGGATTCAGCATGAAGTTCTGTCGGTTCCGAAACGGATTCCGTAGCATTATCTTGTTCCATCAGCTCCTGTTTTTCCTGTACATCAGGATCTATACTTTTTCTACCCCAAAAATCACCGAAAGCAAAAGCATTAAGGGGAAATGCCAATAGCAAAAACAGGGTTAATATTAACTTATAAGTTTTGTTATGAAAAATCAAGAATCCAGGTTCCTTAAAACTTCTACTATCCTTAACAAAATTATACCACAAACCCTTAAAAAAACAAAGAAAAATAATACATTTGGATTGTTTTTTTTAAATATTTAAAATTCGCTTGTAAACGTCATTTTTATTAACTTTATAGAGTGATGATAAAATTAAAGAAATTTCTTTTGCTTTAAAATTTTTATCTAACAAAAGTTTTATTTTATCATCAAGGTTAATATCATGTGACATCGCGGTTTCACCATATATCATACCGACGATTTCACCTTTAACATTACTATTTTTAAAATATTGAATTACATTTGAAACGGTATCTACAACAACATCTTCAAAAATCTTAGTCAATTCTCTGCCAATGGCTACGAAACAGGTAGGACGAACCTTTTGGACAATTTCCAAAGTTTTCATAATCCTATTAGGGGAATCATAAAAAACCATATCAAAATATTTATATTTATTAATAATTTCTTCTATCAAAGGTGAAGTTTTAGGCAGAAATCCGACGAAAGAAAACTGCTCGTTGCATCTTGGTATTTGTGACAAAAAAGTAGTAACCGCATTAGCACCCGGCAGGGACGTAATTTTTATTCCGCGTTTTCTCAATTCCTGCACAATAACGGAACCGGGATCACATATTAATGGAGTACCCGCATCTGAAACAAGCGCGATTTTCTTACCTTCATTGAGAGTATTTATAAGTAAACTAACGCGCTCTTTTTCGTTAAATTTATGATACGAAATACATTTTGTTTTAATATCAAAATGGTTAAGAAGCTTTTGAGTAACTCTAACATCCTCACATGCAATTAAATCAACAGCTTTTAAAACATCAACAGCCCTTATGGTGATATCAGCCAGGTTACCGATTGGAGTCGGAACCACATAAAAATCATAATCTCTCATACAAGGATTTTACCACAAAGAGGACAAATAAGGTAATATTTTTCAAATTACTCATTAGTACTTCTGTTGTCACTTAGATTAATTAAACAAATATTCAAACTTACCCTTCAAGTTATCCAGAATTTCTTTATAGTCAACCGAAACGGGAGTAGGTTTAGAGGTTATTATAGCGTCAAGGAAAACCCGAGCATGCAAAGGCTTTTTGTTATCCAAAAAATAAATACTTTCTGCAACATCTTTTCTTGCCGGAACAATCAAACCACCCAATGCAAATTGCTGAATACTTTCCTTTGACGATAAAAAATCAACAAGTTTTCTTGCTTCAATTTTATGCTTGGACTGTTTGGAAACAGCCCAGCCCGAAGTGTCCAAAGGCACAACGCTACCGTTTTCACCTTTGGGAAATTGTACGACATCCCAGTCAAAATCAGCATCCTCACGATATTTTGGAACAAGCCAGCGTCCCGAAAGATGCATTGCAATCTTACCCTGCAAAAACATCTGTGCCATTGTAGCACTCGCACTTTCTTCTCTTAGCGGCGCCACATGGTATTTCTTTCTCAAATCAGCGTAAAACTTCAAGCCCTTTTGACTTTTGTCATCATTTATAATCAATCTTGAAAGGTCATCTGACAATATTCCACCTCCCTCACTCATCAAGTAGGGCAGATAAAATAAAGCCTCCTCCTCAAAACTTACACCCCAAACACCTTCTTTTGTAAGCTCCTGTGAGATTTTTAAAAACTCACTGAATGTCCAATCCGATTCGGGATATGCAATGCCATTTTTATCAAAAATATCTTTGTTATAAAAAATTACCAAATTAGATATATCCCGAGGTATTGCATACAGGGTATTCCCCCAAGACATAGACTCCAAAGCCTTTTTATAAAAAGTGTTATCTCCCTGCAAAGGCTCCAATAAACCTGCATTGGCATACAAAGGCAAATAATGGTTATTTATAAAGATAACATCCGGTGCAGTATTTGAAGCAAATAAAAGATGTATTTTTTGAAAATAATTTTGCGGAATATGCATAAAATCAACTTTTACATCAGGATTTTCAGCTTCAAAGCGATTTAAAAGCGGTTTTAAAATATCAATTTCAGACTTTGAGCCCCAACTTGCAAATTGAATTACCGTTTTATTATCGTCATTGGAATTTTGTACCAACATAAATGTGCATAGAATAAAAGCTCCCAATATCCCTAAAATTGTAAAAATCTTTTTATACATTCAAACTCCGCAGGTTCTAAAGCTCAATTAAGACGCCCATCTTGTTTTCATCTACATCCACCAAGGATTTAAAATCACCGGCTTTTACCATATAGACGTTCCCCTCGTCAAGTCTTACCTGAAGCTTGTTAACGTTTTCATCAAATTTTTTCAGAACAAAAATTTCTTCCTTAACACGACCAACAAGTGCCGTAATGCCGTCAAGACTTACAAGATAAAAACCGCGGTTCTCGTCTATATTATAACCTGATTTTACTACAAGACCGTCCAAGTAATTATCATCTTTATTTTCAATCGGGTTAGAAACTAATTTTGTATTTGTATTTTTCATTTTCATGGACGGTTTTACCTGTGCAAGACTTGCTGCAACCTTCTTTGATAAATCGTTATCCTGCCTTGTAATTTTCCTTGCCTGTTCTTTGTCTAAAAGTGCAAAATATTCCTCTACAGAAGACATTATATAATTTTGTTCTTTCTCTGAAAGTTTTACTCCTTGTGTGTCATTCGGTATATATTGACTTCCTGTTTTGATTAAGTCAGAAACCTTTAAATTAGCATCTCTAAACCTTCTGGAAGTAGCATTTAAGGGATTTGTCTCGAGTTTTACGAACTTACCTTCTTTCATACGAGGCATCTTAGGTAAAGCTTTTTTTACTCTGTTCCGGTTAGATGTATGAAGTGATAACGGTTTTGCAAAAGCTTTAAGTTTAATTTCATTCAAATCCTTTTGAATAGCATTATCTTCAGACTGCACCTCTGGCTTGGGTTCTTCCGGTATTTCAATTTCATGAGGCTTATATATTTCAGGCGTTTTTGATAGCGTATTTTCCAATTCAATACGTTTTTCATCAATTTTATTGACCGTATCATTTGTCTTAATAAAGTTATACCTGCGGTTTTTAATCTGTCCGTTGGATTCTTGAACAAATTTCTGGTATCTTTCTTGCCAATTTAATTCCGAATCATTGATGATATTGTCATAATTTTTCTTAACATAAGGTTTACGTGACAAATTCTCTGCAAACGACGCGCGCAATACTTTTGACCTATGAACGGAGCTTTTTATCATTTTTAACATCATGTACAAAGCCAACAATGGTAAAATAACCACTGTCCAACCAGCATTATAGGGTTTTTTACTGTTATCGGAATATGCAATTTTTTCAACTTTCTCAATTTCTTTAATATCAAATTTATCAATATCTTTAGGCGTAAGTGATTCAACTTTATCAGGTATTAAGGGCATATTTTTCGAAATAGTTTCGGCAGGTTCAGAACTAATCGGTTCACTGATTTTTTCGGGTAAAATCGCCGCTTTAACGGGTTGAACAGACTTTTTACTATGTGTAATACCGTTTTGTTTTTTATTTTCAGCACTTAAGATTTTACCTGTTGTTGGAGTTTTTGCCGAAGTATTTTCTTTTTTGGATTCCGAAGATACAACCGATTGCTGCGAATCAGCCTTTACCTTAGCTATAAGTGCCTTAGCTTCTTTTTCCTCAGAAGTTAAAGGAGCAATCTTTTGCGTGTAAGTTTTTATATTAACGGGCTTGGTGGTGATAAAGGTAACTTTAGTATAACCGCTAATACCGTCATCAACATTTTTAATATCAACGTTGGTGATTATATCTTTGACAGCACTCAAATCAGGTGCAGACGTTTTATCTCCGGCCACACTGGGCATTAGAATAACATATTTATTGTTAGATTTTCTTGTAACCAAGGGTCGATTTTCAATTTCCGTAGTGAAAAACGTAACATCAACAGCACTTTCAGATGTTTTTTTAATATCCATCTGTACAAGGCTTGATGCATATGACGGGATAAACGTCGATAATATTAATATTGCGCTTACTAATATATTTTTTTTATTAACCATCACGTTACCGTTAAATTACACTACACCCATGGTAATATAATAACGCAGCAAAAAAAAAATTGCTAGTTTCTTAATAATTTGATACCTTTTATGATATAATTTTTTTTATGAAAAGCGGATTTACAAGTATAATAGGCCGGCCAAATGTAGGCAAATCGACTTTGTTAAACCAAATACTCGGTCAAAAGATTGTTATTGCAACCGACAAAGCACAGACAACCAGAAGAAGGATTAAGGGAATATTAACAACCGGAGAAGGTCAAATAGTTTTTATCGACACACCGGGTATTCACAAACCTTTAAACAAACTTGGTGAATTTTTACTTGACGAAGCAAAAATTTCAATTCCGGATGCTGATTTAATTTTATTTTTAGTAGATGGTACGGAACCCGCAGGCAAGGGTGACAAGTGGATTGCTCAGAATCTTTTACAAACAGGTATACCTGTAATAATTGTTATGAACAAAGTAGATAAGCTAAAAAATCTTGCAAAAATTGAGGAAAACTTACTAAGCTATAAAACTTTATTTGATAAGAATATCCCAATCATAAAAATTTCAGCAAAAACAGGCAGAAATATTGATACCCTCTTAAAAAATATTTTCAAAAAACTTCCTGAAGGCAAATTTTTATACCCTGAAGAAACCATTACGGAAGAAACTATGCGCAACATAACAGAAGAAATAATTCGAGAAAAAATACTTCTAAATACCACAGATGAAATCCCGCATTCAGTCGCTGTTAAAATTGAAAATTACATTGAACAGGAGAGCATGGATAAGATTTATGCCTCAATTTATTGCGAAACAAAAAGTCAAAAAGGCATTTTAATAGGAAAAGCCGGAGGTATGCTCAAAAAAATCGGCACAGAGGCAAGAAAAGAGCTTGAAGAAATAACTGAAAAAAAAGTCTACCTTGAATTAAACGTGAAAATAGAAAAAAATTGGAGAAAAAACCAATCTGCTCTCAAAAATTTTGGTTACGAACAAGAACTATAAGCCCTTGTAATATTCTCTCGCACAAAACTTGTAGGAATAAACTTCTTTATTAAGATATACCAGCATTGTTTTCTGCGACTTCAGACAATCAATTAGGGAAACGGCTTATTTCCTGCAAATAATGTTCAAGCGCCAAATAACCTCTATAAATTTCATTTGATATACTTGCATACCTGCTGGCGTCTAAAAATTTCAACTCTTTAACTCTAATCTCTAACAATTTTTCCGCTTCAAACTTCAATTTAGGATCAACAGACCATTTCTGCAGCAATGCCAATTCATCAAACATCTGCTTCATAGTAGTGAATTCAAGAGTATTAAAATCATATTTTTTTAACAATGTTTTTTCACTATTGTTAATTCTACTCATTACAGCTTGAAACTTAAAAATTTTCTTAATAATCACATAATTATCAGCGAGTTTTCTATGAAAATAAGGGATAGTATTACGCGCTAAAAGAGCAGCATAAGAACGCGACGTAAACACATCCGCTTCACTTGAAAATGTACTTTTAGATGTCAAGTCAAAATTAGATTTTTTATCAACAATGTTTTCCAGCATTTGACCTCCGCATTTTGATAATAAAATAACTTCTCTCATTTGTCATGACATGCTGAGATTATTTTTACATAAATTAAAAAAAGCAAGCTAAGACTTAATCGTTTTGTGTGCCAAAAGCTTAACTTTCCAACTGTTGCATGATTTCAAACGGTCTTTCAGCTACCTTCAAAGTTTCACGATCAATAATGCCTCTTTTTAATTCGGTAAACGTTGCTTTTTTAGAATTAAACATTTTTTTCAAAAATTCATATGAAACTTTAGGATCGCACTTATCACCGCAAGTGAACAAATCAACCG
The DNA here is from genome assembly GCA_949299935.1 of uncultured bacterium. Taxonomy (GTDB): domain Bacteria; phylum Cyanobacteriota; class Vampirovibrionia; order Gastranaerophilales; family Gastranaerophilaceae; genus SIG32. Next base: position 25,785 of record CASGCE010000017.1, on the reverse strand, counting down.
CAGCATAACCCAATTCCGGCCAAGTATGTATTGCCAAATGGCTTTCGGATATAATTACAACACCCGAAACGCCATAAGGGTTGAACATATGGAAACATTTTTGGACAATAGTTGCACCACATTCAAGTGCGGCATCCACCATGTACTTTTCTACTTTGTCTAAACTATTTAATGTGTTTGGATCACATTCAAAAAATTCTGCTAAAACATGCTGTCCTAAGTGGATTTCTTCAATTCCGCTTTCGTTGAACGCTTTAAAAGGTGAAGTTATTGCCAATTCATGTGCCTCCTTATAAATGTATATTTTTACCTTGTTGCTATAACATATTACAATAAAAATCCATAAATTTGTAAAATTTACACTTTTTTTTTAAAATTATTTTTTCAATCCCCGAAAAATATACCCCAAAAGCAGAAATATTGCACCGTTTAGATGTACTATTTTTGTTAAGAATTATTAACCTTTAAACAGTATTTTTTTTACATTTGTTATAAAATTAATTTATGAACAAAATATTAGTAATTGACGATGATGCAGCGATTAACGAACTAATAAAGGTTAACCTTGAACTTTCAGGATATGTTGTAATACAAGCATATGACGGCACAACAGGATTCGCATTATGCAAACAGGAAATGCCGGCCGTTGTGGTATTGGACGTCATGATGCCTGAAGTTGACGGGTTTACCGTAGCACAAAGAATTCGTAAAAATGAAACCACAAAAAATATTCCGATAATAATGCTAACTGCACTTTCACAACTAAATGATAAAGTTAACGGATTTAACATAGGAGTTGACGATTATCTCGTTAAACCCTTTGAGATTGAAGAATTAAAGGTGAGGATAAGGGCGCTTTTAAAACGCACACATCAAATCCCCGAATCAGCTTCTACAAGAGAGTTATTAACGCTGAAAGATATAACCCTTTTACCTGAAACTTATTCGGTTAAAATTAAGGACAAACAAACCAAACTAACACCAATCGAATTCGATATTTTTAATTTATTATTCCAAAATCACGGTAATATGGTATCCTCCTCACAATTGTTGAAGGATATATGGGGATATTCACCTGATGATGATATTGAGACTATAAGAGTACACATAAGACACTTGAGAACAAAATTGGACAAAATTTCAGACGGGAAGAAGTACATTGAGACCATTTACGGCGGCGGTTATAAACTAATTTTATAAAAGATAAAATGATGAAACTTACTGAAATCAGATTTGCTATTGCAAATGCAATGATGATGCTTTTCACTAAAAATAAATAATAAAAAAGACAGCCTCAGGGCTGTCTTTTTTTATTAACGGTTCAAAGTTACTATGCCTCGACATTTTTTTCTTCCGGAGCCGTTTCAGCTGCATTTTCCACAGCCACTTCTTCTGCTTCTTTAGCGGCAGCTTCTTCTGCTTCCTTAGCAGCAGCTTCTTCTGCTTCCTTTGCTGCTTTAGCTTGAGCTTTGGCCTCAGCTTCGGCAGCAGCTTTTGCTTGAGCTTTTTTAGAAAGTTTTACAGCTTCCTTCTTTTTGTAGTTCAAAGTACCGTCAGCGTTGCAATTTTTGATTAAATAAGCAACCGTTTCGGTAGGCTGAGCACCTTTTTTAATCCAACTTTCAGCAGAGGCTTTATCTAGCTGCATAACCTTAGTTTTAGGGTTGTAGTGACCTAATTCTTGAATAGGTTTACCTTCACGTTTTGTTGTTGAGTTAATAACAATAACTCTGTATGTAGGGTTTTTCTTAGCACCCAATCTTTTTAGTCTGATTTTTAACATTTTAATTTCCTTCTTATTGTTATCTTACTATTCGGAAAATCAACCGCCGCTTGCTGTTTTTCCTGAAACAAGGCTAAGAGGAATCGCCCGTTCCAAGATAATGGAACCACAAAAATATTGAATAATCAAGACTACATTAACAAAAATTACATAAAAACCATTATAGAGGGACTACGATGTTCATAACTGCGTCCGTAATCAATGCGTAACAGATAACAAAATTTCTACCCCGGCAAAACGGGCAATCACTACATAATGAAACAGCAACAAAGCGGGCTTTGTTTGGGCACAAGTGGTTTGCAAACTTAAGTTGAGTTATAGTAATAATTAGAGAGTGTAGTTTCGTCTGAAAATTCCTTTGGCACTTTTTTCATTTTATGTTACACACCCTATGGATTTTCAACAATGGCTTTTATGTAAACAATTTGTCATATTGCCCAATGTTCATTATAATGGAAGTAATGAGCGAAATTGATATATCAAGACTTAAAGAAATAAAAACAAAAGTTCATCAAAAACTTGAAGATACCGAGCTTTACAGGTATAAAGGGACAGTATCGAAGCTTTTAGGACTGACCGTTGAGGTTAAACTACCGGGGCTTAAAATTGGTGATTTGTGCTACATAGAAACCAATGACGGACAGCAAAAACCGGCGGAAGTAGTTGCTTTTAAGGGTGAAATGGCACAATTACTGTTACTTTTGGACGGTGTAGGAATAGGTCAGGGAAGTCTTGTGACCTCCTCCGGCAGACCAATTATAATTCCTGTAGGCGATTTTCTGCTTGGCAGACTGGTTGATCCTATGGGCCAACCATTAGACGGCAAACCGCTTGATACAACAGGAGCACAATGGCGCTCCATCGAAGGTCCGCCTCCAGGCCCCTTTGAAAGACCTATTATCACGGAAATTTTTTCAACGGGTGTGCGTGCGATAGATTCTTGCTTAACAATGGGTTGCGGCCAGCGTTTGGGATTATTTGCAGGTTCAGGAGTAGGTAAAAGCACTCTATTGGGCATGATTGCAAGAAACTCTGACGCAGATGTCAATGTTATGGCATTGATAGGGGAACGTGGCCGTGAAGTTAAAGAGTTTATTGAAGATTCACTGGGCGAAGAAGGCATGAAAAAATCCGTTCTTGTATGTTCTACGGGTGACAAACCACCGTTGATTCGTCAAAAAGCATTGCTTGCAGCGACTGCCGTATGCGAATATTTTAGAGATCAGGGGAAAAAAGTTTTCTTGATGACGGATACCGTAACACGTTGTGCTATGGCGGGTCGTGAAGTTGGCTTAGCAACCGGTGAACCACCCACAATGAAGGGATATCCGCCATCAATTTTTTCTTGGCTGCAAAAAGTGTTGGAACGAGCAGGAAACAGTCCGAAAGGTTCCATAACCGCTTTATACACAGTTCTTATGGAAGGGGACGACATTTCTGACCCAATTGTCGACACCGTCAGAGGTATTGTTGACGGCCATATTTTTCTATCCAGAAAAGTTGCCGAAATGAACCATTATCCGGCAATTGATGTTCTAGGAAGCATATCAAGACTTATGACATCAATAGCTACCGAAGAACACAAAGAAGCTGCCGGTAAAATGAGGAAAATTCTTGCTATGTATCGTGAAAATAAAGATTTAATTGATGTTGGTATGTACCAGCCCGGCACTAATCCAAAGCTTGATATCGCAATAGAAATTATGCCTCAGGTCAACGCTTTTTTACAACAAAAAATTTCTGACAGTGTCTCTATGGAAAATACAATAAATACCCTTGTAAATATGATGAAAAATATTGACATATAAGAATACTTATCAAATCTCTTGCCGAATTTATATTGTAAAATTATCACACTAATGCAAATTTTTCTTTTGTGTTAAAATAATTAAGCAGAGGAGAATTATGATTTTACCTGAGAATTACGGAATAGCCCTATTATTAACACTATTTGCAGGTCTAACTACCGCAATAGGCGGTGGTATCGCTTTTGTTGTCAAAAAAAACAATTTAAAAGCTTTATCTGTCGGACTGGGATTTTCTGCCGGCGTCATGATATTTTTATCGTTCAACGAAATTATACCCGAGGCAGGTCAAATGCTGAGTGTAAATTTTCCAAATGACTACAATTGGATAGTTTACGCAGGATTCATAATCGGTATAGCAGTTGCTATTTTAATTGACTACTTCTTACCGGACCACATTGACACGGAGGAACTTCTCAATCCTGATGCACCAAGAGCAAATCGACGCAAACTTAAACGCGCAGGGTTGTTTACGGCTGTAGCGATATGTGTTCATAACTTTCCCGAAGGTATGGCAACATTCTTAACCACAACACAAAATATCACACTTGGTTTATCGGTTGCACTTGCCATAGCAATCCATAATATTCCTGAGGGCATTGCCGTAGCTCTCCCTATGTACCATGTTACCGGTAAAAAACGTTACGCAATGCTTTATGCAGCATTATCAGGCATAACAGAACCAATCGGGGCTTTGGTCGGAATGTTTATATTCAGTCTATTTTTGCCTCAAATACTTGTTGGCGCTTTGATGGCAGCAGTTGCAGGAATTATGATTTACATTGCGTTTGATACTTTACTTCCACTTGCTAAAGAATACGGTGATTGGCACCTATCAATGATAGGAATAGTAAGCGGAATTTTATTTATATGGCTAAGCTTGATTTTAATCGGATAATTTATGAAAGATTACATTAAAAAAATAACAGCTAAAGAAAAATTAACATTTGAAGAAATAAACGATTTGGTGGAAAAAATTGCAAATAATGAAGTATCCGATGCCCAAATCGGGGCTTTTTTGACAGGAATAACCCTTAAAGGTGTTGATAAAGATGAATTTTACGGTTTCGCATACGCTATGCGAAAATTTGCAAGACGTGTTATAACTAATAAATTTGTGGTTGACAGCTGCGGAACGGGAGCAGATTTTTCGGGCACCATAAATATTTCAACATCCGCTGCAATTGTTGCAAATGCTTGCGGAGCAAAAGTCGTTAAACAAACTAATTCTTCTATAACAAGTTCTTGCGGAAGCAGTGATTTTTTACACGCGCTTGGTATCAATATTGTTCAAAATCCAAATCAAGCACTTGAAGAATTTAATAAAAACGGAATAACCTTCGTTCATTCACCCTATTTTAACGACTTTGCCAGAGTTAATAACCCAATACGTCAACAAATAGGAATAAAAACTATATTTAATTACTTGGGTCCCCTTATCAATCCGTCATTTCCCGAAGCACAACTTTTGGGAGTTTCTTCAGCTGAAATGTGCTATAAGATGGCTTATGCGTTGAATAAGCTTGGAACAAAACACGCAATCATCGTAAATGGTACAAATCCTAATATTGATGAAATCAGCTTGTGCTCAGAAAGCAAAATTTTTGAAGTTAAAGACGGAAATATTGATGAATATACGGTTACTCCCGAAGAGTTCGGCTTAAAAAGGGTTGAAATTAAAGAGCTTCAGGGTGGCTCAGGACTAGATAACGCTCGCATTGTAACAGAAATATTTAAGGGCGAAAGACTGGATTCTCGATATGACATTATTTGTCTTAACGCCGGTGCTATGCTATATTTATACGGAATTTCTACTGATATAATTTCCGGCATTGAACTTGCTAAAAAGGCTATTTCTGATGGTGTGGTGCTAAAAATCCTCACTCAATTACAGAAAAAAAAACACTCTGTGAAAATACCTGCTTCAAACTGCAAACTTATATCTTAAAAAAAAATATGAAAATCCTATAAACATTTGCATAAAAAAAACAGGAAGTTTTTCATTCCCCCTGTTAAGATTTACACTAGCCGAAATATAAATAGCATGTTCATTATACAATTTTTTCTTATAAAAGACAAATTGTTACAAAAAATGTAAACATTTGTTACAAAATAATCTTTTTATTTTAAAGTTTTAAAGCTTAAAAACCGTCATCCTACATGAACTACTTTGTTACTAAGCAAATGAAAGGAAAGCAATGGGACTGGCGGCATCACAAGCAAGATTTTTAGCCATAACATCCAGAAAAGCGTACTGCGAATTCCAATCTATGCAGATTGCACAGGACAAACTTTCCATTACACGTGATTTGTCTGAGATTTCAGAAGACTATCAAAATGCATTGAATCAAACAAAGCTTGTATGGGATTATGACGGTTCAGGTCAAAACACTTATAATTTATCATACGGAGTCTTAATGACGCCTTCAACACTTAATAACTATAATCCTTATCTCATAACTACAAGGACAGGCTCCGTAGTATTAAACAATCAATTTGCTGGTGCTGCAGCTACAATAAGTCCTAACGGTTCACCGGTTAATGCAAGCGAGGCAGGATACAAAACCTTCATAAATGCACTAGCCGATAACGGTGTTATCTCTGATAACACATCCGACGTTATTTTAAAAACAAATGAAAGTGGAAATCTTATATACCAATACAACCAAAATGCAGGCTATGGTGCAGAACCATTAAACAAAAATGGTGCCTTAGTAAAAAATTTAGCGGGATTAGCTTATGAACTGCAAGATGAAAAATTAGGTATCTATACTGAAGGTTATTTCTCACAGTCAAAAACTGTTGCAGAAAAACACAAAGTTATGGTAAACGGTAACTTTGCAAACGATGCAGAAATAGACGATTTAACATTTGAAGATTTGTTAACAAGTGAGGTTATATATTTATACACAGGTGCAGACGGAACCGATATTACATTGGGCTCGAATGATGGAGACTTCTACAATACAGTTTGGAATCTGTCTAATGCAATGTATGACAAATTAGTTAACATAATGGGCACTGATGCTCTTGCAAAACAGGCATTACGAAATGCTACAACATTAATTCAGCAGAACCTGTTAAAAAACACGGGATATCCGACAGCAGATGAAGGACGTAGTACCGAAAATGCATTTAATAGTGCCTTTTCAATGGCGCAAGAAAGTAATCTCTTTACAATGGGAGACGCCAAGGGTTCTAAAAATAATGATACCGTGGCAATAAATTTGTCTAACTTATTTTCATGTTTCCTAACCTACTTTGAATTATGCTATAACGGATTTGATTCAAATTATAGTGTTGGAAATAATCTCAACAATTCATACTTGGTTACGGATGACCCATATTATAACTACGTTATTGTAAACAAAGATTTCGCTGCAGACAGTGTTGTCGTAATGCAAGCAGATTTTTATATGCAGTTGTATAATAACATATGTGCAAACGGGTGGACAGCAAACAACAATATAGAAGATAACAATTATCTTGAAAATGCACTAAAAAATGGTACTTATTTTATATCATCACTTAATGACGACGGGTATTTTTATCAAGGCAGATACAACGAAGAGGACTGCATTATTGAAATCAAAGATGAAGATGCAATAGCACAAGCAGAAGCTGAATTCACCTCTAAAAAGGCTAAATTAACCTATAAGGAAGACCAATTAGATATAGAAATGAAGAATTTGGATACAGAAATTTCAGCATTAACTACCGAATATGATTCGGTCAAAAATTTGATAAGCAAAAATGTTGAAAAAGTATTTACGCTGTTTCAATAGTCAATAAAATACGATAAATTGTTAATTATTCCTTAATTAGTGCAAATTATCTTGTTTTTATGTTAGGATTGTAACATAAAATAGAATTTGGAGAGGAATAATGATAAGTTTGCTTATGAAGCTTTTAGGCGACCCTAACGACCGAAAAATTAAAAATATGATGGGGATAGTGGAACACATTAATGCTTTAGAACCGCAGTTTGAAACTCTTACAGATGAAGAGTTACGGGCAAAAACCGATGAATTTAAAAATATACTGGCAAAACGTCAGACATCGGATGATTTCAAAACAGACAGAAAGCTTGAAAAAGAAGCACTGGATAAAATTCTTCCCGAAGCGTTCGCCACTGTTAGAGAAGCAGGCAAACGTGTTTTGAACATGCGACACTTTGATGTCCAACTTATCGGAGGATACTTTTTACATAACGGACACATCGCAGAAATGAGAACAGGTGAAGGTAAAACTCTTGTAGCCACGTTGCCGGCATATTTAAATGCATTAACCGGTAAAGGTGTGCATATAATTACAGTCAATGATTATCTTGCAAAACGTGACAGCGAATGGATGGGAAAAATTTATAAATTTCTCGGGCTTTCCGTTGGTGTAATTCTTTCCGGAGGGAGAAACGCTGAGGACTTTGATGCAAAGAAAGCAGCTTATAACTGCGACATAACTTATGGTACAAATAATGAATTCGGTTTTGATTATCTTCGCGACAACATGGCTGGCAGCATTGAGATGCTTGTACAAAGACCTTACAATTATGCAATTATTGACGAAGTTGACAGTATCTTGATAGATGAAGCAAGAACTCCTCTAATAATAAGCGGCAGACTCGAAAAATCTGCAGAAACGTACAAGTTAATGGCAAAAATTGCCCCAAAATTACAAAAAGATACCGATTACGAAGTCGACGAAAAAAATAAAAATATAATTTTAACCGAAGACGGAATTGACCATGCACAAGAACTTTTGAACATAAAAGATCTTTTTGATATCAATACGCAATATGCACACCATCTTTTACAGGCACTTAAAGCAAAAGAATTATTTATAAAAGATACCGATTATGTTATAAAAGACGGCGAAGTAATGATAGTTGACGAATTTACGGGCAGATTGATGGAGGGAAGACGATGGTCTGACGGGCTTCACCAGGCGGTTGAAGCAAAAGAAGGTGTTAAAATTCAAGATGAAACACAAACTTTAGCAAGCATTACATTTCAAAACCTTTTTAGACTTTACCCAAAGCTCTCAGGCATGACTGGTACCGCAATGACAGAAGAAGCAGAATTCGGAAAAATTTATAATTTAGAAGTTACTGCAATTCCTACAAATAAACCCGATATAAGAATTAACTATCCCGACGTGATATACAAAACTGAACGTCAAAAATACTTATCTGTTGTTGACGACATAATTCACATGCATGAACTCGGACGTCCGGTTTTGGTAGGTACAATAAGCATTGAAAAATCCGAATATGTATCTGCATTACTAAAAAAACGAGGGATTAAACACAATGTTTTAAATGCAAAACAACATGAAAAAGAGGCATATATTATCGCACAAGCAGGCAGAGTGGGGGCCGTTACAATTGCTACAAACATGGCAGGACGAGGAACTGATATCCTATTGGGCGGTAACGCTGAATTTCTGGCGAAAGAAACCCTTGACAAAAAAGGTATAACCTCTGAAAGTCCCAATTACGAAGAAGAAAAAGAAAAAGCGTTATCACAAGCTCGTGCATTAACAGAAGAAGAACATAACAGGGTAGTACAAGCCGGAGGGCTTCATGTAATAGGCACCGAACGTCATGAATCCAGACGTATCGACAACCAGTTGAGAGGTCGTGCCGCTCGTCAGGGCGATCCCGGTTCAACAAGGTTCTTCTTATCTTTGGAAGATAATTTGATGAGAATTTTTGGTGGAGATAAAATTACTTCGTTAATGAATATGCTTAATGTTGATGAAACTATGGCAATAGAATCACCTCTTATAACCCGACAAATTCAGTCCGCACAGAAAAAAGTTGAAACTTATCACTTTGATATAAGAAAAAGTGTATTGGAATATGACGACGTTATGAATATTCAACGTGAAAAATTCTACGCTCAAAGAAGAAAAGTTTTAAGCGGTAAGAATCTGAATGAAGATATTCAGTTTATGATTGAGCGCGAGGTCGACAGAATTTTGAAAAGCTACATTGCACCGGATATGCATGTGGAAGACTATATTTATGAGGATCTTATAACTATGATAAAAGAGCTGCACTCATATATTCCGCAACTTTCACATTTTGAGGTGGCTGACGTCCAGAATATGAGATTTGAACCTATGTATGAAAAAGTAAAGGACTTTGCACTGCAAGCATACAGAGATCATGAAACTGAAATTATTAAATTTTACAATGACGTAATTTCACAGTATGAACCAAACTACATTCCGCAAGAACCCTTCTCCGATAACAATGTTGTACGCGATTTAGAAAAAAATATCCTTCTAAGAGTGATTGATAACAAATGGATTGATCATTTGCACAATATAGATATGTTAAGAGACGGGATAGGTTTGCGGGCATACGGACAAAAAGATCCGCTGATTGAATACAAACGTGAAGCTTACGACTTGTTTAACAATATGATCTATGAAATTCAAAAGGATACCGTAAGACACTTATTCCGTACAAAGTTTGGTGTACAAATAATTAACAATCCGCCTAAAGGAGAATTATAAATGCTAAGAACAGGAATAGTAGGACTGCCAAATGTCGGCAAATCAACTTTATTTAATGCACTTACCAGTTCAAGGAATGCACAAAGCGCAAACTATCCGTTTTGTACCATTGAACCGAATGTAGGAGTTGTAAATGTTCCTGACGAAAGATTATCCGTTTTGGCAAAACTTTGCAAAACAAATGTAATTATACCCACTGCTATCGAGTTTGTTGACATAGCAGGACTTGTAAAAGGCGCAAGCAAGGGCGAAGGGCTTGGCAACCAATTTTTGCATAATATTAGAGAAGTAGATGCTATAATACAGGTGGTACGATGCTTTGATGACCCAAATACAATTCATGTTGCAGGGAAAGTAAACCCCCTTGATGATATTGAAGTTATAAATACTGAACTTGCACTTGCTGATCTTGCATCCGTCGAAAAACGTCAGGCAAGAATTTCAAAGCAAGCCAAAGGCGGTTATAAGGACGCTGTTTTGGAGGATAAGGTGCTTTCAAAACTCACCGAACTCTTATCTGAAGGCACATTTATCAATGTTTTGGAGCATTTTAATGATGATGAGATACCTGTTGTAAAAATGCTTAACCTTATGTCTACAAAACCGGTAATATATGCGGCAAATGTATCCGAATATGATTTAAAAGACGGAAATGAATACACTAAACAAGTTCAGGAATATGCTTCAAAACATAATGCTGAAGTAGTACTTATTTCTGCAAAAATAGAAGAAGAACTTGCCGAGCTCGGGGAAGAAGAATCTAAAGAATACTTATCGGAACTCGGAGTTCAAGACAGCGGTATTAATCGGATGATAAAATCAGTTTATAAACTTTTAAACTTAAGAACATTTATTACCGCAGGCGAAAAAGAAGTTCACGCTTGGACAATTCCTGCAGGCGCAAAAGCCCCTCAAGCCGCAGGTGTAATTCATACGGATTTTGAAAAAGGTTTTATAAGAGCCGAGATAACACCCTACAAAGACTTTGTTGAGTTAGGCTCTTACGTCGCTTGCAAAGAAAAAGGCGTTACAAGACTTGAAGGCAAAGAATACGTCGTTCAAGACGGAGATTTGGTTCATTTCAGATTCAGTGTATAAATACTTCACACGCCTGGGGCATAAGCTCTAGTAACATCAATTATCGAAGGCTTGTAAGTAATTTTTCCGGTAAATGCAACTTGAGATTTTTCAGGAACATGATATAAAATCATGGTACTGTCATTAATACAAATAGGACTTTTATCTCCGTGTTCAAGTACATAGTTATACCCTTCTTTATGAACATAATAAACATCACTTTCATCCTTTGCATTAACAAACTTTGTACCTTCTTTTAAGCCTGCTTTTATACCGAGTAATTTGTTATCAGTTTTTGTATCCGTGAGAAATATCTTATTATCATGAAAATAAACCGGATAAGGTATAAATTCTTCTTTTGGTGTATGATTTATGCCCGCAGTATTAAATAATGATATTGCCATTTTACCGTCTGTATTTTCTCTGAAAATTGCGGATACCAAAGATTTATATCCGCCATTTGATACCTGTTGCAAAGGTAATAATATTGGCGCACCGTTGTTTAACGCATCAAGTTGTGGCCTTGATCTGAGTGACATAATTTCTTTTAATTTATCATAATATTCTTTTACAAAAACCTTATTATCATCCGATAACCATTCATTGTGAATATACCCGCGGTTTTGAAGATAAATATTTTTTGATTTGGACTCAAAACCCGTAGCTCCGACGTCATCACCGGCATATAGCGTAGGCTTACCGGGAAGTGCGACTAAATACTCCATCATTCCCGTAAGTTTCGAAAATGCAGGCTTTAAAAGCTTTTCAAATGCCTTATTTTTCAATAAATTATAATCATCCTCACTCAGGATATTTCTGCTCTCTTTAGGATAATTTGCCTGCTTTATAATTGCATCAAGTGTCACATCTATAGGTTTCACACCAAATGAATCAGCCTCAAAATTCCGTCCTAAATATCTTCCGTTTACCATTTCCGTAACAGCTTGACTGATTAATACAAATATTTTTTCATGATTTTTATTAAAAGTTTCATTTGTTTGGCTTAATTCGTTTAAAGAATCTATTAAAGCTGCCCTCATAGCCTCACCCATAGCAACAGCTTTAGAGCTTATGTTTACAAAATCAAATCTGTCCACCTCCTTTTCACTTGGAGGATTGTTAGGATCAAATTTATCATTTACAAGCTTATATGCACGCATACGATAATCTTTATTTCCACTGTCAGTCAAATCCGCAAAAAACAAACCCATATCCAGTGCCATAGCGTGAAGTATTCTTGGCTTGTCTTGGTTACCTACAAAATTGTATGCATATAGCAGCGAATTTAAATTCGATGAACTTAAATAACTATTATTTATATCGTACTTGTTATACAACATTTTGTTGTAAATATGTGTTGGCAAGTCATTATAATCAATAACCATATTTCCCGGGTCATATTCCGATTTTTGCCCAAACATGCCAATGATATCATTATATGTGTAGTTAGCAAGCGCAGTTAAACCTGTTTCATCAAGAAATTTACGCCTTACATCAAGCGCATTTTTATATTTTTGTGAGGCATCACCATTTCCTACCTTATGTAAATCATATTCATCCGTGAGCTCTGCAACAAGATAAGAATTCGGATTGATTTTCAAAATCTCACTACTAAATAATTTCCAAAAATCAGTTACCTTTTTCCAAGTATAATCAAAATCAGTATTTTGATTTCTCAAAGACTCCATATTTCCAATATCTTTTGCTGCATCAATTCTAAAATCCAATCCCATCTCGGATTTGTCCACAATCACGTCTGCAAGCGCAAAACTCTCTGAACTTGTACCCTCTATAGATTTGGAAAGTGCGTTAATAAGCATTTCTTTATCTTTATTTTTAATATTTTTAATCCCGGCTCTGATTTTTGCAATAAGACTTATTGCTTCATCCTCAGGAGAAGCACCGTAAATTTTTAAAGTTTGAAGCGATATTTCTTTTAATGCGTCGTAATCATAACCAATTTCACCTGTTTTGGAATCCACATAGACTTTTGCATCAGGTGATAATGCTTTAATTACGGCAAATTTTGCTATTTCCCCGGTTAATAATGGTAACACATATTTCCCGTATAAAGGAACCTCACTACCTTCATAAAACTTTTGCGGCAGATTATCTTGAACCTTATCAAGAACTTCCAATGCAAAATCAATCATTTCTTTGTCATACATTTTCTGAGTGTATTCGTACCCGCGCTTATATTCCGAGGGCAGCTGAGGATTACCTTTTTTATATAAATCATATTTTGAAACACCTATTTCATCTTCATGCATTGCACGTTTTGAAATATAAGGCGTCGCAAAAACACTAACAATATTATCTCCCAATTCAATTGAATCCAACGGTAAATTCATCAATCCCATTTTTACCTGCTCTCGGTATGAATCAAACTTGAAGTCTCGATTGGTAAGATATTCACCGGTCAATATATTTTGGATAACATTTATGTTTAAATTTTTGATTCTCGAAGGAAAAATCTTAGCATAAATGTTTTTATTTATTTTTTCCAGTATTTCCTCAGCATTTTTATTTTGAATGTCTTTTAAATTCTGTGCAACATACAATGTCAAAATATCTTTTGTTTTTTGTGTCCAATATGCACCTGACGTTACTGCGTAATCTTGAACTTCTATATTACTTCTTTCTGACAATTCAATAATTTTTTCTCTTTCGCGAATCGGAATATTTTTTATTCTTTCAGTATTATCATGCGAGTTTACGTAATTTAATTTTAAAATATCGGTGTTTGCGTCCCAAGTTTCAATATTACTTTCAATTTTATCTGAAAGTTCAAAATATTTATTCTTACTAAGAAATTTTGTTCCGCTTATATCATTAATTTTTATTTTATCTGAGTGGGATTTGTTGTAATTATTCAGATTAAGCACATTTTCATGATATATTTGAGGGTTAATCTCAAAAGCAAACGGAATAACAGTATCGTTATGAGTATTAATATCGTAAGGATTATCTGTATTTAATATGTCATAAGATTTAATTAAATTTTCATTATCTTCTCTTTGTTCTTTACTCGCAAGTCTATTATCGAATATTTGTAAATAAGTGGGTTTTTTAGGGTCGTAATCGGAATTAGCAGATATACGGATTTTACCGTTCGGCTTTTGAACATATTTATAAGGACTATTTACGACTTTATGTGAAATAAACTCTTGATTTTTACCAAAAACCCCCAAATTCAAAGGGAATCCTGAAATATTAAACCAGTAATAAAAAGGTGATTTTTCACCCCACTTTAAAACATTTGAAAAATGGACTCCCTCAAGTCCTTCGTTAACAAATGCGCCATCAGAAACAAGCGTTATACCTTTACTAAACATTTTTCTCTGCACAGAGGCATAATTATTAATATTTCCTAAGGATTGTGCAATTTGCATATTATTCTTATTCCAATATGCATGAGAGGATCTGCTGTCATCAGTAAATAAAGGCAGAGTAATTATATTTGAATACCCGTCTAATAATCCTTGCTCAATAGATTTTTCAAGCCCGGCTAATGTACCTCCAATTTTATTTGAAAAATTTTTATAGGAGTGCATTGCTTTTTTTAACAAAGTATCGTTTTTTAGAATATAATTTTGGGCAAACATGTTTTTATTATAAACTTCGCCAACTCTATAATTATCAAACACAATTAATTTCATTGAACCACTGTGCGTCAAATTTGAACCTGATTGAGTTACAAAATTGTATATTTCATGAGCTTCTCTAGAGTCGGTATTATCAATAATATTACCGGCATCCACAGCGTAAAACGGGGCACCGCCAGATTTCCTGATTATCTTATAATGGTAAGCAAACGGAGTATCTTCTGCAATAAAGTAATCTCCAGACAAATCTACAACATTTTTACCGACATTAAGTTTGCGTTCAATATTTCCCGTTTTATAATCAGGTATTATATCCGTTACATGATAATTGCCATTCCTATCTTTTTCCACATTGAACAATTCAAGATAACAATCAAATTCATTCTCATCAAACGGATAATTGAACTCGTAAACTCTGTACCCGTAATTATCTTTTACAGGTGCATAACCTTTAAAAGAAATCTTAGGAATGTTCAAATTTACGGAATTAACCTTCACGCAACGCTCCTTACTGCATTGATAATAATAAAACTAAAGCTTTGTTTTTGCTAAAATACTTCTCTATATTAAGAAATTTTTACATACTACAAAAATATATGACTAAATGATATTTCTGAATTATAATTTAAACGTGTAGAAAATACAATTAATTTGTATTCAACCAGGAGAAATTTATGCTAATGACGGAAATAAAATGCGATATAAAAGATATAAATCTTGCGGAACAAGGTAAAAATCAAATTGAATGGGCGTTTAAAGACATGCCGGTATTATCAAGTATACAAAAAAGATTTATTGAAGAAAAACCCTTTGAGGGTTTAAAGTTATCAGCCTGCTCACATGTAACAAAAGAAACCGCGGCATTGTGTACAGTTTTAAAAGCAGGAGGTGCAGATACAATTTTAATTGCTTCAAACCCGCTGTCAACTCAAGACGATGTAGCAGCCGCACTTGTAAAATATTATGATATTCCGGTATATGCAATAGCCGGTGAAAGTCTGGAAACATATAAAAGACACATTCAAGAAGCTATAAACCACGAACCTGATTTAATAATGGAGGATGGATGCGATTTAGTTTCTACGCTTCATATCGAAAGACCGGATTTAGCTGATAAAGTTATCGGTTCAACAGAAGAAACCACAACCGGAATAATAAGACTTCAGGCAATGGAAAAAGAAGGAAAGTTGAGATTTCCTGCGGTTGGTGTAAATACAAGCTTAACAAAACACTTGTATGATAACAGATACGGAACAGGACAAAGTTCTATGGATGGGATTATCCGGGCAACAAATATCCTTATAGCCGGTAAAACCGTGGTGATTTCAGGTTATGGATGGTGCGGAAAAGGCTGTGCATTGAGAGCCAAAGCATTGGGCGCAAACGTAATAGTATGCGAAGTTGATCCTTTGAAGGCACTTGAAGCAGCAATGGAAGGATATAGAGTAATGCCTATAGAAAAAGCCGCATTAGAAGGTGATATTTTCTTAACAGTGACAGGTGATAAACACGTTGTTGATGTAAAACATTTGTTAACAATGAAAGATGGAGCATTCGTTGCAAACGCAGGTCATTTTGACTGGGAAATTAATGTTAGCGGTCTGAAAGAATTTACAACAGAAATAAAACAGATTAGACCAAATTTGGAAGAATACAAATTAAATAACGGAAAATCAATCTATGTTTTATCACAAGGAAGGCTAGTAAACCTTGCCGCTGCTGAAGGTCATCCGGCAAGCGTTATGGATATGAGCTTTGCAAACCAAGCCCTCGGTATGGAATTTATTGTAAAAAACAAAGGTAAATTAGAAAACAAACTTTATACACTTCCTCATGAAGTCGATGTAAAAATTGCCGAGCTTAAATTAAAATCAATGGGAATAGAAATTGATACATTGACTCCTGAACAAGAGGAATACTTACACAGTTGGAAATTATAACCTTTAAAAAGCGGCAACTAAAGTTACCGCTTTTTAAACATGCACATAGATCAAATTTTACGTAAAAACTATTACCCAAACTATTTATCAGCTATACAATTTTCAAGTTTTTTATTATGCAAAACCGAAGAAATAAAAGCTGAAACAATAAATGCAAACCCAATCAAACCTGTTAGGACTTCAGGGACTTCTTTGACTGTAGAAACAAACATGATAATCGCCAATACACCTATTGCCCAATGTGCTCCGTGTTCAAGATAAATAAAACGGGCGAGAGTTTTCTTTTCCACAAGCATAATTGTTAAAGATCTCACAAACATAGCACCTATAGCAAGTCCGATTGTAATAATTATAATATCTTTACTTAAAGCAAAAGCTCCCATAACTCCATCCAGAGAGAACGATGCATCAATAAGCTCCAAATATATAAAACTGACAAGACCCGTACATTTTGCACCTTCCGCACATTGTGCAAGTCTAATTTGTTCATGGTGTTCTAAATAATGTGTCAAACCATCTATTATAAGATAAACCAAAATTCCTGATAAACCCGAAATAACAACACTCAATTTTTGTTCTGCCGGAACGACATCGTATAATACCAATAAAACCAACATTGATAAAATAGTTTCAATACTTTTAACATGGTCCAGATGGGCCAAAGGTGCTTCAATTCTTTTAATCCAGTGAACATCTTTTTTGTGATCAAAAAAGTAATGCAAAAATAACATCAACAAAAACATTCCGCCAAATGCTACAATAGGTGCATGAGTTTGATGCAGGTAATAGGCATATTTATCAACATTAGTCAAAGCAATTTTTGTGACCTCAAGCATACTTAATCTTGCAAAAATCGCCACAACGAGTATCGGGAATAAAAATCGCATACCAAACACAGCTATTGCAATACCCCAGGTCAAAAACCGGTGACGCCATACAGGTGTCATTTTTTCTAACTTCATAGCATTTACAACGGCGTTGTCGAAAGATAAGCTGACTTCTAAGACACCTAAAATTATTGCGATAAAAACACACAAAAAACCGGAACCAGGATGAACATGTTCACCCCAAAAATATGCACTAATAAGACCGATTATCGTAACAATATATGATCCAATAAAATAATTCATAACATTATCTCTCCTCAAAACCATTTATAACATAAAAAATGATACTATGTCCAGTAAAAATCTCCTTGTAAAAATATCTTGACGTGTAATAATATAAATTATCGGAAAGGATAACATGTCAAACACTCTTGCATACTTATTAGACGGCAAAATTTATATTAATTTAACTAACCGATGCACTAACTCTTGCATTTTTTGTCTAAGAAAAGACAAAGATGATGTTTGTGGCAAAAATATGTGGCTTGAGAGTGAAAATTTTTCAGCGCAAGATGTAATTAAACAATTTGAGGAGATTCTCAAACAAGTTCCGAATAACTGCAATGAAGTCACTTTTTGCGGATATGGTGAACCTATGCTAAAACTTGATATTTTAAAAGAAGTTGCAAAGTATATAAAAGGGAAATATCCAAACATTAGACTTCGTATAAATACCAATGGTCATGCAAATTTTGTCTATAAAAGAAATGTATGTGAAGAACTAAAAAATTTGATTGACGTAATTTCTGTAAGCCTAAACGGAGCGGACGAAAAAGAATATAATGAACTTTCTCAACCATCTTTTAATGGTGCATACGAAGAAGTAAAAAAATTTATAAAAGCATCATCTGATGCCGGGATAAAAACAGTAGCAACGATTGTTGAAGGTTATAAAGGCAGACATGTTGATATTGAAAAGTGTGAACAGATAGCAAATGAACTGCACGCAACACTACGAGTTCGTAATTGGATAGAAAACGGGTATTCATAAAATAATATAAATGAAAGGGAAAAAAATGAACAGCAATTTAGACAAAATCATGAAACCAAAGACAATAGCCGTAATAGGGGCATCAACAAAGGAACACACAATCGGTTCAGATATCATGAAAAGATTGCAAGAATACAAATTTAACGGGAAAATCTATCCTGTAAACCCTAAAGGGGGTATAATCGAGGGTCTACAAGCATACACATCAGTATTAGAAATTCCCGGAGAAGTTGACCTTGCAATTATCGTTGTAAACGCTAAATTTGTACTGGACACAATTGATCAATGCCATGAAAAGGGTATTAAAGGGTTATGTATAATAACGGCAGGCTTCAAAGAAACAGGCGCAGAAGGTGCAGAAGCTGAAAAACAATTATTGGCAAAAGTTCGAGAATACGGAATGAGATGCGTAGGTCCCAACTGTTTGGGTGTAGTAAATACTCACCCTGATATCAGAATGGACGGTTGCTTTGCGGAATCTTTACCTGAAAGAGGTAATATCGGGTTTGTTTCACAATCAGGCGCATTAGGCGGCGGCATTTTAAATATATTGAAAGACTTGAACCTAGGATTTGCACAATTCATTTCAATCGGTAACCAAGCTGATGTTAACGCAGAAACAGCAATGGAATACTGGGAAGATGAAGATGACGTCGAACAAATTCTTTTGTACATGGAATCAATCCAAAATCCTGCAAATTTCAGAAACTTAGCATCAAGAATTTCAAAGAAAAAACCAATCCTTGCATTAAAAGCAGGCCGTTCAGCAGCAGGTGCGTCAGCAGCATCTTCACACACAGGCTCATTAGCCGGTGCAGATAAGGCTGCAAACGCTTTGTTACAACAATCCGGCGTAATAAGAGAATATTCATTGAAAAATCTCTTTGCAACAGCAAAAGTTTTTGCTAACTGTCCGATTCCAAAAGGTGACAGAGTAGCAATTATCACAAACTCAGGCGGTCCCGGAATTATGGCAACTGACGCTGTTTGTGAATACGGTATGCAGATGGCTAAAATTTCTGACGCTACAAAAGAAAAATTAAGAAGTTTCTTACCTTCTGCAGCATCAGTTAAAAACCCTATCGATATGATAGCCTCAGCACCTATTGAACACTATAAACAAACTTTGGAAACTGTAATTGCAGATGAAAATGTTGATATGATTATGGTCATTTATCTTCCGTTCTTAGGATTGAAAGATATAGACGTTGCAAAAGCAGTTATGGAAATTAAAGCTCAATATCCTCAAAAACCTGTTATCGGTGTATTTATGACTAAGAGTGAATTTTTCACGGCATTATCTGATATGAATGTAAATATGCCATTCTTTATGTATGCTGAAGAAGCAGCAGACGGATTTAACAGATTGAACCAACAAAGAAAATGGATGGAAAGGCCTCAAGGCAAAGTTCCTTGCTACGATGTTGACAGAGCAAAAGTTGAAAAAATTATCAAATCATCTATAGCAGAAGGTCGTGACCAATTAACAACATTAGAATCCATCGATGTTCTTCAAGCCTATGGCATAAGAGCCTGCAAATACGGCTTAGCAACAAACGAAGAAGAAGTTGTAACATTGGGTAATTCTATCGGTTACCCAGTTGTAATGAAAATGACCTCAAAGACAACTTCTCACAAAACTGATGTTGGAGGTGTAAGAGTAAACATTCAATCTGAGAAACAATTACGGGAAGAATATCGGGATTTAATAAACAAATTAACAGAAAAAGGTCTTTTAGAAGGTCTTGAGGGCGTAATAATTCAAGAAATGGTAAAAGGTAACAGAGAAATGGTATGCGGTATTGCAACAGATCCTCAATACGGTCCTATGATGATGTTCGGATTAGGCGGAGTATTTGTTGAAGCACTGAAAGATGTAACCTTCCGAATTGCACCATTAACAGATCAAGATGCTTCTGAAATGGTTAAATCCGTTAAAGCATACAAATTACTTGAAGGTGCCAGAGGAACAAAACCTGCTGATATAAACCAAATTGAAGAAACATTACTTCGTTTGTCTCAATTAGTTAATGACTACAAATTCATTGATGAACTTGATATAAACCCGTTATTAATAAGTGAAAAAACAGGTGAAGGTATAGCAGTTGACGGCAGAATCAAGGTAAGATTGAAAGAAGCTAAAGAAGCACTTGGTTGTCAATGCATAACTTGTTCTTGTTAGATTGCTAAAGGACTTAAAAAAAAGCTCTCCAAAAGAGAGCTTTTTTTTAAGCAAAATTTATTTTTAGAAGTTTTTATAAAAACAGCAAAAATATTTAAGGATAAAAAATGCAAATACAAAAACAATATACATTTTCTCCGAATTTTCAAGCAATACATATTGCCAATTCAAGAAATTACGTAAAAAACATTGAAACCAACATAAAAATATATGAACTTAACGCTCAAAGTGACAGATCATTTTTAAAATTTTTACCCAAAAGGATAAATGTAGAAAATCTCATGCCGAATTTATCCCATCAAGAATATTCCCGCTGGAACGAAATGTTAGAATATGCCGTAGACAATTCAACACGCAATAATAGAAAAACGATATTAGCTGTCGCGGACAACAAACCATGCGGTATAGCAGTATTTCTACCAGGGAAAACTAATTTTCATTTGGATTGCATATGCACATGGCCCATTGAATACGGTCTAAAAGTCAGACTCGCAGGTACAACTCTTTTTAAACACTTATTTGAAATATTTAAAAATTCAAAAGCAACAAAAATTAGTCTGGAAGCAATAACCAACGGACCATACGATACGGTTTCCAAATATAAAGAATTAGGGTTTATTGAATGCGGAGGTGAAGGGCATAAAATTTATATGGAAACAACAACACCAAAAGTGAAAAATACTCTTAAACGACTTGACAATATTATTTTTACTGAAAAAGTTGACCATAGTCCCAAAGAAAACCTGAATGAAGTTCTAAATTTACAAATTTAAGATATTTCTTATTGGGATATCTAAAGAATTTGCAAGGTCAACAATTTTCTTGACAGTAAGATTCTGTTCACCGCGTTCTATTTTACCGATATAATTTGTATGAACATTTGCAATTTCAGCAAACTTTTCCTGAGAGAGCATTTTTTTAATACGTTCAACCCTAAATCGCAGTCCAATCAGTTTTAATACGTCTTTATAATCTTCCATAAGATGGATTTTATACTATTGACAATGTGTATTCTATACATTATAATAGTGTAGGGGAGAATTATGAAAAAGGCTTTTACTCTAGCAGAAGTGTTAATAACCTTGGGTATAATCGGGATTGTTGCGGCATTGACCATACCTACACTAATACAAAATTACAGGTTAAAAGTTTTAAAAACACGATACTTACAGACCTATGCAATATTGTCGGAAGCAGTTATAAAAACTCGAATAGAGCTGGGTGAGAATTTATTAAAAAATTGTTATAGAAACGGAGCAAAATATTATCCATTCAGCGAAAAATTTCAAGAAACCTTTTTAAAAAACTGCAATTATCTTGAAAAGACGGCAAAAGACTACACAATAACTAACTACAATAACACCAAATCATATTCTACAGCAGAGTATAGAATAACTCCCAGTGTAGATTACCCTAACCCATTGTATTTACTAAAAAACGGAAGCTCAGTAAACGTAACTATAACCTCAGGTGAAATAAAAATATTTACAGACATCAACGGACCAAGTTCAGGCCCAAACCAACTGGGATATGATATATTTATGTTTTTGGTTGAAAACGATTTATTAGCTCTCGGGAAAATGTATAAGAAATACACTAGCGAAGAAGACCTTGAAGATGTAAGATATCCATATATTGCAGGATTACCATGTACTAAGGATTCACCACAAATACTGAACGGAATAGGTTGCAGTTGGTATGCGACCAACGATAAAAATCCTGATGATGAAACTCAAAAATATTGGGACAGCTTAAAATTATAGAATAATTTGACGATATAAAGATTTAATGGTTTAATTATTCTATGAATTACATATTTTATTTTCTAATTGTAATTTCGATAATCTACGGTGCAATAAACGGGAAACTAACTGACGTAGTGAATTCAATTTTAAGCGGAGCGGAACTTTCGGTCAAAGTAGCCTTTTCGCTAATAGGTATAATGGCATTTTGGCTTGGAATGATGAAGATAGCCGAGGAATGCGGTCTAATAGAAGTTATTGCAAAAATTATAAACCCCATCACGAAAAAATTATTTAATGAAATTCCAGAAGAGAGTCCTGCAATTGGAGATATAGCGATGAACTTTTCGGCGAATGCTTTTGGCTTAACGAATGCAGCGACGCCAATCGGTCTTAAAGCGATGGAGGAATTACAAAAGCATAATATAGACAAAACTTCTGCATCAAATGCAATGTGCATGCTGCTAGCGATGAATACAGCAGGATTTCAACTAATACCGGCAACCGTACTTGCCGTCTTAATAGGAGTGGGGTATAAAAATCCTTCAGAGATAATTGTCCCCACATTACTGGTGACAAGTATAGCCTTTATATCGGCATTAATATTGGCAAAAATTTTCCAAAAACTATGGTTACCGCAAAGAGCAAATCAGCCTAACAAAATTGATAATAAAAGGGGAAATGACAAATGAATATAATAAACACAATTTCTCTTTGGGCACTGCCTTTGACCTTAATATTAATTTTGACTCTGGGAATAATCAAAAAAGTACCGATATATGAAACCTTTACCGAAGGAGCAAAAGACGGATTTAAAGTAGCTGTAAATATCATTCCGTATCTTGTTGCAATTATTGTTGGAATTGGAATGTTTAAAGCATCAGGAATAATTGAAGCGATTGAGGGTAACTTCTCAGGAATACTTAATCATATCCATGTACCAGCGGATGTAATTCCAATAATGATAGTAAGATCACTTTCGGGTTCAGCCGCATTAGGTATATTTTCTGATATAGCAAACAGTTTAGGGCCGGACGATTATGCAACAAAGCTATCAGCGATAATGGTAGGCTCAAGTGAGACAACATTTTATGTTTTGGCAGTATATTTCGGTGCTGTAGGTATTTCAAAACTACGCTACGCACTTCTGGTGGGTTTGTTAGCGGATTTTATCGGGATTGTTGCAGCAATTTTTGTGTGTAATTGGATGTTTCTTTAGCATCAGTCCAACTTTGAATATATTCATGATGTTCACAAGGAATAACCACTTTGACTAAGACCGCATAATTTATATCAATAAAATTAATTTTGCCGACACGTTCGACTACAAAATATTTATTTCCACAATTGTGACAAAATTTTTCGACAGATGAGATTTGACCGTTTTTTATAATAGCTTTATGCTTAACACCGCAACAACTACAGCGTAGAATAAACCATTGATTTTCAATTAATTCACCGCAATCCGGACAATAGCCCAGATCATTATCCGGTAAAAATTTATCATGTTTACATTTATATTTTTTATTGAAAAACTCCATAATTATCATGTTCAAGTTATAATAATTATTCTGAAAAAGTCAAGAAATTCAATACCGACCAATAATATGATTTAAAACGCTTTAACCAAAAAGATTTGTATGTCCTTATTTAAGCGTTCGACTCTCTTAACAAATCTCAAATCGGCCCAACTGTTCATAATCAAAACAACGGCAGGCTTTTTGTGGGTAAGTTCAGCATAATAAAGAGATTGTCCGACACTTTCAGCCCATTTTTTCGCAAAATCAAACTCTATTGCATAATCTTTTGTAAGACAATCAACCCTTGACATATCCCAAAGAACAGCTTCTTTTCTGCCGAAATTCATTTTGCACCATTGAGTTACATAAAAATCCTCTGTTTTATTTGCAGGCATAGTCTGCGTTTCATACAACTCCAAAGGCACGTAACTTAATCCCAAATAATAAAGCCCCGAAAACATTAATAAAAAAGTCACGGTAAAAGTTAAAACCTTATTTTGAAACTTCCTGCGCATAAATCTATTATACAAAATTTAAAACGTAAAATCAAATAATTCTCTCATCTCGACCTCAAGAGCATTTGCAAGCAATTTCATTGTTCCTATGGTAACATTAGCTTCGCCCCGCTCTATTTGCCCGATATAATTAAAGTTCATATCAACTATTTCAGCAAGCTTCATTTGGGATAATTTTTTCAACTTTCTTGCATAAGCAAGTTTAGCTCCGAATTTTTTCTCTAAATTTTTATTTAAATCCTGCATAATAAACAGTATAAACAAGCTATTAACATATTTCTAACTACTATTAACCATAAATTAATAGTTAATAACTATTAATTTATGTAACAATTTAAAAAAATTCTAACAATTGTGTATAAAAAATATGTTTATAATACATGAGTACACAACAAAAGTAAAAAACAGATAAGGAGGATAAAATGACAGGCATTAACGATTCAGGTAATAATTTCATTTATTATGGCGGCGTAAGATTTTCAAAAGATGAGGTATTATCAGTGGTTCTAGACTATACTAAAGGCAAAGAACAATACGAAGTAAAACTAAAAACAGGACAGAGACTTATTTTTTCAGACCAAACAGCCGTCCACAGATCAAAGTATGGACCTACAGTGGGTGCATGGATGCAAGAAGGATATGCATGCCTATTTGGAACTGATCTGTCAGACGTAACTATATTTGGAGCCCAAGACAAAAAAGATTATATAGACATTGAAGGCAAAAACAATACGATTTATGTCAATAATGACAATTATGCCGATGAAGTATACACAAAAGACTTACACAAAAAATGGAATGAAGAAGATAGTAATGAAACAGCACTTGGAAACAAAGACATCTGGGTTGACGCACAAGGAATAAAGATCAGCCGTAGTGGAAATAAAGGTTTTGAAGTTATTAAACCTGATTACTTAAAATAAAATATTACAAAGCAATTAAGTGTTGTTTTGCGCAAGGGGGTGGTTTCCTCATACCAAAAAGGAGAATAACAAATATCGTTATTCTCCTTTTTAAAAATAGATGCTAGCAACGAGCTATCTTCCCAGGCGGTGGTCCGCCAAGTATTTTTGCTGCTATGAGTCTTTACGACCGTGTTCGGGATGGACTCTGCCGAACAAAACGATTAAGTATCGTTTTGTGAGAGGGGGTGGTTTCCTCATACAAAAAAGGAGAACAACAACACTTGTCATTCTCCTTTTTAAAAATAGATGCT